>DASYDR010000390.1:0-8129 GCA_036499545.1 Roseomonas sp. | reverse complement strand
TTCGATGGCGGGGTTGCGGGCCAGGATCTCCTCCACCTGCCGCGCCACCTCACGGGTGCGGCTGACCGAGGCGCCCTGCGGCAACTGGGCCTGGATGAAGAAGGCGCCCTGGTCCTCCTGCGGCAGGAAGCCGGTCGGCGTGCGGGTGCCGAGGAACCAGATGCCGCCGCCGAACAGCACGGTCAGCACGATGCCGAGGAAAGCGACCCGCACGAGGCGGGAGACGGCGCCGGCATAGCGATCCCGCGTCCAGTCGATGCTGCGCAGCACCCGCCCCATGATGCCGCGCCGCGGCCCATGATGCGACCGCAGGATCACCGAGCAGAGCGCGGGCGACAGGGTCAGCGCGTTGATGGCGCTGATCACCATCGCCGCGCTGATCGTCACCGCGAATTGCCGGAACAACTCGCCCGACAGGCCCGGGATGAAGCCGATCGGCACGAAGACCGAAAGCAGCACCAGGGTGATCGCGATGATCGGGCCGGTGATCTGCTGCATCGCCTTCTTGGTGGCGTCCTTCGGCGAGAGGTCCGGTTCTTCCTCCATCACGCGTTCGACATTCTCGACCACGACGATGGCGTCGTCGACCACGATGCCGATCGCCAGCACCATCGCGAGCAGCGAGATGGTATTGGCCGAATAGCCCAGCGCCAGCAGCACGATGAAGGCGCCGATCAGGCTGACCGGCACCGCGATGGTCGGGATCAGTGTCGCCCGCATGTTGCCGAGGAACAGGAAGACGACGATGACGACCAGGACGAAGGCCTCGGCCAGCGTCTTGATGACCTCGTGGATGGTGTCGTTCACGAAGTCGGAGGTATCGAAGAAGACGCGGTAGTTGACGCCGGTGGGGAAGCGGGCCCGCAACTCCTCCATCGCGGCACGCACCGCGGCGGCCGCCTGCACCGCATTGGCGCCCGGCGACAGATAGGCCGCGAAAGCCACCGCCGGCCGGCCGTTGTAGCGGCTCTCGACATCCATGCTGGCGGCGCCGAGCTCCACCCGGGCGACGTCGCGGACCCGCAGCAGGGATCCGTCGGCATTGGCGCGGATGACGATGTCGCTGAATTCCTCGGGCGTCGACAGGCGGCCCCGGGTTTCCAGGTTGATCTGGAATTGCTGGTCGCTCGGCGAGGGCTGCGCGCCGAGCCGGCCGACCGGCGCCTGCACGTTCTGCGCCTGGATCGCCGCCACCACATCCGATGGCGTGAGGTTGAGGTTGATCAGCCGGTCCGTGTCGAACCAGATGCGCATCGAGTAGTTGAGCGGGCCGAACAGGCTCACCTGGCCGATGCCCGGCACGCGCGCCAGCCGGTCCAGGATATTGATGGTGGCGTAGTTGGACAGGAAGAGCGGCGTCTGCTCCCCGCTCTCGGAGTAGAGGAAGATGAACTGCAGCACGGCGGAGGATTGCTTGCGCACCGTCACGCCGTTGCGCTGCACTTCCTGCGGCAGCCGCGCCAGCGCCGCCTGCACCCGGTTGTTGACGTTGACGGTCGCGATATCGGGGTCGGTGCCGAGCGCGAAGGAGACGTTGAGGGTATAGCTGCCGTCATTGGCGCTGTTCGAGCGCATGTAGATCATGCGGTCGACGCCGTTGACCGAGCTTTCCAGCACCTGGGCGACGGTCTGCTCGACCACCGCGGCGGAGGCGCCGGGGTAGAGCGTGGTGACCGAGACCTGCGGCGGCACGATATCCGGCAACTGGGAGACGGGGATGCGCAGCATCGCCAGCGCCCCCGCCAGGGTGGTGACGATGGCGATGACGATCGCCAGGCGCGGCCGGTCGACGAAGATCGCGGAGAACATGGCGCCTCAGCCCCGCCCGCCGGCCGGTGGCGCGGCCGCGGGCGCGGGCGGTGGCGCGCTGACCGGTGCCGGGCTGACCGGCTGGCCGGGGCGGACGCGCTGCACGCCTTCGGCCACCACGCGTTCGCCGCCCTGCAGGCCCTGTTCGATCACCGCCGTGTTGGCGGGGCCGCGGCCGAGCGTCACGTTGCGCCGCTGCGCCTTGTTGTCGGTGTCGAGGACGAAGACGTAGCTGCCCTGCTGGTCCTGCAGCACCGCGGCCCGGGGGACGGTGATCGCCTGCACCGGCTCCGCGCCTTCCATCAGCACGGAGACGAACTGGCCATCGACCAGCGGCCGGTCGCCGACCTCGGGGCTGGCGCTGCCGGCTTCGCGCAGCGGGTTCGGGATCAGCGCGCGCACCAGCAGGGTGTCGGTGTTGCGGTCGACCGTGGGGTCGACGAAGACGATGCGGCCGGCCTGCGGATAGATGGTGCCATCGCTGAACCGCACCCGCACCCGGATCGCGTCGGCGCCGCCGCGGCTGGCGAAGCGGGTCCGCAGCTCGCCCGCCTGGCGGGCGCTGATCGGGAAGGCGACCCGCATCGGGTCCTGGCTGACGATGCTGGCCAGCGTGCCGGAATCGGGGCCCACGACATTGCCCATGGTGAAATTGGTGCGGCCGATGCGGCCGGCGATCGGCGCCGTGATCTCGGTGTAGTCGAGGTTGATCTGCGCCACCCGCAGCCCCGCCTGGGCGCCCAGCAGCTGGGCCGCGCCGGTGCGTTCGGCGGCGACCGCGTCATCGACGCGGACCTGGGTGCCGGCCGGGGTGCGCAGCAGATCGCGCGCGCGATCGAGCGTGAGGCGGGCATTGGCGAGCGTCGCCTCGGCGGAAGCGATCAGCGCCTGCTGGCGTGCCACCTCGGCTTCGAAGGGCGGGCGTTCCAGCCGGAACAGGACCTGGCCCTGCTGCACTTCCTGGCCTTCCCGGAAAGCGATCTCCTGGATGAAGCCGGTGACGCGGGCGCGGAGGTTGACGCGGTCCGTCGCTTCGATCCGGCCGACGAATTCGGTCGTCTCGGTGATCGGATGCCGGTCCGCGGTGACGATGCCGACGGCGGGCGGGCCCTGGGGCCCGAACTGCGCGAGAGCGGGACCGGCGGCCAGGATAAGCGCCAGGGCCGCGGCAGGGGCGCGCAGCGGGGGAGACGGCATGGACGGATCCTTACACGGCTTTCCGTTGCATGTCGCTTCGCGCCGTCGCGCGTCAAGCATGGAGTTGCTTCCGGGGCTTGCATCGGTTTCGCGACCGCGCGAGCAGCGCCTCATTGGCATCGCGATGTGGCTTGTCGGCATCGCGATGTGGGGGCAAGCTTCGCCGCATGTTCTTCCCCCAGCCGCTCGCCCTGACCCCCAAGCTGTTCGCCGCCGTGCCGGCGAATTTGCGTAAACCCCGGCGCAGCGCCTGGAGCGATGCGAATCGCGGCGGCGCCGCAGTCGACTGTTTCCTGGAAGGCCCGGTCTTCGACGCCGCCGGGCGCTTCCTGGTCACCGACATCCCGAACGGCCGCATCTTCATCATCGGCAGCGCCACCGCCTGGGAAGTGCTGGCCGAGTATGAGGGGTGGCCGAACGGCATGGCGCTGTCGCCCTCCGGCGCGCTGACCATCACCGACTACCGCCATGGCCTGCTGAGCCTCGATCCCGCCACCGGCAGCATCGCGCCCCTGCT
The DNA here is from genome assembly GCA_036499545.1 of Roseomonas sp. Classification (GTDB taxonomy): domain Bacteria; phylum Pseudomonadota; class Alphaproteobacteria; order Acetobacterales; family Acetobacteraceae; genus Plastoroseomonas. Next base: position 4,606 of record DASYDR010000390.1, on the reverse strand, counting down.
GGAGACGGTGCTGAGCGAAGGGTTCAAGGGCGTCAACGACGTGGTCTATGACGGCCAGGGCGCCGCGCTCTTCACCGACCAGGGCCAGACCGGGCTGCAGGATCCGACCGGGCGGGTGCTGCGCCTGCATGCGGATGGCCGCATCGACCGGCTGATCGACAATGGCCCGAGCCCGAACGGCATCGCGCTCAACCGCCCCGGCACGCATTGCTATGTGGCGATGACGCGGGCCTGCGAAGTGTGGCGTTTCCCGCTGCGCGGCGACCACCAGGTCGGCAAGGCCAATCTGTTCTTCCGGGTGCCGGCCGGCACCTCGGGGCCGGACGGCATGGCGGTCGATGCGCATGACCGGCTGTTCATCGCCAATCCGGGCCATGGCATGGTCTGGGGCTGCGACCAGCATGGCGTGCCGCTCTTCGCGATCGATTGCCGGTCCTTCGGCCGCACGCCGACCAATTGCTGCTTCGCGCCGGATGGACGGACGCTGCTGATCACCGAAAGCATGTCCGGCCAGGTCCTGGCGGTCGAAATCCCGCCGCCGGCCTGACCGCCCCGTCGTGAAGGACCGCCCGCTCGCGGCCGCAGGCCGTCAATAGTCTCGGCGGAGCGAGGCGAAGCCGATGCTCCGGGGCCGCGAATGCGGCCCCGCGCGCGACCATAAGTCGCCGCCGATGCACCCTGACAGCGCGGTAGCCAAGCGCGCGGATGCGCGCGCCGGCGCCTGAGGGCTAATAAACCTACGCCAAGAAATTATGCACGGTCCGGACCAGGGCGCGGGCGAGCCGCGCCCGATGTGCCGGCCGCTTCAGTGCCGCCTCGTCGGTGCTGTTGGACAGGAAGCCGAGTTCCACCAGGGCGGAAGGGATCTCCGGCGCCTTCAGCACGACGAAGCTGGCTTCGCGATGGGTGTTCGGCAGCAGCACCGTCTCCTCCCCCAGCTCCTCGACCGCGAGGCGGGCCAGCCGGGCGCTGCCCGCCCGTGTCTCCTGCCGCATGAGGGAGATCAGGATGCGCTGCACCTCGGGCGAGACGGAGGGCAGGCGCAGGCCGCCGGCGCGATCGGCATCATTCTCCCGCCGCGCCAGGCCGGCCGCCAGCGGATCGGAGGCGGTGTCGGACAGGGTATAGACGCTGGCGCCACGGGCGCCCGGGGCGCTGTCGGCGTGGACGGAAAGGAACAGTGCCGCTTCCCGCCGCCGCGCGAAATCGACCCGGCCGCCGAGCGGGATGAAGACGTCGCGGCTGCGGGTCATCATCACCCGGCAGCGCCGGCCGGCCTCCAGTTGCCGCTTCAATTCCAGCGCGGTTGCCAGGACGATCCGCTTCTCATAGATGCCGCTGGCGCCGATGGTGCCGGGGTCGCGGCCGCCATGGCCGGGGTCGATCACCACCAGGGGCAGGCTGGCGCGGCTGGTTGCCTGGTGCCGCCTGGCGGGGCGGCGGGCCGGCTCCGCCTCGGCGCCGCCGAGCCAGAGCAGGGACGCGCCGAACCCGAGCAAGGTGCGGCGGGCGATCAAGGCGGGTGCGGTGGGACGCGGCATTGGGGTCTGGCCTCCGCCGCGAAGCTTTGCCATGAATTTCAGGGTGATTCCAGGCTTTCCCGCCATGACACCTTAACGGTGGCCCGGAACTTCGGCCGCTTGTGGCCAGGGACGCCACGCCCTATGCTGGCTTGCCCCGGCGGCTCCCGTTGCTGGTGGAGGTTTTCGGCAGGAAGCCCGCGCCCCGATTGCGCGGAGCCGAGAGGCCCGGTTCGCGCCGCCGCAGGCATTTCGCGGTGCGCGGTTCCCCCGGGCAGGATCCTGCCATCTCCATACCCAGCGGGACGACCCGATGCGCCGTGTGCCGCGCCCCCCGATCCATCCCGTGATCGCCGAGTGCGCGAAGCGCGGTTCCGCATTCCGCCGGCCCGCCTGCGCCTCCTGAAGCCGCCCGATGCCCGGGCGGGGGATGAAGGGCCGAGGGGCAACGAGATCTGGCGCGCCCACCCAGGGCCCGGCATCGCCGCGGCCCGCCGAGAAGAGGAGGACGCATTGGCCGCTGACCGCACGCTGTCGCCGCGCCGCGTCGTCTCCGCTCGGGCCATTCCACCCTCATCCGCCCACGCCTTGCCGCCATGCGCGGCGCGGCCTGCGGCGCGGAGCATTCCTTTCCATGACCAAGCGCATGCTGATCGATGCCGGCCACCCGGAGGAGACCCGGGTTGTCGTGCTGGATGGCAACCGGCTTGAGGAATTCGACCTCGAGACCGCCAATCGCCGCCCGCTGAAGGGCAATATCTACCTCGCCAAGGTGGTCCGGGTGGAGCCTTCGCTCCAGGCTGCCTTCGTCGAATATGGCGGCAATCGCCACGGCTTCCTCGCCTTCGGCGAAATCCATCCCGACTACTACCAGATCCCGGTCGCCGACCGGCAGCGCCTGATCGAGATGCAGGCCCAGGAAGCCCGCGAGGACGAGGAAGCGGAGGAGCGCGCCGCCCAGGCCCGTGAGGCGCGCCGCAACCGCCAGCGCGCGTCCGAGGCCGCGCCGGTCGCCGAAATGACGTCCGAAGCGGCAGTCCCCGAAGGGGCCTCCGCTGACGCCGCCGTCGATGCCGCGGCGGCCGGGACGGTGCCGCCCGAAGCCGATGCCGCGCCGGTCGCCGAAACCGCCATCGAGGCGCCGGCCGAGACGGCGCCCGTCATCGAGACCGCGCAGCCGCTGTTGATGGAGGCCGAGCGGATCATCGCCGCGGCCGAGCCGCTGCCCGAAACCCCGGCCGAGGCGGCACCGGTGGCCGAGGCCGTGCCGTCCGCGCCGGACGCCGAAGCCGAGGCGGACGCGGCGGCAGCCGAGGCCGAGGCTGCCTCCGATGCGCTGGCGGAAGAGGATCGCGCGCCGGAGGCGCCGCCGCCCGAGACCATCGGCGGCGAGGATCCCGGCTCCGACAGCGAGGATGGCGAAGGCGAGGGCGAGGGCGGGGATGGCCGCGACCGGCGCATCCCGCCGCGCTTCCTGCGCCACTACAAGATCCAGGAAGTCATCCGCCGCCGGCAGATCCTGCTGGTCCAGGTCGTGAAGGAAGAACGCGGCAGCAAGGGCGCCGCGCTGACGACCTATATCTCGCTCGCCGGCCGTTTCTCCGTGCTGATGCCGAATTCGCCGCGCGGCGGCGGCGTGTCCCGCAAGATCACCTCCGCCTCCGACCGCAAGCGCCTCAGGGAGGCGATCGACGAGGTCGGGCTGCCCGACGGCATGTCGCTGATCGTCCGCACCGCGGGCGCCAACCGGCCGAAGCCGGAGATCCGCCGGGACTGCGAATACCTGCTGCGGCTCTGGGACAATATCCGCGAACGCACGCTGGCCTCCACCGCGCCGGCGCTGATCTATGAGGAAGCCGACCTCATCAAGCGCTCAATCCGCGACGTCTTCGCGCGCGATGTGGAGGAGATGATCGTCGAGGGCGACGACGCCTACCAGCAGGCGCGCGAATTCATGCGCATGCTGATGCCGGCCAATGCCTCCAAGGTGCGGCTGCACCGGGATGCGACGCCGCTCTTTGCCCGGCACGGCGTCGATGCCGCGCTGGACGCGATGAATTCGCCGACCGTGCAGCTCCGCTCCGGCGGCTATATCGTCATCAACCAGACCGAGGCGCTGGTCGCGATCGACGTGAATTCGGGCCGCGCGACGCGCGACCGGCACATCGAGGACACCGCGCTCCGCACCAATCTCGAAGCCGCGGAGGAGATCGCGCGCCAGCTGCGGCTGCGCGACCTGGCCGGCCTGATCGTCATCGACTTCATCGACATGGAAGCGTCGAAGCACGACGCCATGGTCGAGAAGCGGCTGAAGGATTCGCTGCGCCATGACCGCGCGCGCATCCAGGTCGGCCGCATCAGCCATTTCGGTCTGCTGGAGATGTCCCGCCAGCGGCTGCGGCCCTCGATCGCCGAGCACAACACGGTCACCTGCTCGCATTGCCAGGGCCGCGGCTTCGTCCGCAGCGTCGAGAGCAGCGCCCTGCAGGTGCTGCGCGCGATCGAGGAGGAGGGCGCCCGCCGCCGCTCCGCCGAGATCGTCGTGCATGTGGCGGGGCAGGTGGCGCTCTACCTGCTGAACCGCAAGCGCGACCGCCTGGCGCAGATCGAGGCGCGCTGGTCGATGTCGGTGCTGCTGCAGCCGGACGAGACGCTGATCCCGCCGGCGCTGCGCGTCGAGCGCACCCGGGCGCACAGCGCCGATGCGATGCCGTCCCAGCCTTCCGCGCTGCGGATGGATTACGCGCCGGAGCCGGAGGAGCCGGAGGAGATCGAGGCCGAGGAGGATGAGGCCGAGATCGCCGAGGAAGCCGCCGAGCCGGCCCGCGCCGAGCGTCGCGAGGATGGCGAGCGTGCCGGCGCCGGTGAGGATGAGGCCGGCCGCCGCCGCCGCCGCCGCCGCCGCGGGCGTGGCCGGCGCGAGGATGGCCAGCCCGGTGAGGCCCAGGCCGACGCCACCGCCGAGGATGCCGAGGAGGGCGACGAAGCCGGTGCCGAGGACGCCGCGCCCGAGGCCGTGGAAGCTGCTGAGGCCGGCGAGCGCCCCGAGGGCGCCGAGGGCGAGGGCGCCGATCGCGGCGCCGAGG
>DASYDR010000389.1:0-2237 GCA_036499545.1 Roseomonas sp. | reverse complement strand
GAAGGAGGACCTGCCGCTGGCCGCCGACATCATCGGCGACATCCTGACCCATTCGACCTTCGCGCCGGAGGAGCTGGAGCGGGAGCGCGGGGTGATCCTGCAGGAAATCGGCCAGGCGAACGACACGCCGGACGACATCGTCTTCGACCATTTCCAGGACACCGCCTATCCGCAGCAGCCGATGGGGCGCCCGGTGCTCGGCACCGAGGAGAGCATCACGGAGATGAAGCGGGACACGCTGGTCGACTACATGACCGGCCATTACGGCCCACACCGCATGGTGGTGGCCGCCGCCGGCGCGCTGGATCATGGCGTCCTGGTCGGGCTGGTGCGGGAGCATTTCGCCGACCTGCCGGCTGTCGCCCCGCCGCCGCCCGAGCCCGCCCGCTACGAGGGCGGCGAGTTCCGGGAAGAGCGTGACCTGGACCAGGTCCATATCGTGCTGGGCTTCCCTTCGGTGCCCTATGGGCACGCGCTGTATTACCCGACCCAGCTGCTCTCGACCGTGCTCGGCGGCGGCATGTCGTCGCGCCTGTTCCAGGAGATCCGGGAGAAGCGCGGGCTGGTCTATTCGGTCTATGCCTTCGCGACGCCCTTCCGCGATTCCGGCATGCTCCAGATCTACGCCGGCACCGGCGAGAAGGAAGCGGCGGAGCTCATGCCCGTGACCCTGGAGGAATTGCTGCGGGTGCAGCGCGACGTGACGGAGGAGGAGCTGGCGCGTGCCAAGGCGCAGCTCCGCTCCTCCCTGCTGATGTCGCTGGAATCGACCGGCAGCCGCACCGAGCAGCTGGCGCGGCAGATCCAGATCCATGGCCGGGTGATCCCGGTCGAGGAGACCAAGGCGAAGATCGCGGCGGTGACGGTGGAGCAGGTGCAGCAGGCCGCGGCCGCCGCCTTCCGCGGCCGCCCGACGCTGGCCACCATGGGCCCTGCCGGCCAGGTGCCGGGCGTGGCCAGGATCGCGGAGATCCTGGCGGCATGAATCATGTGGATACACTCTCCCACCTGATCGCGGAAGCACGCCGCGCCGGCGCCGATGCCGCCGATGCGCTGCTGGTGCGCAATGCCTCGCTCTCCGTCTCCCGCCGGCTCGGCAAGATCGAGCAGCTGGAGCGGTCGGAGGGCTTCGACATCGGGCTGCGGGTGTTCGTCGGCCGGCGCCAGGCGGTGATTTCCTCGACCGACGCCGATGCCCGCAAATTCACCGCGCTCGCCGAGCGTGCGGTCGCGATGGCGCGGGTGGTGCCGGAGGATCCCTTCGCAGGCCTGGCCGGCGCGCGCAGCTTCACGCCGCAAGCGCTCGACCTCGATGACGGGGCGGAACCCTCCGCGGAGGCGCTGCTGGAGCGCGCCGCGGCGATCGAGGAAGCGGCACTCGCGGTCACCGGCATCACCAACAGCGAGGGCGGCGAGGCGAGCTGGTCGCACGCCGCCATCGCGCTGGTCACCTCCGAAGGCTTCGCCGGGGAATATGCGCGCAGCGCGCATTCGACGGGCATTTCGGTCGTCGCCGGCAGCGGCACGGCGATGGAGCGCGGCTGGGAGCATTCCTTCACCGTCCACCTGGCGGATCTGGAGGATGCGGCGACGCTCGGCCACCGGGCGGCGGAGAGGGCGGTGGCGCGGCTCAACCCGCGCCGGCCGGCGACCGCGCGGCTGCCGGTGGTGTTCGACCCGCGCGTCTCGGGCTCCCTGCTCGGGCACCTGGCCGGGGCGATCAACGGTGCCGCCGTGGCGCGCGGCACCAGCTTCCTGAAGGACAGCATGGGCCAGCGCGTGCTGGCGGCCGGCCTCACGGTACGCGACGACCCGCGGCGACCGCGCGGCCTGCGGTCCCGCCCCTTCGACGGCGAAGGCCTGCCGGGTGCGCCGATGGCGATCGTCGAGGACGGGGTACTGACCAGCTGGATCCTGGATTCGCGCAGCGCCCGCCAGCTCGGCCTGGCATCCACCGGCCATGCCAGCCGCGGCACCGGCGGGCCGCCGGGCCCGGCGACCACGAATTTCTGGCTGGAGCCGGGGCATGTGACGCCGGGCGAGCTGATCGGCGACATCGCCGAAGGGCTCTATGTCACCGACATGATCGGCATGGGCGTCAACGGCCTGACCGGCGACTACAGCCGCGGCGCCGCGGGCTTCATGATCCGCGATGGCGCGATCGCCGAGCCGGTGGCGGAGATCACCATCGCCGGCCATCTGACGGAGATGTTCGCCCATCTGATCCCGGCCAACGA
>DASYDR010000388.1:0-15441 GCA_036499545.1 Roseomonas sp. | reverse complement strand
GCCGGACTCAACCGCATCCTGACCGGCATCGAGGGCGTGCGCGACGGCGTCTTCCTGGCGCCCGAGGACCTGGACCGCAACCCCACCGCCCGGCTCTCCGCCTTCGTCGTCGCGCCGGACCGCACCGCCGAGCAGATCCTGGCGGCACTGCGCGAACGGGTGGAAAGCGTCTTTCTTCCCCGCCCGGTGATCATGGTGCCGTCGCTGCCGCGCGACGCGCTGGGCAAGCTCTCGCAGCGGGCGCTCGCCGCGCTGCGCGGGCGCGCCCCGTGACCGGCGCGGAGGCCGGCTTCACCGTTCCGCCCGGCCATCCCTGCCTGCCCGGCCATTTCCCGGGTGAGCCGCTGGTGCCTGCGGTGGTGCTGATCGACCTTGCCGCGGCGGCGGCCCGGCAGACCTTCGCGCTCGGCCCGCTGGTCGCCGTGATGCGGGGCAAGTTCCTGGCGCCGGTGCGGCCCGGTGAGCCGGTTGCACTGCGCTTCACCCGGCGGGAGGGCGGGGCCGTCGGCATCGCGGGCCTGCGCGACGGCAGGCCGGCCTTCACCATCGAAGCCGAATTCGCGCCAGGCGACGGCGCGTGAGCTGGACGGCCCAGCGCCAGCGCGGCGGCATCGGCCCGCTGCGCCTGGTGGCGGCGATCGCGCTCGGCCTCGGCTGGCGGGCCGGGCATGCGCTGATGTACCCGGTGACCCTCGTCTACCTGCTGTCCTCGCCGGCGCGCATGCGCCGTGCCTCGCGCCGCTACCTGGCGCGCGCGCTCGGGCGGCCCGCGCGCTGGGGCGACCTGTGGCGGCTCTATTTCGCCTTCGCCGCGACCCTGCTCGACCGCGCCTTCCTGCTGACCGGCCGCACCGACCACTACGAGGTCTCGATCGAAGGGCTGGAGCTGATGCACGGCCATGCCGCGGCCGGGCGCGGCTGCATCCTGCTCGGCGCCCATATGGGCAGTTTCGACGCGCTGCGCAGCGTCGGCGGCGCCGAGGCCACGGTCGAGATCCGGGTGCTGATGCACCGGCACATGGCGGATGCCGCGCATGCGCTGTTCAACGCGCTGGACCCGTCCCGCGCCGCCAGCATCATCACCCTGGGCGATCCGGCGGCGATGATCGAAGCCAGCGAATGCCTGGAACGCGGCGGCGTCGTCGGCATCCTCGGCGACCGCGCGCCGCGCGGGGAACGCATGCTGGCGGTACCGTTCCTGGGCCGCGATGCGCCCTTCCCCGGCGGGCCGCTGCAACTGGCGGCGATCCTGCGGGCGCCGGTGCTGCTCTGCTTCGGGCTCTGGCTCGGCCCGCGCCGCTACGCGCTGCGGTTCGAGGCCTTCGCCGACCGCGTCGTGCTGGACCGCGCCAACCGCGACGCCGCGCTCCGCGAATGGCTGACACATTACGCCGCGCGCCTCGCCGAGCTGTGTCGTGCGCATCCCTACAACTGGTTCAATTTCTACGACTTCTGGCAAGAGGAGGAAGCCCGGTCGTGATCCGCCGCGCGTTGCTGCTGCTACCCATCCTGATCGCGGCACCCGCCCATGCCGCGACGCTGGAGGAGATCATGCGCGGCCTGGCCGCGATCCGTGAAAGCCGCGCCAACTTCACCGAGGAGAAGGCGATCCCGGAGCTAGACCTGCCGCTGCCGGCCCGCGGCACCTTGTCCTGGCGTGCGCCCGACCGGCTGGAGAAGCACACGATCGAGCCGGTGGAGGAGCGGCTGGTGGTCGAAGGCGACCGCCTGACCGTCGAGCGCCGCGGCAGCCGGCAGGAACTCAACCTCGACCAGTCGCCCGAGATCCGCGCCCTGGTGGAAGCGATCCGCGCGACATTGGCGGGCGACCTGCCGCGCCTGCAAAGCTTCTACGAAACCAGTTTCTCGGACGGGCCCGGCGGCTGGCGGCTGGTGCTGACGCCGCGGTCCATCCGCCTCTCCGCCGTGGTGCAGCGGATCGAGATGCTGGGCCGGGATGCGCGCATCCTGTCGATCGAAACCCAGGAACGCGGCGGCATCACCCGCATGCTGATCGACCCGCTGCCCTGAGAGCCTGCCTCGAAAGGGTATGGTGGCGATCCGGCGGTCCTTTTCCGCCCCTGCCGCGCCGGCTTCCTCGCCGATGCAACCAGCATCGGCTGCGTCACCCGCCACGCCAGGGACAAAAAATGCCTCGCCGCCTCGCCACCATACCCTTTCGAGACAGGCTCTGATGCACCGCCATCTGGCCCTTGCCTCCGCGCTGCTGCTGCTGGCGGCGGGGCTGGTGCTCGCGCTGCGCGTGTTTCCACTTCGCGGCGACCTGGCCGCGTTCCTTCCGCGCAGCGACCGGCCGGAAGCCGGCTTCCTGTTGGAGGAACTGCGCAGCGGCGCCGCGACCACCCTGCTGCTGGCCGGCTTCGAAGGGGTGGAGCCGGCCGAGCTCGCGCGCATTTCCCGCCGCGTCGGCGATGCGTTGCGCGCCTCCGGCCGCTTCGCCTTCGTCGGCAATGGCGCCGACGCGGTCGGCGACACCGAACGCGACCTGCTGTTCGGGCATCGCTACCTGCTGTCGCCCGTCATGGCGCCCGATCTGTTCGAGGCAGCGACGCTGCACCGGCAGATGGAAGGGCTGCTGGACGGGCTGCGGTCTTCCGCCGCGCCCCTGGTGCGGCAGTTCGGCTTCGCCGACCCGACCGGCGCCTTCCTGGCCCTGGCCCGATCCTGGCTCGGCCAGAGCCGCGTCGCGCTGCGCGAAGGCGTGTGGTTCTCCGGCGACGGCAATCGCGCGCTGCTGATCGCCCGCACCCGCGCCAACGGCCTCGACCCCGATGGCCAGCGGGAGGCCGCTTCCCTGCTGCGCCAGGCCTTCGCGCAGGCAGAGCCCGGCGCGGCCCGGCTGCTGCTCAGCGGGCCCGGCATCTTCGCCGCCGAAGCGGCCGCGGCGATCCGCGGCGATGTCGAGCTGATCTCGGTGGTCTCGGCGCTGCTGATCGCGGCGCTGCTGCTCTGGCGCTATCGCTCGCTCGCGGTGCTGCCGGTGGTCGCGGTGCCGCTGCTGGCGGGAACGCTGGCGGGCTTCCTGGCGGTGGCGCTGACTTTCGGCGATGTGCAGGGCGCCGCCTTCGGCTTCGGCATGACCATGCTTGGCGTCGCGGTGGACTACCCGATCCTGCTGCTGACCCAGCGCCGGCCGCAGGAAGCGCTGGCCGCGGCGGCCCGGCGCATCTGGCCGACGCTGCGGCTGGCGGCGCTGGCGGCGATCATCGGCATGGCGGCAATGCTGGTCGCGGATTTCCCCGGCTTGCGCCAGCTCGGCCTCTTCGCCGCGGCCGGGCTGCTGGCGAGCGCGCTGGTCACCCGCTACCTGCTGCCGCATCTGGCCGGCGGCATCGCCATCGTGGCACGGCCGCTGCCGGCGCCGGTCCTGGCGGCGCTGGCCGCGCTGCCCCGCGCGCGGCCGGTGGCGCTGGCGCTGATCGGCCTGGCGGCGGTCGGGCTGATCGCCATCGGCGGCCCGCCGCGCGAAACCGACATCGCCGCACTCAGCCCGGTCCCCGAAGCGGCGCGCAACCTGGACGCCGCATTGCGCGCGGAACTCGGCGCGCCGGATGTCGGCAGCTTCGTGGTGGTGCCGGCGCCGGATGCCGAAACGGCACTCGCGGCCAGCGAGCATGTCGCCCAGGCCCTGCAACCCTTGCTGGATTCGGGACGCCTCACTGCCCTCGATCAGCCGGCGCGCTATTTGCCAAGCGCCGCGACGCAGCTGGCCCGCCGCGCCATGCTGCCGGAGCCCGGGACGCTGGCCGCGCGCATCGAAGCCGCGCGCCAGGGCCTGCCGTTCCGGGCCGCCGCCTTCGATCCTTTCCTGCGCGACGTCGCCCGCAGCCGCGACCTGGCACCGCTGACGCCGGCCGATCTCGCCGCCAGTGCCACGCTGTCGGCGCGGATCGCGCCGCTGCTGGCGCCCGCCGGCAATGGCTGGCGCGCGCTGCTGCTGCCCACCGGCCAGGCCGACCCCGCCGCGTTGCGCGCCGCCCTGCCACCAGGCGCGCTGGTGGTCGAGGTGAAGGCGGAAATGACCCGGTTGCTCGACACCGCGTCCCTCCACGCCGCGGGCGCGGCGGGGCTCGGCGTGCTGCTGGTGCTTGGGCTCCTGGCGGTCGGGCTGGGGTCGCCGGCGGCGGCGCTGCGTACCGCGGCGCCGATCGCAGGCGCCCTGCTGCTGACGCTCGCCACGCTCGCGATCCTGGGAGAGCGCCTGAACCTTTTCCACCTGGCGGCGTTGCTCTTGCTGGCGGGCGTCGGCATGGATTATGCGCTGTTCATGGGAAGGTTACTTTCGCGGTTCGATGACCCGGAGGAGGAGGCGCGTGTGCGGGCCGCGGTGTTGAACTGCATGCTCACCACATTGCTGACCTTCGGGCTGCTGGGTTTCTGCGCGACCCCCGTGCTGCGCAGCACCGGCCTGACCGTGGCGCTCGGTGTCGTCTTCGCCTTCCTGCTCGCCGCCACATTGGTGCCGCGACGTCCCCCCAAGACGGCGGCATGACGCCGCTACGCCTGTCCGCCTTCACCGCCGTCAGCGCCCTGGGCGCCGGGGCCGCCGCCACGCGCGATGCGCTGCTGGCGCGGCGCGGCGGCCTAGCGCCCTGCGCCTTGCCGGACATGCCGGTCGGCATCTGGACCGGCGAGGTCGCGGGGCTGGACGCGGTGGCATTGCCGCCATCGGTCGCCGGCTACGCCTGCCGCAACAACGCCCTGGCCGAGCTCGCCTTGCGCCAGGACGGCTTCGCGACCGCCGTCGCCGCCGCCGTCGCGCGGCACGGCGCGGCGCGCGTCGCGGTGATGCTCGGCACCAGCACCTCCGGCATCGAGGAGACGGAGCAGGCCTGGCGCCGGCGCGACGCCTCCGGCGCGCTGCCGGCCGGGCACGATTACGAACGCACCCACGACCTGCATTCGCTGCCGCGCTACGTCCGCGCCCGGCTCGGGCTGCGCGGGCCAGCCTTCTCGCTCTCGACCGCCTGCACCTCCGGCGCGCGCAGCTTCCTGGATGGGGCGGCGCTGATCCAGGCCGGCATCGCGGATGCCGTGGTGGTCGGGGGCGCCGATACGCTCTGCCGCCTGACCCTGCACGGCTTCGCCTCCCTGGAACTGCTGTCCCGCGCGCAGTGCCGGCCCTGCAGTGCGGATCGCGACGGCATCAGCATCGGCGAGGCGGCGGCCTTCGCGTTGCTGGAACGCGCCGGCCCCGGCGATGCCGGGCGGCTCGGCCTGCTGGGCGGCGGCGCCTCCAGCGACGGCCACCATATGTCCTCCCCGCATCCGGATGGCATCGGTGCGATCGGCGCCATGCGCGGCGCGCTGGACAGCGCGGGCATCGCCCCGGATGCGATCGGCTACATCAACATGCATGGCACCGGCACCCGCGCGAACGACGCCATGGAAGACCGCGCCATCGCGCGCATCTTCGGGGCCACGGTGCCGGCGAGTTCCACCAAGGGCTGGACCGGCCATACCCTCGGCGCCTCCGGCGCGCTCGAGGCGGTGATCGCGGCGATCTGCGTCGACGCCGGGCTGGTGCCCGGCTGCCTCGGCGTCGACACCCCCGATCCCAGCTTCGAAAGCGGGATCGCGACGCGCAACCAGGCCCTGCCGATCGAGCGGGTCCTGTCGAATTCCTTCGGCTTCGGCGGCAGCAATTGCAGCCTGGTCATCGGGCGGATCGCATGATCCGCCTTGCCGTCCTCGGCGCCGCGGTGCTGGCACCCGGCCTGCCGGGCTGGGCCGCATCCCGCGCCGTGCTGGCCGGCGAGGCGCCCTGGCAGGACAGCCCCTTCACGCCGCCGGCACCGGCGCTGTTGCCATCGACCGAACGCCGCCGCACCAGCCCCGCCGTGCGCCTGGCGCTCGCGGTCGCGGCGGAAGCGGCGGAGACCAGCCGGATGCCGCCCGAATCCCTCGACACCCTTTTCGCCAGCAGCAACGGCGACGGCCAGGTGATCGGCGCCATCCTGGCGGCGCTGCACGAGCCGGAGGTCGCCATCTCCCCGACCCAGTTCCACAACAGCGTGCACAATGCCGCCGCCGGCTATTGGGGCATCGCGGTCGGGTCGGCGCGGCCATCGGTCAGCACCGGCGGGCATGATCACGTCTTTGCCAGCGGGCTGCTGCAGGCCGCCGCGCGGATCGCCGCGACCGGAGAGCCGCTGCTGCTCTGCGTCAGCGATGCGCCCTTGCCGCCGCCGCTGCATGCCAAGCGCCCGACCGGCTGCGCCTTCGGCCTGGCGCTGGTGCTGGCGTCCGATGGCGCGCCCGGGGCGCTCGCCCGGCTCGGCGTCGCCTATCAGCCGGAACCGGCGGCGGCACCGGCGCTGCCAGCGGGGCTGGCCGCGCTCCGCGCCGCCAATGCCGCGGCGCATGGCCTGCCGCTGCTGGCGGCGCTGGCCATCGCGCACCCGGCCAGCCTGCGTTTCCCGATGCTGGAGGACGGCGCGCTGATGGTGGAGGTGGCGCCGTGCTGACGCCGCCCGCGACCCGCGCCGCCATCGCCGCGCTGATCCCGCACCAGGGCGCCATGTGCCTGCTCGAGCGGGTGGAGCGGCTGGATGCGGACAGCATCCTCTGCCTCAGTGCCACCCATCGCGATATTGCCAACCCGCTCCGCCGCGACGGCGCCCTGCCGGCCATCGCCGGCGTCGAATACGCGGCGCAGGCAATGGCGCTGCATGGCGCCTTGTCGGATGGCGCGGCGCAGCCGGTCGGCTTCCTCTCCGCGCTGCGCGGGCTGCGGCTTGCCGTCGCGCGGCTGGACGATGTCGCCGGGCCGCTCAGCGTCGCCGCGACGGCGCTGTCGCGGGAGAGGCGGGGCATGATCTACGGCTTCACCGTCTCGGGCGAAGACGGCGTCCTGCTCGAAGGCCAGGCGGTGGTGGTGATCCCGGACGGCGCGCCGTGAAGCGCGCTCTGGTCACCGGCGGTGCCAGCCCGATCGGCGCGGCCATCTGCCGTGCGCTGGCAGCGCAGGGGCTGCACGTCGTCATCCATGCCCATGCCTCCACGGAGCGGGCGGAAGCCCTGGCGGCGGCGCTGCGGACGGAGGGCGGCGGCGCAGAGGCGGTTGCCTTCGACATCACCGACCATGCGGCGAGTGCCGCCGCCGTCGAAGCGCTGTGCGAGGCCGGGCCGATCCAGGTGCTGGTGCACAATGCCGGCGCGCATGACGACGTGCCGATGGCGGGGATGAGCGAAGCGCAGTGGCGCCGCGCGATCGCCGTTTCGCTCGACGGCTTCTTCCATGTCGCGCAGCCGCTGCTGCTGCCGATGATGGCCACGCGCTGGGGGCGGATCGTCGCCATGTCGTCGCTGTCGGGGGTCATCGGCAATCGCGGCCAGGCCAATTACGCCGCGGCCAAGGCCGGGCTGATCGGCGCCGTGAAATCCCTGAGCCAGGAGGTCGCGGCCCGCGGCATCACCGTCAACGCGATCGCGCCGGGTATCATCGAAAGCCCGGCAACCGCGGCGATCACCGCCGACCGCATCCGCGCCCTGGTTCCCGCCCGACGGGCCGGCCGCCCTGAGGAAGTGGCCGACCTGGTCGCCTTCCTCTGCTCCGACCGGGCCGCCTACATCGCCGGGCAATGCATCTCGATCAATGGCGGGGTGGCCTGAACCGGGACACATTCACGTTGCGCCGATCACGCGCCAGGCGAAGGCTTTGCTGTTGCCGGCCGGCGCCATGGATCCTAACAGATCGCATGCGCGTCCGAACGACTTGCCTCGTCCTCGCCGGCCTGGCGCTGATCGCCACGCTTCCCGTCATCGCCCAGACCGCGAATGGACCGCGGCGCCTCGGCGAGTTCCAGCGATGGACGGCGGCGACGATGACGGAGCATGGCCAGAAGATCTGCTACGCCTTCACCAACGCGGCGCGCACGCAGCCTGCGCGGCAGAACGTGCTGCTGCTGGTGACGCACCGGCTGGGTTCGCGCAACCAGGTCGCGATCCGCGCCGGCTACCGCTATCCCGAACGCGCCGCGGTGAGGCTGCGCGTCGGCACCAGCGACTTCCCTTTCTACACCCAGGCCGACAGCGCCTTCGCCCGCAATGGTGGGGCCGTGGTCGCGGCCTTTCGCCACGGCCGGGACGCGCAGGCGGAAGGGCCGCAAGCCAATCGCCGCGGCATCGCGCGCGACAGCTTTCCGCTGGCCGGCTTCTCGGCGGCCTATGATGCGATTTCCCGCGAATGCCCGGCGGCGGGCGGCCAGCGCCGCGGCCGGTCCTGAACCCGGTCGCGCTCGCCACCGCGGCAGGCTGACCGTCGGGGCCGTGACCTTGTTCGCCCAGGAGGTGATGGCGTGCCCGACCCGCTGCCTTCCTATCGCGCGCCGCCAAAGCCCGGCCGAAAGCCGCCTTTCCGGGCGCTGGCTATTCTGGCCAGCACATTGCTCGCCGGCCTCGCCCTGTGGCTGATCCTCGACGGCCGCTCCGGCCGCGTGCCGCTGGTCGAGGCGGACCCTCGCCCCGTGCGGACGCGCCCGGCGGATCCCGGCGGGCTACGGATGGCGAACCAGGACGCGCTCATCTATGACGGCGAGGCTCTGCCCGAAGCCCATGCGAGCCTCTCGCCCGAGCCCGAGGAGCCGCGCCTCGACCTGTTGCGCCGGCTGACGACACGCTCCCCGGAGGCGGCCGTCCCGGTGAAGCCGGGCGATGCGCCGGCCACGGCCGTGACGGCGCCCACGCCGGATGGAGCGCCGCCGCCGCCCGCCGCATCACCCGCCGAAGGTGTCGAGGTGCAGATCGCCGCGCTGCCGAGCGCGTCCGCGGCCCGCAAGGAGTGGGACCGTCTGGCGCACCGCGCGCCCGCCCTGCTCGGCCACCACAAGCCAAAGGTAGAGCGCTTCAGCCGCAGCGGCCAGGCGCCGCTTTTCCGCCTGCGCACCGGTCCCTTCCAGGATGCCACGGCGGCGCGGGGTTTCTGTCACGCGCTGAAAGCGGCGGGCGGCGATTGCTTCGTGGTTCGCGGCTGATACCGCCGAGCCTTGTCGCCGACCTGTTCGCAATCGCCTTGCACAGGAAGGCTCGGCGGTATCGCGTGCGGGGTTGGCGGGGCGGTCGCGCGCCAGACAAGGACGCTCATGCCGCGTCAGCCGATAGGCTGGCCGGCATGAGGGGCGGCTCGGGCCCTATCGCCGTCCGGGCGCCAGGATCTGGCAGGGGCCTGAGCGGCCGTGGCAGATACCGCGCGCGGCGGTGGCGGACAGGCCCGTCACCCGGGCGCGCCACAGCCATCCGCCCCGCGCGCGGACCCGGTGCAGGTCCATCCGCCCACCCTGGCTGGCCGCGTGGCGGGCCGCGGCCTGCGCCGCATCACGCGTCGCATAGGCACCGACCTGCACGGCCCATTGCCCCGCCCGCGGCGCGGCGGCGGCCCGCGCGCGCGTCGGCGCCGGCCGCCGCACCGGCCGGATGACGGCGGCGGCCGCGCTGCTGACCACCTGCGGCGGGCTCAAGCGACGCGCGATCATGGTACCGATGGGCGCGTCGCGCCGGATCTGGTCGAAGCCACGGTCCAGCAGGGCCATGACATGGGCATCGCGTTCCGCGCCGGTTGCGCCGCCGAACACCACGGCGATCAGGCGCCGCCCATCCCGCATCGCACTGGCGGCCAGGTTGAAGCCGCTGGCGCGGATGAAGCCGGTCTTGATGCCGTCCGCGCCGTCATAACCGGCCAGCAGCCGGTTGTGGTTCGGAATATGCTGGCCATGCCAGTCGAAGCTGGGAGCGCTGAAATAGGCGTAGCGCGTCGGGAAATCCCGGATCAGCCGCCCGCTCAGCACCGCGATGTCGTGCGCGGTGGTCACCTGCGCCGGATACGGCAGGCCCGAGGCATTGCGGAAGGTGGTCCCGCGCATGCCGAGCGCCCGCGCCCTGCGTGTCATCATGCGGGCGAAGGCCGCTTCGCTGCCGCCACCCAGATGCTCGGCCAGGGCGGCGGCGGCATCATTGGCGGAGCGGGTGACCAGCGCCATGACCGCGTCCCGCGCGCGGATCGTGCTGCCGGCTTGCAGGCCGAGCCGCGACGGCTCCATCCCCGCCGCGTGCCGGGAGACGCGGATGCGGGTGCCTTCGGCCAGCCTGCCGTGCTGCATCGCATCGAAGACCAGGTAGAGCGTCATCATCTTGGTCAGCGAGGCAGGGTAGCGCGGCGCATCCGCATTGATGGCGAGCAGCACTTCCCCGGTATCCGCGTCCTGCAGGAAGGCGGCATAGCGGCTGCCGCCGATCTGCGCGCTGGCGCCGGCGGGCACGAAGACCGGCAGCAGCAGCGCGGCCAGCACGGCGATGAAGCTGATGACGGCGCGCGACGGCGCCGCCGCGCTGACGCCCGGCATCCCCTGTCCCCCTGCGGCAGGCGCGCCCCCCGACCGCGCGCGCCGCAGCCCGGATAGCGCATCCGGCCGTGGGATAAAGCCGTTGTAATCCTTCGTTACCCGCCCGCCGGGACGGCGGCGCGGCATCAGATGCGTCTTCGTTGTCCAGTTCGCCGATCGTGGGCCCCAAGTCCCTGGCGAACTGGCTATCGCATCAGGTCGAGGCCGTCATACGGCTCAGCCCTCGTCGCGCTCCGTCCGCCGGAGGCTGCGGATCAGGCCCATCGGGTACATGCCCCGCGCCAGCAGGCGTCCCGCCACCATCAATACGATGCGGGTGATGTCGGCGACCGGCCGGAAATGGCTATGCCGCTGCATGGCGCCATAGAGTGCCGGGATGTCGATCGCCGCCGCCCCGAAGCCGCGATGCGCCGCATCGATCAGGATCGCGCTTTCGAAGGAGAAGCGCAGCGCGGCGCCGTCATAGCGCGCGAGGTCCGCCAGCGTGCCGGCCGGATAGGCGCGGAAGCCGCTTTGTGAATCCGCGATGAAATGTCCTGCCGCCCAGGAGACCCAGAAATCCGCCACCCGATTGGCGCGCCGCCGGGCCGCCGGCGCATTGGCCTGGTCGGCCCGGCGCGAGCCGATGATGATCGCCCGCGGCTGCGCGCGGGCCGCGGCGGCAAGGCGCGGCAGATCCTCCGCCTGGTGCTGGCCGTCGGCATCCATCGTCAACACCCAGGCCGCACCATCCGCCAACGCCGCGCGCATGCCGGCGCGCAACGCCGCGCCCTTGCCGGCATTGGCCCCCGGCCGCAGCACCTGGGCGCCTGCGGCTGCCGCCGCCGCGCCGGTGCCATCGGTCGAGCCGTCATCGACGACCAGCAGCGGAACGCCGGGCATCGCCGCCCGCACGGCGGTGACGATGCCGGCGATCGTCGCCGCTTCCTGATAGGCGGGAATGACGATCGCGATGGTGGCCGGTTCGTCGGTCATCGGGTTCGTGGCGCTCGCCGGGTCGATGGGGGTGATGCGCGACCCTATACAGGGGCGACGCCATCGTGCCATCCCCAGGCCCGGGATGGCGGGGCCTGGGCAATAGCTGGACAGGCTTCCATGCGGCGGACACACTTCCCGCCGCACCCGGAGGGTTCCCGCATGCGCCTGTCCCGTCGCCTGCTTCTTGGCCAGGGTGCGGCACTGGCCGCCTTGCCGTCCCTGCCGCTGGCCGCGGCGCCTGCCGGCACCCTCCGCTTCGTCCCGCAGGCGGATATCCAGGTGCTCGATCCGGTCGTCAGCACCAACTACAACACCCGCAACTGCGCCTACATGATCTGGGACACGCTCTTCGCGCTGGACGCGGCTTTCCGGCCCCAGCCGCAGATGGTGGAACGCTGGTCGGTCTCAGCCGACGGCCTGACCTATGACTTCGCGCTGCGCGACGGCCTGCTGTGGCACGACCGGCAGCCGGTGCGCGCCGCGGATTGCGTGGCGTCGATCCGCCGCTGGGCCCGCAAGAGCCCGATCGGCCTCAAGCTGATGGAGGTCGCCGCGTCGCTGGATGCGGTCGACGCGCGAAGCTTCCGCCTGGTGCTGAAGGAGCCGTTCGGCCAGGTCGTCGAATCGCTCGCGACGCTGTCCGGCTATGTGCCGTTCATGATGCCGGAACGCCTGGCGGCGACCGATCCGGCCACGCCGATCCGGGAGATCATCGGCTCCGGCCCGTTCCGCTTCGTCCCGGAGGAATGGGATGCCGGCAACAAGCTGGTCTTCCTCCGCAATGCCGATTACCGCCCGCGTGCCGAACCCGCGAGCCTCGCCGCCGGCGGCAAGGTCGTGCATGTCGAGCGCGTCGAATGGGTCAGCATCCCGGATGCCGCCACCGCGGCCAATGCGCTGACCACGGGCGAGGTCGATTGGTACGAACTGCCGCCCTTCGACCTGCTGCCGCTGCTGCGGCGCAATCGCGGCGTCACGGTCGCGAATATCGACACGCTTGGCTCCCAGGCGCTGATGCGGTTCAATCACCTGATACCGCCCTTCGACAATCCGCTGGCGCGCCAGGCCGTGGCGGCAGCCATCAGCCAGAGCGACTACATGCAGGCCCTGGCCGGCGATCAGAGCAATTGGCGCAGCTGCTATTCGGTCTATGCCTGCGGCCTGCCGATGAGCACGGAAGCCGGCACCGACGCGCTGCGCGCGCCCCGCGACCTGGAACGCGCCCGCGCGCTGTTGCGCCAGTCCGGCTACCGGGGGGAGCGTGTGGTCGTGCTCTCGGTCGCCGAAATCCCGGCGATGCAGGCGATGGCGCTGGTCACCGTCGACCTGCTGCAGCGCATCGGCTTCAATGTGGAGCTGGCGGCGACCGACCAGGGCGCCTTCTTCCAGCGGCGCACCAACCGTGGGCCGGTGGAGCAGGGCGGCTGGAACGTCTTCAACACCTGGATCATCGCGGTCGACACCGCGAACCCGGCCATCAGCATGGCGCTGCAGGCGAACGGGCTGAACGGCTATGCCGGCTGGCCTTCCAACCCCGATATCGAAGCGCTGCGGGCGCAATGGCTGCGCGCGACGGATGCGGGCACGCAGCAGCGGATCGCGGCCGAGGTGCAGGAGCGGACACTGGCCAATCTCAACTTCATCCCGGTCGGGCAATTCTACCTGCCCACCGCCTATCGCCGCGGCCTCAGCGGCGTGATCAGCAGCCCGATCCCCTTCTTCTGGAACGTCGAGAAGCGATAGACATGACCAACCCCTATCACCCCGATCGCGGCGACTATCCGCGCGACATGGTCGGCTATGGGCGCTGCCCGCCGGATCCGCGCTGGCCGGGGGGCGCCGTCCTCGCCCTGCAGATCGTCGTCAACTACGAGGAAGGCGGCGAGAATTCCGTGCTGCACGGCGATGCGGGCAGCGAGCATTTCCTGACCGAGCACATCACCACCGCGGCCATCGGCCGCCGCCATCCGACGACCGAGAGCCTTTGGGAATTCGGCAGCCGCGTCGGCTTCTGGCGCCTGTGGCGTGCCCTGACGCGGCGGCAGCTCGCCGTGACCTGCTATGGCGTGACCATGGCGCTGGGCCGCAACCCGGAAGCGGTCGCCGCCATGAACGAAGCCGGCTGGGAGATCGCGACCCATGGCCTGCGCTGGAACGTGGCGCCGCCCGATGCGGAGGTGGCCGAACGCGCGCAGATCGAGGAGACGCTGGCCCTGCACGCCGCCATCTGCGGCGGCCCGGCACTCGGCTGGTATAATCGTTCCAGCCCGCAGACCTACCGGCTGCTCAGCGAGATCGGCGGGCTGCTCTACTACGCGGACAACTACGCGGATGAGCTGCCGTTCTGGGCGGATGTCGGCGGGCGGCCGGAGCTGTTCGTGCCCTACACGCTCGACGCCAACGACATGCGCTTCGCGACGAGCAACGGCTTCGCGGACAGCGAGGAATTCTTCATCTACCTGCGCGACAGCTTCGACATGCTCTACCAGGAAGGGCTGGAGGGGCAGCCGCGCATGATGAGCGTGGGGCTGCACGGCCGCCTATCCGGGCGGCCGGGCCGCACCATCGGCCTGCTCCGCTTCCTGGATCACGTCGCGAAGCATGACCGGGTCTGGACGGCGACCCGGGCCGATATCGCCCGGCACTGGCGCCAGCATCACCCGCCGGGGCAGCTCCGGACCGTCTGGTAAGCTGCCGCCCTGGCTATTGCCAGAGCCAGCTCATCATCAGCCCGCCCTGGCTCCACAGCCGGTTCAGGCCGCGCTCCATGCCGAGGCCCCGCGCCCCGGCATGGGTCTCGTAGAGCGTGCCGTAGTCGCCGACCTGACGCACGATCTGGAAGGCCCAGTCGTCGCGCAGGCCGAGCCCGGCCCCGATATTCTCGCTGAGGCCGAGGAAGCGACGGATCTGCGGATCGGTGGTGGTCCGGCGCGTCTCCTCGACATTCGCGCGGGTCAGGCCGAATTCCTCCGCCTGGATCAGCGCGAAGATGCTCCAGCGCACCAGCACTGCCCATTCGGCGTCGCCGTTGCGCACCATCGCCCCCTGCGGTTCCTTGCTGATCAGCTCCGGCAGCAGCAGGTAGGCGTTCGGATCGGGTGCCGAGAAGCGGTTGGCGGTCAGGCTGATCGTGTCGTTGCTGATCGTGTCGCAGCGGCCGGCCAGGAAGGCGGCGACGACATTCGGCTGGGTGTCATAGGCGATGGTGGTCAGCCGGATGCCGGCGCGCTGCGCGAAATCATTCAGGTTGCGTTCGATGATGCTGCCCTGGGTGGCGCAGACGGTGGCGCCGTTGAGTTCGGCCGCATGCTGGATATTGAGGCTGCGCCGTACCAGGAAGCCCTGGCCGGTGTAGAAATAGGGCGTCACCTGGCTCAGCCCCATGGTCGCGTCGCGCGCCAGGGTCAGCGCATTGACCCCGATCAGCACGTCGACTTCCCCGCTCTGCAGCGCGGTGAAGCGGGCCTGGGTCGTCAACGGCACGAAGCGCACCTTCTCGGCATCGCCGAGCGCGGCGGCAGCGATGGCGCGGCAGATATCCGCATGCAGGCCGGTCCAGCGCCCCTGTGAATCCGGCAATGCCATGCCGGCGACATTGTTGGAGACACCGCAGCGCACCGCGCCGTTCTGGCGCACCGCATCGAAGGTCTGCCCGGCGCGTGCCGGGCCGGCGGCCAGGGCCAGCAGCGCCGCTGCCAGACAGGCCAGGATTGGCGCGCGCATCAGCCGGTCACCCCGCCGGCGCGCAGTTGCTCCGCACGGCTCTCCGCGAAGCGCGTGACCGCGTCGACGAAGCGGTCCAGATCGGCATCCGCCACCGGCAGGCTCAGCGCCACCATGCCGCGCCGCGCCAGATAGATCCCGGCTTCCAACATGTCGAAGAAGAACAGCTCGCGCAGTTGTTCCTCGCCGGCGGTCGGGACGAAGGGCCGGTCCGGCGCCGGGGTGCGGAACTGCACCGTCAGCATGGAGCCGACCCCGGTGAAGCAGAGCGGCGCGCCCGCCGCGGCGCCCACCGCGTTGAGCCGCGCGCGCAGCGCCTCGCCGGTCTTGTTGAGCGCGTCGGCGACCGCGGGCGGATAGATCTCGGTGAGGCCGGCGA
>DASYDR010000387.1:0-15781 GCA_036499545.1 Roseomonas sp. | reverse complement strand
ACAGCCCGATCGAGGCGCTGAGCTGGCGCCTGGCCTGCGCGGCGCCCGGCCAGCACATCGATCTCGGCGGCGCGGTGAAGACCAAGGCTGCGGGCGACGCGGCCCCGCGCGGCATGCGGCGGGTGCTGTTCGAAGGCGCGGGTTGGCGCGACTGCCCGGTCTATGACCGCTACGCGCTGGCCCCCGGCGCCAGCTTCGCCGGCCCGGCGCTGGTGGAGGAACGCGAATCCACCTGCGTCGTCGGGCCGGGCAGCCAGGTGCATATCGACCGCTTCCTGAACCTGGTGATGGATCTGGAATAGGTCAGGCTTCTCCTGCGAACTCGACTTTGCTGCCCTGGCCACCATATCCTCGAGCATGGCCAGGGATCGTGAGGTCGGGATCGTGCCCAATGACTTCCCCGAGCTGAAATTGCTCGCGTGGAACCGCGATCCCGCGCGGCCCATTCCCGGCCAGGAAGCCCTCGATCTCTATGAACGGAATTGGCGCCATGTTGCCGTGGACCGGCTGACCGCCGCGGAGACCGCCCTCATTCGCGATCTCACCGAGCAGTTCGGCCGCGGGCATTTTCTGGCCGCCTGACGGTCCGCCAGCCGGATCAGAGGAGTTCGCCATTGGCCTTCGTCCGTCCCCAGCACCGCGCCGTCGCCGCCGCCCTGCGGGCCGTGGATGCCGACCTGTTCGGGGCGTGCCACTGCTACTTCGGGGGTGGGACGGCGATTGTGCTCCAGCGCGGCGAGTATCGCCTCTCCCTCGACGTGGATTTCCTGTGCGCCGATGCCGAGGGCTATCGGATGCTCCGCAACCGTGTCTTCGGTGCGGCGGGCGCCGAGGCCTTCTTCGGGCCCGAGATCGGGACCATCCGGCCATTCCGGGCGGATCAGTATGGCATCCGTGGATTTGTGAGCCTGGGAGAGCAACCGATCAGGTTCGAGATCGTGCGGGAGGCGCGGATCACCCTGGACGGCGCCCTGGACCTGGAACTTGGCGTTCCGACCCTGTCCGTGGCGTGTCAGTTCGCGGAGAAGCTGCTGGCCAATGCGGATCGTGGTCTCGATACCTCGGCGGCCTACCGGGATGCCATCGATCTCGGCTTCCTGGTACTGGCGGTCGGCTTCATTCCTCCGGATGCGATTGCCAAGGCGGAGGCCGCCTATGGGGCCGTGGTGGCGCGGTCGCTGCATGCGGTTCTGACTGCGCTGGACTTGCCGGATACTGTTGCGAAAGCTGCCGATACGCTGCAGATGAACCGCGTCGCGGCCGAGGCTGCGGTGATGGCGCTGCGCCGGGCCGCCGCGATGGCCTGGCCCGAGGCCGGCTTTGCGCGACGGCCCGGATAGGCGGAGAGGTGAACAACACCCGCGGCGTGCGGATGCACGAGCATCCTGCCTCGGCGTCGATCACGCCACTGCTTGCGCCGCCCGGATCGCCGCCCAGACCTTGGCCGGCGTCGCGGGCATGTCGAGGCTGGTGACGCCCAGCGGCGCCAACGCGTCCAGCACCGCATGCATCACCGTCTGCGGTGCCGCGATGCAGCCAGCCTGGCCGGAGCCTTTCACGCCAAGCGGGTTGGACCTGGTCGGCACGCCGGCGAAGCCGACCGCGAGATCAGGCAGGTCATCCGCGCGCGGCAGGCAGTAATCCTGGAAGGAAGCCGCCAGCGGCTGCGCGCTCTCGGCATCGTAGCTGACCTCTTCGAACAGCGCCTGGCCGATCCCCTGCGCCAGGCCGCCCTGCACCTGGCCCTCGGTCAGCATCGGGTTGATCAGGGTGCCGTAATCATCGACCGCGGTGTAGCGCAGCAGCCGCACCAGGCCGGTCTCGGGATCGACCTCCACCTCCGCCACGTGGCAGCCATTGGGGAAGGTGACGAGGTCGAGCGGGCTATCCACCTCGGCATCGATGCTCTCGCCCGCCTCCGTCGCCGCGCGCGCGACCTCGAGCAGGCCGATACCGCGATCCTCGCCGGCCACCCCGAACCGGCCGTCACGGAAATCGAGTGCAGCTTCCTCGATCTGCAGCAACTGCGCGGCGAGGCGCCGCGCCTTGGCCAGCGCCGCATCCATCGCCATCACCAGCGCCGCGCCACCCATGTGCAGCGACCGCGCGCCGCCATGGCCCTTGCCGCGCGCGACCTTGCGGGTATCCGCCTGCAGCACGCGGAAGGCGGCATGCGGCAGGCCGAGATGATCGGCCGCGATCTGCGGGAAGCTGGTCTCATGCCCCTGGCCGTTCGACTGCACGCCGGTCGCCAGCGCCACCTTGCCATCCGCTTCGAAGCGCACCGCCGCCCATTCGCCGGGGGCGCCGCGCGAGGTTTCCAGGAAGCAGGCCAGGCCGAAGCCGCGCAGCATGCCCGCGGCGGCGGAGGCCGCGCGCCGGGCCGGAAAGCCGGCCTGGTCGGCGGCATCCATCACCGCGGCCAGGGCGCCGCGGGCATCGCCGCAATCGATCGCCATGCCCATCGCGCTGCGATAGGGGAAATCCGCGATCAGGTTCAGCCGCCGCAGTGCCGCCGGATCACGGCCGGTCTCCCGCGCCGCCAGGTCGATCAGCCGCTCCGTGACGTAATTCGCCTCCGGCTTGCCGGCGCCGCGATAGGCGTCGATCGGCACCGTGTTGGTGAAGGCGCCGCGCACCTCCATGCAGACCGCGGGGATGGCGTAGAAGCCGCCCATCGCGGTGCCGGGCGCATTGGTGGAACTGCCCGGTCCGCTCGGCGAGAGATAGGCCCCGAGATTGGCAACGGTGATGGCCTCGAGCCCCAGGATGCGGCCTTCGGCGTCGAGTGCGAGCCGCGCCTCGGTGCGGTTGTCGCGGCCATGCGCGGAGGAGAGGAAATCCTCGGTCCGGCCGGAACTCCAGCGCACCGGCCGCCGCAGTCGCCGCGCGGCGACCAGCACCAGCACATACTCGGGATAGACGAAATTCTTGGCGCCGAAGCCGCCGCCGACATCGGGGGCGACCACCGCGATGCGTTCGGGCGGCAGCTGCAGGACATGCCTGGCCAGGGGATCGCGGATGCCGTGCACGCCCTGGCCGGTCACCTCGAGCAGGAAGCTGTCGGCGACCGGGTCGTACTGCGCGATGGCGGCGCGGGCTTCGATCGGCGCGGCGGCGACGCGGTTGTTGACCAGGGACAGGGACACCACCGTATGCGCCGCGGCGAAGGCGGCCGCGACCGCGGCGCGATCACCCTTGCGGAACAGGTAGCAGAGATTGCCCGGCGCCTGCGGCCAGAGCTGCGGCGCATCCGGCGCCAGCGCCGCCGCGGCGTCGGCGACCGCGGGCAGCGCATCATACTCGACCAGGATGGCTTCGGCCGCATCGCGCGCCTGCATCGCGGTATCGGCGACCACGAAGGCGACGGGATCGCCGACATGGCGCACGATGCCATCGGCCAGGGCCGGGCGCGGCGGGATGATGATCGGCGCCACGGTCGGTACCACGGCGACGCAGGGCAGGTCGCCGATGCCCTCGGCCCGCAGGTCCGCGGCGCTCAGCACCAGCCGCACGCCGGGCATCGCGGCCGCCTCCGCCGTATCGAAGCGGGTGATGCGGGCATGGGCATGCGGGGATCGCAGCACGACGCCGTGCAGCGCGCCCGCGACCGCCATGTCGTCGATGTAGCGCCCGCTGCCGTTCAGGAAGCGCGCATCCTCCACGCGGCGACGGGACTGGCCTTGCTCCGGAATGGTCTGCATGGGCTAGCCGGCCGCCTCCTGCGTCATCGCGAGCAGATGCTGGTACGCCGCGTCCGGCACGGTGATGCCATCCCGCAGCGCCAGGGCCCGGCGCCGCCGGCGCGCATCGCCCGGCAGCCGCTCCGACCCGGCGTCGCGCAGGGCGGCGACCAGGCCGGCCACGCGGCCCGGGAAGGCGTCCCCGCCGGTGCGGGCCGGATCGATCAGCAACAGGAACTGCCCCGCCTTGCTCGTCTGTGCGCCGGGGAAGGTAGCCGATTCGTCCTGGAAGCCGAAGCGGCCGCCGGTCAGCGCGGCGGCCAGCACCTCGATCATGAAGGCGATGCCGGCGCCCTTTGGACCGCCGAAGGGCAGCAGCGCGCCGCCGTCCAGGATCGCGGCCGGGTCGGTGGTCGGCCCGCCGGCGGCATCCAGCCCGACGCCTTCCGGCACCGCATGCCCCTGGGTGCGGGCCAGCAGCACTTCGCCCTGGGCGCGCAGGCTCGACGCCTGGTCCCAGACGCAGGGCGGGCCATCGCCGTTCGGGCAGGCGAAGGCCATGGGGTTGGTGCCGAGCACCTTGCGCCTGCCGCCCCAGGCGACGATGCGGCTGCGCGTGTTCACCATGGTCAGCGCGACCAGCCCGGCCTCCGCGAAGGGCTCCACATCGGGCCAGAGAGCCGCGAAGTGGTGCGAATCCCGCACGCAGATCGCGGCCATCCCGGTCTCCCGCACGGCCGCCAGGCCGGCGCCGCGCGCCGCGGCCAGGGCCACCTGCGCGAAGCCGTTCCGCGCATCCACGGCGATGATCGACGGCGCCGGGCGTTCCACGACCGGCGTGGCGGTGCCGTCGACCCAGCCGCTGCGCAGTGTCGCGACATAGCCCGGCATGCGCAGCAGCCCGTGGCTCGCGGCGCCGTCGCGTTCGGCGGCCGCGACCAGGGCGGCGACGCACTGCGCATTGGCAGGGCTCATGCCATGTCGCGTGAAGGCCTGCGCGATCAGCGCCGCCAGGGCGGCTTCGGTCAGGACCATGGCGGTGCCCCTCCTGCGGCCCTATTGCACATGAATGCCGCGGCTGCGGATGATCTGGCCCCACATCGCCGATTCCTCGGTGCGCATGCGCTGGAACTCCTCCCCGGTGGAGCCGATCGGGATGAAGCCGGAATTGTCCAGCCATTCGCGCCGCTCCGGCGCCCGCAGCCAGGCGACGACGGCGGTCCGCAAGCGGTCCAGGATCGCAGCCGGTGTTCCGGCCGGCGCCAGCAACCCATAGGCCGTGCTCGACTGGAAGCCGGGCAGCCCGGAGCCGTCGAGCGTCGGCAGCGCCGGGAATTGCGGCGAGGTCTGCTTCGAGGTGACCGCGATCGGGCGGACATTGCCGGACTGCACCAGCATCAGCGCGGTGGTGGTATCGGCGAAATTCACCTGCACCTCCCCGCTCAGCAGCGCCTGCGCGGCCGGGCCGCCGCCGCGATAGGGGACGTGGATCATGCTCAGGCCGGTCATCGACATGAACAATTCCGCCGCCAGATGGCTGGTGAAGCCGATGCCGGCGGAGCTGAAGGTGACCTTGTCGGGGTTGCGCCGCAGGTGGTCCATCAGGCTGGGCAGGTCGGTCACGGGAAGGGTGCGATGCACGCAGAGCACCTGCGGCGTGCTGGCCAGCAGGCTGATGGGCGCGAAGGAGGCGTCCGGATCGTAGGTGAGCTGGTAGAGATGCGGCGCGATCGCATAGCTGCTGTTGGTGGAAGCGAGCAGGGTGTAGCCGTCCGGCCGCGCCCGGGCGACCTGGCCGTGGCCGATGGTGCCGCCGGCGCCGGGCCGGTTGTCGATGACGAAGCCCTGCCCGAACAGCCCCGTCAGATGCTGCGCCAGCGGGCGCATCAGCGTGTCGGTGGAGCCGCCGGGCGCCAGCGGCAGCACGATGGTGACCGGCCGCTGCGGCCAGGCATCCTGCCCGGCGGCGGTGCGCGTGAGCGCGAGGGCAGGCGCCGCGAGCAAGGCGGTCAGGATGCGGCGTCTGGCGGGGGCGTGCATGGCGGAGATTTCTCTGAAAGGCATGATGGTGGTCGTGCCACGGCGTTTCATGACGCGAAGCGTGCCAGGCGAAAGGGCGACAGGTCGAGGTTGCTCGGCCGGTCGCCCAGGATGCCGGCGACCAGGCGGCCGGTCGTCGCCCCCCAGCTCAGCCCCATATGGCCGTGGCCGAAGGCATAGACGACGTTGCGGACCGATGCCGCCCGGTCGATCACCGGCAGGCTGTCGGGCAGGCTCGGCCGATGGCCTATCCAGAAGCGATGGCCTTCCGTCTTCAATCCGGGGATCAGCGTCGCCGCGATGCTCATCAGCTTGCGCGCCCGATCCCAGTTGGGCGGCGCGTCGAGGCCCGCGAATTCCACCGTGCCGGCCAGCCGCAGCCCCTGCTCCATCGGCGTCAGCGCGAAGCCGCGCTCCACATGCGACATGCTGTGGCGCGGCATGATGCCGGGATCGGGCAGCATCACGTGATAGCCGCGCTCGGTCTCCAGCGGCACGCGGTCGCCGAGGCTGCGGGCCAGGCGATGCGACCAGGCGCCGGCCGCGACCACCACGGCGGAGGCCGGTTCGATATGGCCATCGGCGCAGGCGACGCCGCCGACCAGCGCGCCCTGGTGGATGAAGCCGCTGGCGGTGCCGGTCACCGCCCGTCCGCCGCGGCCGAGGAAGAGGGTGCGAAAGGCGGTCAGCAGCCGCAGCGGATCGCCGATCGTCATCCGGTCGAGCGACGCGACGGCGAAGCCGACCGAAGCTGCCAGGGCAGGCTCCGCCGCGTGCAGGGCATCGCCTTCCAGCAATTCGTGGCGGAAGCCGGACTTCACCCGCAGCGCCCAGCGCCAGCCTTCCGCCTGCCAGGCGGCGCGGGAAGCATAGAGGCGCAGATGCGGGCCCGGCCGCAACAGGTCCGCGGCCCCCGCATCGTCGATCAGCGGCGGATAATCCAGCGCGATGCGGTCGCAGAGCGCCGCCATGGCGGCGGAGATACGCTCGACCTCCGGCATGCGGCCGGCGCGCAGGAAGCGCAGCAGCCAGGGGGTGAGGCGCGGCAGATAGGCGAACCGCAGCGCCAGCGGTCCGAGCGGATCGGTGAGCCATCGCGGCAGCGACCGCAGCACATGCGGGCCGGAGAGCGGCACGACCTCCCCCACCGCGAGGTGCCCGGCATTGCCGTAGGATGCCACGCGCATCGGGTCGCCGGGGTCGAGCAGCACCACCGCATGCCCATCGCGCTGCAGATGCAACGCGCAACCGAGGCCGACGAAGCCGCCACCGATGACGACGACCGGTGCCGTCATGCCTTGGGGCCGCTATCCGGCAGCGGTGTATTGTCGATGATGCGCTGGTAGGAAAAGCGTGTGAGGTCGATGGTCCGGAAGCCGCCGTCCAGGATCATCTCCTTCACCGCGCGCCCGACCGCCGGACCGTGCTGCAACCCGTGGCCGGAGAAGCCGGCGGCCAGGATGAAGTTCGGCACCGCCGGGAAGCGGCCGATCACCGCATTGCCGTCCAGCGCGTTCATGTCGTAGTGGCCGACCCAGCCGCCTTTCTCCTTCACCGCTTCGAAGGCCTGGCTCTTTTCCGCGATCTGCGGCCAGAGGAAATCGGCGAAGAGGTTGGGCTCCAGCTCCCAGTTGAAGACGCGTGGCTCGTCGAAACGGGTATAGCCGGTGACATAGCCCTTCTGGTGCGGGCGGATCGACAGGCCGGTGGAATAGCGCATCGCCGGGATGGTCTCGATCGCATCGCGGGTGTCGAAGAAGAATTGCTGCCGGCGCATCGGTGCGATCGGCACGCGCATGCCGACCATGTCGCAGATGCCGGCGGCCCAGCAATTCGCCGCATTGACCAGCGTATCGACCGCGAGCGTGCCGCCGCTTTCGAGGCGCGCCGCGGTGACCTTGCCGTCCGTGACGTCGAGGCCGACGACGCGGTCCTTCAGATAGGTGATGCCGCGCCCTTCCGCCGCGCGGCGGGTGCCCATCAGCGCGCCGAAGGGGTCGATCTGCCCATCGGCCGGCGACAGCGCGGCGGCATCGACATCGTCGAAATTGAAGGACGGGTAGCGCTGGCCGAGCGCGGCGCGGTCCAGCAGATGCACCTCGATGCCATGGCTGCGCTGCATGGCGGCATTGGCTTCCAGCGCCGCGACGTCATCGGCGCCGCGGACCTGATACAGATAGCCGATGCGGTGGAATTGCGGATCGTAATCGACGCTGCCACCATGCACATGCGTCGCGAAATCCGAATAGACCGCGTCGCCATAGAGCGACATCTCGACATTCTCGGGCAGCGCGTGCTGCAGCCGGACGCCGCCGACGGCGCGCGGCGTGGCCGCGAATTCGTAGGTCGGGTCGGGCTCCACCACCACGACGTCGGCGGCGGCGCCCGCCACCGCCAGGTGGTAGGCGATGCTCGATCCGATGATGCCGCCACCCACGATGACGATCCGTTTCATCGACGCTCCTCCCCGGTGATGACGGCATGATCCGGCTTCGGCCCATCCTGCATCGGCTCCGGCAGGCGGAACAGGGTGTGGCTGCGCAGGAAGTCGCGGGTGCGCGGGCGCCGCGGATCCAGCAGGACCTGCTGCGGCGTGCCTTCCTCGTGGATGACGCCGCCATCCATGAACACCACGCGGTCGGCGACGTTGTAGGCGAAGCCGAGCTCATGGGTGACGACCAGCATCGTCATGCCGTCCTCCCGCAGCCGGCGCATCGCCAGCAGCACCTCTCCCACCAGTTCGGGGTCGAGGGCGGAGGTCGCCTCGTCGAACAGCATCAGCGCGGGCTCCATCGCGAGTGCGCGGGCGATGGCGACGCGCTGCTGCTGCCCGCCCGAAAGCTGCGCCGGATAGCTCTTCGCCTTGTCGAGGATGCCGACCTTGTCGAGATTGGCCGAGGCGATGCGTCGTGCCTCCGCCTCCGGCAGGCCGCGCAGCTTCATCGGGCCGATCATGACGTTGCGTTCCGCGGTCATGTGCGGGAACAGGTTGAACTGCTGGAACACCATGCCGACCCGCATGCGCAGCGCGCAGAGCTCCCGGTTGGTGTAGCGCATCCGGCCGTCCCGGCCGGCGCGCCCGACAAGCTGCCCGTCGAGGTGGATGCGGCCCGCATTGGGCATTTCCAGGAAGTTCAGGCAGCGCAGCAGCGTGCTCTTGCCGGAGCCGCTGGCACCGAGGATCACCACCGCCTCGCTCCGCCGCACCGTCAGGTCAATGCCGCGCAGCACGGAGAGCGGGCCATAATCCTTGTGCAGGCCTTCGACGCGCAGCACCTCGGAGACCGTTTGGGACTGGCTGCGGCGCAGGCCTGGCGAGGGATTTTGCGTTCCTGAGGGGGCGGGTGACGCAGCCGATGCTGGTGGCATCGGCGAGGAAGCCGGCGCGTCAGGGGCGGAAAAGACCCGCCAGGCCGGCCCGCAGCTATTTCCAGGCGGTCTCTCAGCCATGGCGCGCCATCCTCCGCTCCATCAGCCGCGCGACGGCGCCGGCGGGCAGCAGCACCAGGATGAAGGCGACGCCTACCGCGGTATAGGCCTCGATCGGGCGGAATTCCTGCTCGCTCAGCAGCTTGGCCGAGTAGAGCAACTCGGCATAGGCGATGGTGGAGGCGACCGAGGTCGTTTTCACGATCTCCAGCACCTGGTTGGTATAGGCAGGCAGCACGCGCCGGAAGGCCTGCGGCAGCACCACGTGGCGCAGCATCGCGACCTGGCCGAAGCCCATGGCCCGCGCCCCGTCCCACTGCCCTTTCTCGATCGAGGCGATGCCGCTGCGGAACACCTCGGTCAGATAGGCGCCGCCATAGAGGGAGGTGGCGATGGCCGCGGCGACATAGGCATTCGGCTGCACGCCGGTCAGGATCGGGATCGAGAAGTAGAGCCAGAAGATCTGCACCAGCACTGGGATATTGCGGAAGAACTCGACATAGAAGCCGCCGAGCACGCGCGGGACCACGCTGCCCGCAAGCCGCGCCGCCGCGCCGAGCAGGCCGATCGCGGTGCCCGCGACGAGGCTCACCGCCGCCAGCCGCAGGGTGCCGAGCAGCCCTTGCAGGATGAAGTGCCGCTGGGTGGTCAGGAAGCTGAAGTCCCAGTCATGCATCGACGCTTATCCCGGCACTGCGATGCGCCGCTCGATGAAGCGCACGGCCTGGCTGACGCAGAAGATGGTGGTGAAGAAGAACAGCGCGACGACGGTGAAGGTCTCCATCGGGCGGAATGTCTCGGAGGCGGCGCGATTGGCCATCTGCACGATCTCCGCATAGGAGATCGCGGCCGCCAGCGAGGTCGCCTTGTAGAGTTCGGTGACGCGGGTGAAGAGGATCGGCAGCATGCGGCGCATCGCCTGCGGCAGGATGACGTAGCGCATCCGCGCGGCACGCCCCATGCCGAGCGCCGTCGCCGCCTGCCACTGTCCGCGATCGACCGAGAGGATGCCGCCGCGGAACACCTCCGCCATATAGGCGCCGGTCTGCAGGCCGAGGGCGAGGGTGACGGCGGTATGGTCGGCGAAATCGACTCCGGCCAGGATCGGGAAGGCGAAGAAGAACCAGTAGATCAGCACGATCGACGGCGCCGTGCGGAAGATGTCGGTGTAGATCGCCAGCAGCCAGGACAGCACCGGGATCCGCGCCAGCCGCAGCATCGCGACCGCGAGGCCGAGCGGGATGGCGATCAGCAGCGCCGCGCCGGCCAGCCGGACGGTATTGGCGGCACCTTCCAGCAGCAGGTCCGAATGCCGGAAGACCGCCGCGAAGTCCCACTCATAGGCCATCCGCCAGGCCCTTGCTTACCAGAGCTCCCGTTGGATCGGCGTCGCCTTCCCGGCTTCGAGGCCGCGGAAGACCATGAACTCCTCATAGATCTGCTGGGTGATGCCGCCATTGTAGAAGTAGCCGATGCAGGTGTTCAGGTAATTGGCCCAGCGCGTATCGGCTTCCTTGCGCACCCCGGCGCCGGCGGGGACCGCGACGATCGGCCGCGGCACCAGGCTCTTGCCGCGGCGCATGCGCGCGATGGTCAGGTCGACGGTCGGGCCGGTGGTGATGGCGACGTCGATGCGGTTGGATTGCCAGGAGGCCATCAGCTCGCCGGTCGTCGGGTAGCGCTGGATGCTGGCGCGTGGCGCCAGCCGGGTCAGCGTCTGGTCGGTCGAGCTGCCCAGCGCGACGCCGACCCGCGCCGACGGAACATTGAGATCGGCCCAGGTGGTGGCGGTCACATTGTCCCGCGCCAGGCCGGCGATCGGGTACCAGAGAATGGGGGAGGGCACGAAATCGACCGCCAGCGCCCGTTCCGGCGTCGGGTCCAGGATGAACATGGTGTCGATCTGGCCGGCCTGCAGTGCCGCGACCGCGGTCCCCCAGGTCACTTCCACCATCTCGAGCTGCACGTTCATCGCACGCGCGATCAGTTCCCCGATGCGGGGCCCGATGCCGCGCCAGGTGACGTCGCCGACCCGCACCGCGCCCGGGGCGTCGCTGTTCGCGGTGTCCTTGTAGTACCAGGGTTCCGACAACGCGGCGCCGACCCGAAGCTTGCGGGCCTGCATGATCGTATCCCAGGTGGAGGCCGCGCCCTGCGCCCGCAGGATGCGCGGCGCGGCCAGGGTGCCGAGGGCCGCCAGCCCCGTGACGAGGCCGCGGCGGCGGGAGAGGGTGGCGGGCTGGGAACCGGTCTGCTTCATGTCACCTCGCTGTCTGGCCCAGGCGGCACGCCCCATGTCGCCGCGACGCGGGGCGCGCGATGGAAGGGCATCCGGGATCGGGGCCTTTTGACCCTCCCTCCGGCGCAGACGGCGTTCCCCAGATCCGCGTTCCGCTGATCTCCCGTCAGGTTCCGGGTCGCGGCGCCGGGAGGGAAGGGCGATTCCGGTCGTGATGCTATGACCGCCGGTCATATCGGCGATCGTGCCGGCTGCTGCAGGCCGGGGTCGCCGTCAGGCAGGCAGCAGCGCGATGTCCCTGGCGGCGGCGCTGCGCCGCCCCGGCATGGCATCGACCAGGGCACGGGTCGCGGCCTCGCGCGGTGCGCCCAGCACCGCACCGGTCGGGCCGATTTCGATGATCCGGCCGCGCTCCATCACCATCACCTGGTCGGCGATATGCGCCACCGCTTCCAGGTCGTGGCTGATGAAGAGCGGCGCCAGGTCACGCCGTGCCCGCAACTGCCGCAGCAGCGCCAGCACCTGCCGCTGCACCGTCATGTCGAGCGCCGAGAGCACCTCGTCGCAGACCAGCACCGCGGGTTCGGCGAGCAGCGCGCGGGCGATCGCGACGCGCTGGCGCTGGCCGCCGGAGAGCGCGTGCGGGAAGCGCGCCAGATGCTCCTCCGCCAGGCCGACCTCGTTCAGCATGGCGGCGGCGCGCCGGCGGCGTTCGCGGGCATCGGCGATGCCGAGCGCCTGCAGTGGCTCCTCCAGCGCGGCCAGGATGCGGCGACGCGGGTTGAGTGAGCCATACGGGTTCTGGAACACCATCTGGATGCGCTGCGCGGCCGGGTCGCGCCGGGCGGCGAGACCGGGCGGCAGCGGGCGGCCTTCCAGCATCACCTGGCCCTCGGCGCGATCGGCCAGGCCGACCAGGGCGCGGGCCACGCTGCTCTTGCCGCTGCCGGAGCCGCCGACCAGGCCGAGCACCTGGCCGGGGGCGAGCGTGAAGCCGACCGCCTGCACTGCCCGGGTCGGGCGCGCGAAGAGACCGCGGCCGGGGTAGTCGACCGCCAGCCCCGTCACCTCCAGCACCGGCGGCCGCGGTTGCCGCGCGTCATTGGCCGGCGCCGGCGCCAGCCCATGCCGCGCCGCGAGCAGGGCGCGGGCTTCCGCCGAACGCGGCTGCCCGAGCACCGCCGCGACCGGCCCGATCTCCACCAGCGCGCCCTGGTGCATGACGCCGACGCGATCGGCCATGGCGGCGACCACAGCGAGGTCATGGGAGACGAAGAGCATGGCCAGGCCGCGATCGGCCGCCAGCCGCCGCAGCAGCGCCATGACCTGCGCCTGGACGGTGGTGTCGAGTGCCGTGGTCGGCTCGTCGGCCAGCAGCAGCACCGGGTCGCCGGCCAGCGCCATGGCGATCATCACGCGCTGCTGCTGGCCGCCGGACAGCGCGTGCGGATGCCGGCCGGCCAGGGCAGGGTCCAGCCCGACTTCGGCGAGGAGCGCGGCGACCGCCTGACGCAGCGCGGCGCCCGAGAGGCCGCGATGTTGCCGCACCGCCTCCGCCACCTGGGCGCCGGCGCTCATCGCCGGGTTCAGGCAGGCCATCGGGTCCTGGAACACCATGGCGATCCGCCCGCCGCGCAGCCGGCGCAGCGCGGCGTCGCCAAGGCCGGTCAATTCCTGTCCTTCGAAGCGGATGGAGCTGCCGGGCGCGATCGCGGCCGCATCGGGCAGCAATTGCAAGATGGACAGGGCGGTCAGGGATTTGCCGCTGCCGGATTCCCCGATCAGTCCCAGGGTCTCGCCGGCGCGGATGCCGAAGGAGACGCCCCGCACCACTTCCCGGCCCGTGACGACGATGTTCAGGTCGCGGATTTCGAGCAGGGAGCCGGCTTTCATCGCCGCGGCCTCGGATCCAGCAGCCGGTGCAGCAGCTCGGCCCCGGCATTGATCAGCACCACGCCGGCGGCCAGGAAGACGATGGTCGCCTGCAGCAGCGGCCAGTCGCGGCCATAGACGGCGTTGAGGGCCAGGCTGCCGACGCCGGGCAGGCCGAACAGCACCTCCAGGGTCAGGGTGCCGCCGAGCACGCCGGCGAGCACGACGGAGGAGAGTGCCAGCAGCACCGGCATCGCGGTCGGCAGCAGATGGAACAGCCCGATGCGCAGCGGGTGCAGCCCCTTGGCGCGTGCCGTCCGCACATGCGGTGCCGCCCGCGCCTGGCGCAGCTCGTCATGGAGCGGTTTCACGAGCTGGCCCGCGATATCGATGCCGAGGATCGCCGATGGCAGGCCGAAGCCGCCGATCGCCGGCAGCCAGCCTAGCCAGATCGAGAACACCAGGATGCCGGCGATGCCGATGCAGAAGGTCGGCACCGCGATCGACCAGACGTTCACCGCCTGCACCAGGAAGGGCAGCGGCGACCGCGGTGCGGCCAGCGCGCCGAGCGCCAGCACCAGCGCGAGTGCCAGCCCGATCGCGAAGGCGAGCAGGCCGAGATGCAGGGTCGCCGGCAGCGCGTTCAGGAACAGCTCCGCCACCGGCTTGCCGAAGCGGAGCGAGCTGCCGAATTCGCCCTGCAGCGCCTGCCCGGCCCAGGCCAGGAATTGCGCGGGGAGGGAGGCGTCGAGCCCCATCGACTGGCGCATCGCCGCCTGCTGCGCGGCGGTCAGGTCGCCCTGGGTCGCGAGCACGTCGACCACATCGCCCGGCACCGCGCGGATGCAGAAGAAGGCGATGATGGCGATGGCGAGGATCAGGGCGATGGCGCGCAGCGGCGGCGCGACCCAGCCGGCGGCGCGGATCATGGCGCATCCCCGCGCAGCGGATCGGCCGCGGCGCGCAGCCTTTCGCCCAGGACGGACAGCCCCAGGGTGAAGGCGGAGAGCGCCAGCACCGGCGCCAGCACCGCATGCGGCGCGTCCTCGGCGAAGCGGCCGGCGTCGGCGATCATGCGGCCCCAGCTCGGCAGTTCCGGCGTGCCGCCAAGGCCGAGGAAGGACAGCACCGATTCCGTCACGATGCAGCGCGGCAGGATGATGGCCGCGAAGGTCAGCAGCACGCCGGTGAGATTGGGCAGCAGGTGCCGTCCGAGCACCGTCAGGCGCGACAGGCCGAAGCTCTTCGCCGCGGCGATGTAGTCGGCGGCGCTTTCGCGGGCATGGGTGGCGCGCGCCACCTCCGCCACCATCGGCGCGTAGGTCAGGCCGAGCGCCAGCATCACCGAAACCGGCCCGGGCGCCAGCGCCGCGACCAGCAGCATGGCCAGCAGGATGCCGGGCAGCGCCCGCAGCAGGTCGAAAACACCGAAGACCAGCACCCGCGCTGCGCCGCCGAAGGCCAGCGCCGGCAGGCCGAACCCGGCGCCCAGCAGGAAGGCGAGCGTCGCGCCGCCGGCTCCGACCAACAGGGTCAGCCGCGCACCGGTGGCGAGGCGCGCCAGCACGTCCCGCCCGAGATGGTCGGTGCCGAGCCAGTGCGCGGCATCCGGCGGCTGGTTCAGGGCCAGCAGGTCCTGCGCCAGCGGATCCTGCGGCACCAGCGATGGTCCCAGCAGGGCCAGCAGCAGCACCAGCGCGACGATGCCGCCGGCCAGCAGCAGCGCCGGCCGTCCGCGGCGGGCTGCTGTCCCGGCCGGCAGGCGCGCCGCGGTCGCGCTCATGCTCAGCCGCGTGCCCCGGCGGCGAGCCAGGCCTGCGCGACACCGCCGCTCGCCCAATGGCAGGCCCAGGTGAAGCCCGGATCCCAGCCGCGCACCTCGGTGCGGTTGGCGATGACGTTCTGGCTGTGGCCGAGCACGACCGTGTAGTAGCGGTCCAGCACCCGCTGCCAGGCGCGGTTATAGGCGGCGGCGCGGCGGGCCTGGTCGGGCTCCTGCACCGCGGCGGCGACCAGGGCGTCGAAATCCGCATCCTGCACGCCGCCCCAGAGCACCGGGTTCGGCCCGTCGCTCATCATGCGCACATAGCGCAGGAAGATGTCGGCGCGCGGCCCCGACGAGAACACGGCCAGGTCCCAGTCATACTGGCCGAGGCGGCGCTGGGCGCCGAGATCGTCCAGCGCCACGTGGTTGATCGACAGGCCGGTGCGGGAGATCATCTGCGCCGCGACCTGGGCGTAGCTCTCCTGCCAGGAGATCAGCTGGATCTGCCGATTGGCCCGGGTCGCGCCGGCCTCCCGCAGCAGGGTGCGGGCGCGGTCGAGATCGGGGCGCGCATGCGGGTCGGCGTCATGCATCGCCTGGTCGAAATGGACGTTGCCGGGGATGACCATCTGGTTGGTGACGATGCCGTCGCGCCCGGCGACGAAGTTCATGAAGGCGCGCTTGTCGAGCGAATAGGCGATGGCCTGGCGCACCCGCAGATCGTCGAAGGGCGCGCTCGGGGAGCGGTTGTTG
>DASYDR010000386.1:0-5579 GCA_036499545.1 Roseomonas sp. | reverse complement strand
CGAAGACCACGCCCACGCCCAGCAGGCCGAGGCCGGCGAGAAGAGGCAGGTTCAGATTGCCGCGGCGGAACATGATTCAGTGGCCTTCTTGGCGGATCATGGGAAGGCCGGGCAGCGCCGCGGCCGGCACCGGGGTGCCTGCCGTCGCCTTCTGGAAAGTGAGGATCATCACCGCGCCCGGATCGGCATTCTCGGCCCGGATATCGCCGCCGGCGCGGCGCATGATGCCGTGGCAGATCGACAGGCCGAGGCCGGTGCCCTGCCCGGGCGGCTTGGTGGTGAAGAAGGGTTCGAAGATGCGGGTCTCGGCCCCCGGCGGCAGGCCGCCGCCGGTATCGCGCAGCCGCAATTCCACCTGGCCGCCGCGCGGCTGCGCGCTGATCACGATCCGCCGCTGCCCGTCCGGCAGGTCGCGCATCGCGTCGCGGGCATTGAGCATCAGGTTGACCAGGATCTGCTCGATCATCAGCTTCTGGCCGCGCAGCTTCGGCAGCGTGTCCGGCAGTGCGCGCTCGATCGTCACATTCGCCCGGGCCAGGGCCGGACCGGCCAGGACCAGGGCGCCGTCCAGCGCCGCGACCACGTCGACCGCTTCCTCCGGCCCCGGATCGCTGCGGCCGAAATCGCGCAGATGCACGGCGATGGTCCGGGTCCGCGCGATCTGCCGCATGATGCGGTCGAGCTGATCACAGGCTAGCCCCACCGCCTCCGCGCCCTGATCCTCCAGCGCGTCGCGCGCGGTCTCGGCGGAGAACAGCATCACGGCCAGCGGCTGCGCCAGCTCATGCGCCAGCGACGCCGACATCTCGCCGAGCGTCGCGAGCTTGGCGGCCTGGATCGAACGCGCGGCCATCGCCCGTTCGCGGGTGACATCCAGGACCTGGCCGGCGACGAGCACGCAGCCGCGCCCGGCGGCGCCGACGATCCGCGCGCGGTCGCGCAGCCAGATCTCCCGCCCGTCGGCACGGATGAAGGGGTATTCAACCTCCGCATCGCCATCCATGAAGAGCGCCTCCAGAAAGGCGTCGTAATCCGGACGGGAAGCCGCCGGGATGCGCGCCAGCCAGGCGCCGGGGGCCGCGAGTTCCAGCAGCGGGAAGCCCGTCAGCCGTTCGGCGCCGGCACTGCGGAAGCCGGAAACGAACACCCCATCGGCCAGCAGATCGCCGCGATAGGCCGCGCCGGGCAGCTCACCCAGCAGATCCTCGGCCACCAGCCGCGCCCGCCCCGCTTCCAGCCGGGCGGCGTCCGCGTCGTGGATCGCGGCGCGGGTCACTCGCAAAATCGTGAGTATCCGGCGCAGGCTTATCAGCATGGCCAACAACCCGGCGCCGGCCAGCAACGCATAGGTCCAGCCGGGCATGACTATCCATGCCGCCGACAGCATTGTTGGAATCAGAATCAGGACAGAAACTATTGCTAGGCAGACCAGGGCCGTCACGCCTTCACCATTCTCCCGCAGTGCAGCGTTCCATTTTGACCTGGTCACCGGAAGGTGCCTTTGCGCCTGTTGTGTTCCGTTGGAGCCCGGGAGGCGGTCGGATAGCTGCCGGTTTTCCAAAACACTACCTCCCTGCCATGTTCTTACTGTCTTCCAACTTTTATTCCGCCGCTGTTCCTATAGGCGATCGGACGTTTCACCGGCAACCGAAAATCGTCACCGATCTACAAATCATACATTTTAGCTTAATATTAAGTTAACGTGACCACAAAATGAACCAATCCCATAAATTCGTATACACGCTCGATTTATGGGTATCGGATCGTATCGCGAGGCAAAAAGCCGCTATCGCTGCGCGATCGGAAAGCCCGTGAAGGAGTAGCCGACGTTGCGGATCGAGCGGATCACCCCGTCATCCGGCCGCAGGCCCAGCTTGCGGCGCAGGCCGAAGATCACGTTGTCCACCACCCGCTCGCCCACCGCCCAGTCGCGGCCGTAGACGGCGTTCACCAGCTCGTCGCGTGGAACCGGCCGGCCATGGGAATTGATCAGCGCGTCCAGCATCCTGGCCTCGGCACTGGTCAGCAGCACCTGCCGCCCATCCGGCGCCTGCAGGCGGCCGCTCTGGGATTCGAAATGCCATTGCTCGCGCGGCTTCAGTTCGGCTGCCGGCTGCTTGCGGAGGTTGGCGCGGATCCGCGCCACCAGTTCGCGGCCCGAGACCGGTTTGACCACGAAGTCGTCGGCGCCGAATTCCAGGCCGAGCACGCGATCGGTCTCGCTCTCATTCGCCGTCACCACCAGGATCGGCACCGATGTCAGGGAACGGAGCTCGGCCAGGCGCGTCACCGTGTCGACCGGGCCCACATGCTGGTCGAGCAGGATGACGTCCGGCCGGACCTCCCCCAGCAGCACCAGCGCATGCGCCCAGGTCCCGGCGTGATGCACCTCGAACCCGAAGCGGCGCAGCACGAGCCCGGTCGCATCCGCCAGTTCCAGGTCGTCCTCCACCATCAGGACCTTCCGCGACTCGGGCGGCGACGCATCCTCGCTCATGTTTCCCCCTTCGGGCGCCCTTCCCTCGATCATGGGCGGCACCACGGTCTCCATCTCAAAAGCTCCGCGTGAAGCTGACGACGAAGCGCCAACCGCCGCTGGTCGATGTGTAGCGGGGCTGAATCACCTGCCGGGCCAATTCCAGATTCAGGTTTCCCAGCTCGCCGATCCGGAAGCCGACGCCACCGCCGGCGGAGGCCGCGCGGTCCCGGAAGTCTCGAAATCCGGCATAGCGTCGCCACACTTGAGCACCGTCCATGAAAGCGTAGATTTCGCTGTACGTCACCAGCGGAAGCGCGGTCATGAAGGTCAGCGGCACCGCGAGTTGCACGCTGCCGCCGATCGCGGCGTCGCCGGCCAGCGTGCCCGGGTCGAAGGCGCGGCCGAGATCGGCGCCGCCATAGGTGAAGAGTTCGGAGGATGGCAGCCGGTCCGAGGCGATCTGCCCCAGCATCCGGGTGCGCAGCACCAGCGCATTGTCGAAGAAGCTGCGGCTATGGGCCGCCAGGAAACTGAACTTGGTGAAGTTCGGGTCGCCATAGGCGAAGAGCAGGTCCTGACGGGCGCCGAGCACGTCGAGCCCCTGGCTGGCGACACCGCGCAGCACCGTGCTGCTGGTGCCGTCGGGCGACTGGTGGGCGTAGATCGCGGCCGCGCGCAGCACGCGGGTGCCTTCGCTCGAGTTCAGCTGGCCGAGCAGCGCCTGGTCGCTTTCGAAGACATCGAGGCTGAGCGCCAGGTTGAGGTTGTGTTCCTGGCTGCGGATCAATGGATAAGCAAGCTGCAGGCTGCCCGTGGTCGCGGTGCCGTCCAGCGCATTGGTGCCGGTCGGCCTTGTGATCAGGTGGCCGACGGTCGCGGTCAGGGTCAGCCCGTCATAGCCGATCGGCCGCGTATGCGATGCGGTGAAGTAGCTGTAGCGCCGGAAATCCGGCGGGAAGCCGTAGGCGAAGCGGGTGCTGTCGCCTTCGGTCAGCAGGCTGGTCGCCGTGAAGCTGAGCCCCGCCTGCACCCGGTCCAGCGCGCCGCCACCGAGATTGTTGATGCTGACGCCGACCTGCGGCGGCGCGCGTTCCAGGGTCAGCACCAGGCGCACGCCGTCGATGCGCCCGGGCAGCGGTTCGAAGCGGCTGCCGATGCGGCGCCCGGCCAGGTCGTTGCTCAGCAGGATATAGCGCTGCAGCGTGCTGGTCCGCAGCGGACGGTCGACCACGATGCGCGCCGCGTAGTTGCGCAGCCGATCGACATTGGCGCCGTCCGTATCGCCTTCGATGCGCACCTCGTCGACGAAGCCGAGGGCGACGCCGTAGCGGACCAGGCCGGTCGCCGGCTCGAAGGCATCCAGCGTGACGGTGACCAGCGCGAAGCCGGCCTCGGCATAGGCGGCGCGGATGGCTTCCGCGATCTGCAGGATCTCGGCCTGACCGACCTCGTGCCCGATCAGGGCGGCGCGGGCGGCGGTGGTCGCATTGGCGCCGATGGCATCGGGGCCGGCGACGACGACCTCCCGCGGCGTGATGCGCATGCCGCCGGCGGTGGGCGTGACCGGCGCCACGCTCGGTACCGACGCCGCGCGCGGCGTCTCGGGCGGGGCGGCAGTCTCCAGCCGGGACCGGTCGCCGAGGATCGGGCTGGACTGGGCGAAGGCCACGGCCGGCACTGCGGCGGCCAATGTGCCGAGCAGCAGGGCGGTGCGTCCAGGCGCGGGGTATTTTGGCATGCGGCGAAATCACCCGGAAAAGTGAGAAGGAAGCGAAACGCCTGGATCAGGACATTCCGCGATTCATGCGGCGCAGAATCTTTACAAAGCGTTTGTTTACTATTGTATCTCTACGTATGAACGTTTGTCTGCCGCAATAAGACAGGCCGTTGCCATGCCTGCCCTGCATGCGGCTCCGCCGGCCCTGATGCCGGTCCCGCACATCGTGCCGCCCGCGCCGGTGCCACCACCGGCGCGGGCACGGCCTTAGCGCCCGCGGCCGCCGCCGAGCAGACCGCCGAGCAGCCCGCCGCCGCGATTGCCGCCATTGGCCGTGCCGCCACCGCCGCCGGCACCGCCCGCGACACCGCCGAGGACATTGCCCACGGTGCCGAGGACGCCACCGACCAGGCCCGTGACAGGCGCCAGCGGACCTGCCGCGCCAGCGGCCGGTGCGGCGGCCGGTGCAGCCGCCGGGGCCACCGCACCGGTGACACCGCCAAGGACATTGCCCACCGTACCGAGGACACCGCCGACCAGGCCGGTGACGGGCGCCAGCGGGCCCGCCGCGCCGGCGCCGGCGCCACCGCCAACACCACCCAGCGCGCCGGCCACCGGCCCAAGCACGCCGCCGAGCGGACCGCCGGCGCCACCGCCGCCGCCCGCCGCGCCGCCCACGACGCCGCCAACCCCGCCCAGCACGCCGTTCACCACGCCGGTCACGCCGCCGACAACGCCGCCCGCAGTCTGCACCACGCCGCCGACCAGGCCGGTCGCGCCGTTGACCGCGCCACCGAGCACGCTGGTCACCGGCGCCCCTGCGCCGCCCAGGCCACCGGCAAGGCCGGCCAGCGGCGTGCCTGCGGTGACACTGCCGAGCAGCCCGCCGACATTGCCGACCAGGGTCGGCAGGGTGCTCGTCAGCACGTTCTGGCCATTGGTCGTGGGCAGCACTGTCCCGTTGAGAAGGCCGCCCTGGGCCGTCGTCGACGAAAGCGCGCTGAGCGAAATCAGGCTCGGGGTCGTGGCCCCGGCGCCACCGCCAAGCAGGCTCTGGCCGGCGACCGTGACCCGCAGCAGCGGATCGACCAGGGAGGCGACGGGATTGCTGCTCTGCCCGCGCAGCACCTCGCCGAGGCCGGAGACGAGGCCGCCCACCGCATTGCTCACGGCGCCGGGGATATTGGCCGGGGCGGAGACGATCGCGGCAGGGTTGCCGTTGGCACCGACGGTGACCGTGGTGCCGGTGGTCGGATTGGTCGTGATGCTGATGCCGCCCGTGGTGGTCGTGCTGCCGCCACCGCCGGTGCCGCCCCCACCCGTGCCGCCGCCGGTGCCACCGCCACCCGTGCCGCCACCCGTGCCTCCGCCGGTGCCGCCACC
>DASYDR010000385.1:0-21933 GCA_036499545.1 Roseomonas sp. | reverse complement strand
CGAATACCACCTGACCGACCTGCAGGAACTCGGCGAGCAGATCATCTCCCGCAGCCGGCGCGCCATGGCCGATGTCATCG
The DNA here is from genome assembly GCA_036499545.1 of Roseomonas sp. Classification (GTDB taxonomy): domain Bacteria; phylum Pseudomonadota; class Alphaproteobacteria; order Acetobacterales; family Acetobacteraceae; genus Plastoroseomonas. The sequence goes on along the minus strand of DASYDR010000385.1, from coordinate 21,853 downwards.
CCAAGCTGCCGCAAGGCGCCTGGAGCGCCAGCATGGTGATCGACGGCTTCGAAGCGCCGGTAACCCTGGCCGCGACCCTGACCATCACCGGCGACCGCGTGCTGGTGGATTTCGCCGGCACCTCCGGCCTGTCGCGCTACGCCATCAACTGCCCGCTCTGCTACACGGAAGCCTATACCGCCTTCGGCGTGAAGGCGGCGCTGGCGCCCTGGATCCCGAACAACACCGGCACGCTCGATGCCGTCATCGTCACCGCGCCGGAGAACACCATCGTCCATGCGCCGCATCCGGCCGCCGTCTATGGGCGGTCGGTGATCGGGCACATGCTGCCCGACGTGGTCTATGGCTGCCTCGACCAGGCGATCCCGGAGATGGTGCCGGCCGAAGGCACCTCGAGCCTCTGGAACCTCAGCCTGCTGGCGGGGCATGGCCTGACCGGGACCGAGGGCAGCGCGATGCGCAGCTTCAACGTGACCACCTTCCATTCCGGCGGCGCCGGTGCGCGGCCGCGGCAGGACGGCCTTTCGGCGACGCCCTTCCCGTCCGGCGTGCGCAACGTGCCGGTCGAGATCACCGAAGCGATCACGCCCCTGGTGATCTGGCGGAAAGAGCTGCGCCAGGGCTCGGGCGGCCCCGGCCGGCAGCGCGGCGGGCTCGGCCAGACCATGGAGATCGCCAATCGCGAGGACGCCGCCTACGGCATCCAGGCGCGGTTCGAGCGCGGCGAGTATCCGGCGCGCGGGCGGCATGGCGGCGGCGCCGGCGCCACCGGCCGCCTCCGCCTCGGCTCCGGCGGCGCGATGAAGGTGAAGGGCTTCCAAGTGATCCCGGCCGGCGACCGGCTGATCGTGGAGATGCCGGGCGGCGGCGGCTATGGCGATCCCTTCGCGCGGGATCCGGTGCAGGTGGCGCGGGATGTGCGCTTCGGCCTGATCGCGGCGGCGGAGGCTGTGGCGCACTATGGCGTCGCGCTGACCGAAGCCGGCGAAGCGGATGACGCCGCGACGGCGAAGCTCCGCGCCGCGCGCTGAGGGCGGCGCCGCTTCAGGCCGGGCCGATCGCCGCCAGGAAGCGATCCAGCGCGATGTTGCGGCCGCAGAGCACGGCGGCGAGCTTGCGTCCCCGCCAGGCGGGGGCGCGCTGCGCGAGGCCGGCCAGGGCGACGCCGGCCGCGCCTTCCACCATCCAGCGATCGGTCATCGCCAGCCGGCGCATCGCGGCGGCGATCTCGGCCTCGGTGACGGTCACCATCTCGTCGATCACCGCCTGGCAGATCGGGAAGGTGACCGAGCCGGGCTCGACCGCGCCGGCGGTCCCATCCGACAGGGTCGGGGCTTCCTCGACGTCCAGGATCCCGCCCGCCTCGATCGCCCGCAGCATGCAGGGCGAATTCTCCGGCCAGACGCCGACGACGCGGGTGCCTGGCCGCAACCCCTTCAGCGCCGTACCGGCGCCGCCGATCAGCCCGCCGCCGCCGACCGCGATGAACACCGCGTCAAGGTCGGGCGCCTGCTCCGCCAGTTCGACGCCGAGCGTACCCTGGCCGGCGACCACATCGAGGTCGTTATAGGGGGAGATATAGGGCTTGCCCTGCCCGGTCGCGATGTGGCGCGCCTGCAGCTCCGCCGCGATCGGCGGGCCGTCGACCACCACCAGCTCCGCGCCGAGCGCCTGGATCGCCGCCATCTTCGGCGCGGCGGTGCCGGCCGCGACATGCACCAGCACCGGCACCCCGGCCAGCGCCCCCGCCCGCGCCACCGCCTGGCCATGATTGCCGGTCGAGGCGGTGACCACGCCGCGTCGCGCCTGCTCGCCCAGCACCCGGATCTTGTTGGTGGCGCCGCGCAGCTTGAAGGAGCCGGTGGGCTGCAGGTGCTCGCATTTGAGCAGCACCTCGCAGCCGAGCTCGGCGGAGAGGCCGGCGCTGCGGTCGAGGGGGGTGACGGTCACCTGCGGCCGGATGGCCGCATGCGCCTCCATGATCCTGTCGAACAGCATCGGGGCCTCATGCACAAGCGTGATGGAGGCGGATGAATTGCCGCCGCCGTGCTCAATGCATAGCGGAAAAGCGGTCGGGACCCAGAGCGGATCCTGCCAGGCTCCAAGCCGGCGCCGCTCGAACCGCGGAGAGGCATCGCCGCGTCAGGCGGGGGGACCCGCGTCAGGCAAAAGTGCCGGCGGGCGTCTCGGGTCGCAGGAGCATGCCACGCGCCGCGGTAAAGGACAGCGCGGAGTCCTGCTCGCGGCCATCCGCCAGCAGGAAGATCGCGGCATCGGCGGCCGCGCGAACCGAGACGACTTGGTCGAGATTGAGCAGGATCGTGCCGTAGTCGGCCGTCGGGACTTCAATCCAATGGCTTCGCCGCATGGCGCCTTCCTTCCTGATCGACGTGAACGCAGATCTTTCAGGAACACGGGCGCCGTGGTCGGGTTTCCCGGCCGGCGATACCGGCCCGGGCATCATCCAGCGTTCCGGTCGGCGGAGGAGGCGGCAAGGACCTGTTTGAGCAGCAAGCTCCGGGATGATCCGCGCCCGGACTCCGATCTGCCGGCGTCGCGGCATTCCATGGTAGCGGCGGGCGGACTTGAACCGCCGACCCCGGCATATGAGTGCCGTTTCCCTGGCGCGTATGTAATTGCAAATACTAGCGTTTTCCGCCGCCGAGCTCTCGTTGCCCAATTCGTGCCCAACGCGGTCAGCTTATCCACAGCCATCAAACGAAAAACCGCCCCGGCCCGTGAGGACCGGGGCGGCTGCGAACATGGAGCGCCGGCTGCGCCGGGCCGGATCGCGCGGCGCGCCGCGGCAACTCCGTCGGCGCCAGCAGCCGGCTAACCGGCTCGCCTTCCTCGGCCATCCATTCGGGCAGAGCCGTGTCGAGCGGCGAGGCCGCCGGCAGCGGCCATTCCGCCGCGGTGCCAGGGGTGCCCCGCTTGACGATCGGACATTTCTGTCCGACCTGCATACCCCCCCCGAGGTTATAGAGAAGTGACGATGCGCTACGCTTATCCCGCTGTTGTCGAAGTGGCGGCCGATGGCGCCACCATCACCTTCCCGGATGTTCCTGGTGCGATCAGCGCTGGCGCGGATGAGGCGGAAGCACTGCGCCAGGGAGCCGACGCTCTGGTCTCGGTCCTGGCCGATATGTGCGATCGCGGCGAGGCACTGCCGGTTCCCAGCGCCGCGCGCGGCCGGCCGATGGTCTCGGTCTCCGTGATGGAAGCGGCGAAGCTGGCCTTGAATGAGGCGATGCGGGTGCGCCGCGTCAGCAACGTGGATCTCGGGCGCCTGCTGAACGCGGATGAGAAGGCCGTGCGCCGCCTGCGGGACGTGCTGCACGTGAGCCGCATGCCGGACGTGGAGCGCGCCCTGGCGGCGCTGGGGAAGCGCCTGACGATCGAGGTGCGGGACGCCGCCTGATGCGGCCTTCAGAGGCACGCAGCATGAAGCGGGGCTGAGGCCAGAGCCATGCGTTTGATGCAGAGACAGCAGCGGTGAGAAAGGCGGCGAAAACGTCATTTCGTCGTTTGCTGCCGCACCGATGAACGACATATTGCCGTTGTCAGCAAGCAATGGGGCTAGCTGATAATCGGAGGAAGGACGGATGAAAATCCGCTTCAACCTCCGGTTCAGAGGGTGGAAGATCAGGTTGCGTCTGATCTTCCGGTTCACCCTCTAGGACCGGGCGCCGGGGAGAAAAATCTCCCCGGCTGCCTGATAGAATAGGTAGCGCGATGCCGGGCAGCAATGGGGCCGCCCGGCCAGCACGGAGGGCCTGACGATGGCCGATGACACCGCAGCGGCGGGCAGCAACCGCAAGGCGTCCCTGGGCACGCCGGAGAGCGCCGCAGCGTTCACGGCGCACCTCACCGAACTGGGCATGACGGTCGCCGACCTGGCGCGGACCATGGTTCGGCACGGCGACGACCGCCCGCGCGAGAACATTGAGACCACGCTCCGCCGCGTGGCCAAGGGTGAGGCGCGGTTCAGCGGTGAGCTGAAGGCGCTGCTCGGCATGATGCTGCGCAGCCAGCGCCGGCGCATCGCGAAGGCGGCCGAGAAGGCGGCCGAGAAGGCAGCATGACACCCGAGCGCCTGCGCGAGATCCGGGAGACGATGGGGCTGAGCAGTCGCGGATTGGCGGCGATGTTCGGCTATGCGCCTGCCGCTGGGTACGAATGGGAGAGCGGCCGCAACGCGATCCCGGAACAGGTTGGTGCATGGCTAGAGAAGGTCGCGAAGTTCTGGAAGGCGAACCCGCCGCCACAGCGGGAAGGCGCAGCCAGCGCGGCCGCCAGCCAGCGCGAAAAGGCTGCCGGCTGATGGCGCAGGCCAGCGCTACGGGTATCATGAGCTTCCACCTACCCTCCCCGAGGCGCCCGCCAGGGAGGCGGCCCAGCAGGAGACGGCTAATGCGCACCTTCGAATTTCGCGGCCGTGGTGGACTGGTCGCGCTGACCCTGCAGCCTGATGGTCGGAACCTGCCGCGCAGGGGCGCGCCTTGGCGCTACGAGCGGCCGGTGGAGCTGGAAGAGGGTACGCCGGTGCTGGAGTACTCGATGCCGCACGCGCTCGCCGATATCAAGACGAAGGGTCTGCACCTGGTCAGAGAGCGGGTCACCCTCGAGTCTCATCCTGGGTGATTGTATCGATAGCTGGCTGGGCGACGGAGGCTGCTGGCGTGGATGAGGGCGGAGAGGGAGAGACCAAGTTCAGCACCCTCGCAGTGGACGCGGTGCGGAAGCTGGCAAACCACAATCTGGGGGGCCAGAGGCGGCGCCCCGGCGCCGATCCGAATTAGGGCCGCCCGTTCGCCTTCTCCACTCGCGGCGTGACCATCACCAGCCGCCCGTCAGGCCGGCGCAGCACGAGCCACCCGGCCGGATCGGGCTCGACAACCGCACCTTCAGCCATAGCTTCCCGAACCGTCTGGACGAGACCCGGCCCGACAGGGTGGCCCCACGGCAGCGGTGACGCGGCGCGGCCGAGCGTCACGAGCGCCCCGCCCTCCCCTCCTGCAGCACACGCTCCACCAGTTCGGCGGGGAATTCCTTGCTGGTCTGCTCGCCCGGCAGGCGCAGGGTCGCGCGCGCCCCGAAGAGCGTGGCCTCTGCGCCGGCGGCGTCCGGGCCGATGGAGGGCGCGGCAGAGCGGTAGAATCAGGCGGTGCCAGCCCCTAAAAGGAGCCTCCGCGCTGTCCGTCGCATGGCCAATTTGCTATATTCTTTGGGATGATTCCGTACATCCCCTTCCGAGCCCAGCCTCGACCAACGCTTCGGGAGCGGATGCGTCGGCAGTCCGCGCCGCAGCATCTTCGCGAGGCACGCTGGACCCCGAGAGGGGAGATCCCGAGACGCTTGGTATCTTCGATCCCTCCGCGAACGGTGTGCGTCGAAATCAACAGCCATGGCTGGTGCTCTACCACAATGGTACTGTTCCTGGCTAAAGACTGGCCCGCCCTACGCCGGCGGCTGACCTACCCGCATGGAGGCTGGGGCACGCGCCTGCAGCCCATTAAGCTGCCGCGCTACTAGATCGGCGCACGCAGGCTACCCGTCGGCCGGCAGGTCAATGCGGAAGCGGCGCCATGCGGCATCTCCGTAGATTTCGTGCGGCAGGTCAGGAGATTGGTCGATGTCCCGGTACATACCTTTACTCGCGGTTCCCCGCCCGCCTCTGCTCGATAGGCTCGCCCGCCAGCGTGTTTCGATGCATCTGCGCTGCCCTCGCTGGACCCCGAGGGGAATAATTTCGCGCCACCGAAGAGCATTCAGTCCATTTCCGCCCGGGGTTTCGCTCTGGCTTCACCAGCTATGTGAAGTTACGTATTAGGCTCAAGCTCACGAAGCCTTATCGGAAGTGCGCGCTGCGGCCCCCGCAGGCGTGGCCATTCCGCATCGTCGAATAGGGGCAGGCACACACGGACGGGTATGCGGCGATGCTCTCCGCGATCATGGCCCTGCGGATCACGTCATCCGTGAGACCTTCGCCACGGGCGAATGACTGCCTCGGCGCCGCCGTTGCGCCCATCGCGAAGGCGACCGCCACGACGGCATCTGGCGACGTCCTACAACCTGACGCCGGAGCAGTACCGGGAGCGCTGGGGCCTGCCGGGCGATTACCCGATGGTCGCCGCCGGTCTATGCGGCGAAGCGCTCGGAGCTGGCGAAGGCGATCGGCCTCGGCACCAAGCCGAAGGCGGAGCCCGCGCCGGCACCTGCGCGTGGTCGTAAGGCCGCCACGAAGAAAGCCTGACGGCGCGGGGCCTCAGCCTTGAACACAAACGCCCGCCGCGGGCCACCCGGGCGGGCGTTTCGGCATACGAGTCGAGGGGGCGTCCCAAAAGGCGTTGATGGGGCATTCATCGACTATTCACGAAGGCTCTGCGAGGCTTACGATCTTCTAAATGACTGGGGCAGGATGAATGTCGGGGACGCTGACGATTAGGTCGGAAGAGGACGCATGGAGCTTCCTAGCTAGTGCCCTGAGAGAGCCAGAACTAGCAACGGATCACACGAGGGTCGTCATCTTCGAGGGCTGGCCCAAGCTCGATGTGCATCTTCCGATTACCCCGATCGACGGCTCCATCACACCAACGATGATGAGCGCCTTCATTGAGCTTCGGCAGTCACTATATCGCACCCATGAACTCCTTACCGCTGGCACGGCCGACCTGCGCGGGCTCGGGCGCGATGAACGCGAAAAGCTCGAATTTCGCGTCGAGGTTCGGCCAGGGAGCAACAACTATTCCGCCGACTTGGCACCGGTGCTGCAACAGCTGGGCCTGGAGGTTCTGACCAAGATGACGCCCACGCAGCTGACAATCTCCATTATCTCGATTGCACTCCTCGTGGCAGGTGTCGGTAGCTGGCATCTCTGGCTGAAGCACAAGCTAGAGACCCGGAAACTTGAAGTCGAAGCCGACGGACGGAAGGAGCAGGTTTCCTTACTTCAGGAGCACTTGGTATCGCTTGAGCAATCCCGGCAACACGATACCGAACGCTTCACCCTCCTAGCCCAAGCCATGGATCGATCGCCGACCGTTCGCGATGTCGGGGACGTGGTTGAGCCTGCCCGTCAACAGATGATTCGGGCGATCGGCGAGGAAAAGGGCGGCACTATTCAGGGCACGCGGGTTAGCCCGTCGATTGCGGCAGAGGTCACGCAGCACAGAAGGAACCAGAGCACAGCGACGGTTATCACGGGCATATACCGAGTCGCGCGTGTCGACACTACCGCTCCCGATGGCTTCCGCGTGGTACTCACTAGCGAGTTCGGTGGAGAGACGATCACGTGTTCTGTCCAAGACGTTTTCCTTTCTGATCGGCACCGGGCGGTGATTCAGCGCGCGGAATGGCTGAAAGAGCCAATTGCGGTGAAGATTGAAGCTCGGCGCTTGGGACAGAAAATTGTCGACGCCGTCATTAAGGAAGTAAACCCCGCACCTTCGGCTCAGCCTCCCGCATCAAGCGCGGCGAACGAGGGCTAAGGCGGCGCGCAACGCCGCCGGCACCACCACCGCTCCGGTGACCGCCTGCCGGTGCGGGGGCGAGGAGGTGGTCGGCAACTACACCGCGACGGGCCTCACACTGCGCCGACACCCGGTCGCGATCCTGCGGCCGAAGCTCGACCGGCTCGGGCTACCAGGACGCCCGGGCCGTCACCGCGGCGCGCCGGTGCGGGTGCCTGGGCTGGCGCTGGTGAGGCAGCGGCCGGGCAGGTCGAAAGGCGTCATCTTCGTGACGCTCGAGGATAAGCACGGCATGGCCAATCTGGTCGTATACGCCAGGGTCGCCGAGCAATATCGGCGCGAACTGCTAGGCGCGCCGGCTGCTTGTCGCCGATGGCACCGTCGAGCGTCAGGAAGAGCCCGCCGAGGGGCCCATCTCGCATTTGATTGTGCGTCGGATGGTCGACCGCTCCGCCCTGCTCGGCGCCCTGACGGAGGAGGCCGTGAGGCCGGTGCCTGGCGCGCGATCGGACCGGGCGGGGCTACCGCGCAGCCGGGATTTTCGATGAGGGGCCTGCTCGTCTGCAAACTCAACGCCAAGCAAGCTGGCTGCGCGGCTATACCTTGCTTTTGCTGGCTTTTCGCCAAGCCTTAAGCCACTTCTCATACCGAGCGGCATCTTCTTCGTGAATGCCCCGGTTCATGAGCGCCAGTACCGTCTGCTCTACTAATCCCTCAAGATCCATCATTACAGAGCTGGCCGACATCGGGCCTACGACCGTCCCCCCGGTCCCTACGCCGCCGGGTTCGTTAAGAGCTCGGTGCCATTCAAACCGACCTTGCACAAATTTCTGGATGTAATCCTCAGGGGTAAGCCCCCCAAAATGTCGATCAGGATATTCTTTTGCGAGTATCAGCCATATTCCTTGCAGCACTTGGATGACGTCATAAGACGCGCGCATCATATCTGTTGTCGATCCCTGCCATCCTTCACGGGCCTTGACACAAGATTCCCTCAGAATTCCCGGAAGAGCCGAGACAACTGCCGCCAGGTCTGGGTCTTTATTCGGCATGATGGACCTTTACGTTTTCGGTTTTTCTCAAGTCAATCCTAGTTTATGCTTGACAAAAAGCGCATCAACATCTAGGCGGCGCTGGTATACTCTCTCTATCCACCCGTTTCGATATAGTACAACCTGACCAGCGCTCAGTTTTCGGCCAAATCCGCCCCTAATTTGTGTTTGTTCATGGCAGGGCAAGCATAGAACGGCCAAATTTTCGGCAGCATTATTTGATGGGCGTTCGTCGATATGGTGAATCTGGATAGGCCGTCCGCGCTCCTCGCAAACGCAGCACGTTCGATCCGATGCGTAGAGAAGCTCGTCCGCCAACGCGGTAGGTATCGGGAAACGCGCTTTCTTCGCCGCCATAAGCGCTCCGTTTAGCGAGAGGCCGCAAAAAGTCCATCGCCATAAGGCAGGCGCGGCGTGGCGTGACAGCCACTCGGCGAAGGCGTCGGCTGCAGCGTTGCCCTGCCGCTTCTCGCGCGCCTCCTGTTCGGCCAGGGCGCGGGCGGCCTTCTCGGCGCGGAGGCGTTCCGCCGCGGCGACTTGGTCCGCGGGTTCGGCCTTCGCGATTTTCAGCAGCGCGGATTGGTTGTCCGCGAAGCCGGCATCGGCCGCGATCGCCTTTGCCTCCGGCGCGATGCTGTCGATCTTCACGGCGCGCCGGGCGGCGTCACGATCGACCCCGATCTCGCGAGAGGCGGCCCGGATGCCGCCTTCGTTCCCCCGCCCGCCGCTCGGCGAAACTGGCGCAACTTGCGCCAGTTTACCCTTCGCATCCGTGAGCCTGATCCACTCCGCGACCTGTTCCGACCATTCAAGGGCGGTCAGGTCGGCGCGGTGAAGGTTCTCCGAGATCTCCCACAGCCGGGCTTCCGTCTCGTCGGTGAAGCGGATGGCTGGGACGAACTCCATGCCCAGACGCTTGCACGCTTCGAGGCGGTGCCCGCCGGCGACCAGGAGCGGCACCCCGGACAGCAGGCCTTCGCCCGGGATGTCGTATTCCGCGACGGTGCGAACGGCGATCGGAGTGAGCAGGCCGAGGCGCCCGATCGACTCCATCAGCGCCGCGACCCTGTCTTCGCGCACAACCCGGCGCCCCGGCGGTGCCGATCGTGACGATGGCGGCCAGGAGGCAAGCACTGCGCCTTCGAGCCGGCATCTGGGCGCCGGGCGCTCTGCTGGGAGCGCTGGGCACGCGCACCGCGGCGGGCGCCCCAGGATGAGCGGGAAGCGCCTACAGCCGGCTATGCCGGGCGCTACAGGGCGGTGGGCGGCATCGGGTGCCACGGCGGCCACGCCCCCCCCAGGGGCACAGGCGGTGGCGTCTCGGGCGTCGGCGATGAACGTCGGGCGTCGCTCCCCTACGCTGCCTTCCCCAGGGCTCGCGCCACGGCCTCGGGTTCCCGCTGAATCACCCGCAGGTACGAGAAGGCAGTGCGGTCGGGCTGCTTCCGGCCCTGCTCCCAGTCGCGCAGCGTGCCGACCGGGATCCCGTACCGGGCGGCGAATTCGGCCTGAGAGATTCCCAGCCGCCCACGCACCTCCCGCACCAAGCCCGCCGCCGCCTCGGCATCGGAAAGGATCGGCGCCGCGTCCGGGTTCTCGGCGACCTGGCGCTCGATATCGCCATCCGTCATGGCGTCGACCCGGGCCCAATCCGTCTTGAGCAGCGCCTTCTCCGCCATCGCCTTGGTGACCTTCACGGTAGCCATTGTGCCTGCTCCTTCCTGTGAGCCTTCCGAACCGAGATGACACGGTAGATCGTCCCGGGCGGGGTGTACGTGCAGCAGAGCAGCCGGCCCGCCACCAGCCCGAAGGCGTTGAAGCGCGGCTCGCCGTAGTCGCGGCGGATATCCGGCACCACAGCCACCGGGGCTTCAAGCACGAACAGCGCGATGGCGAGCGACATGCCGTGCTTGGCGATGTTGGCGGCGTCCTTCGCGGGGTCGAACTCGATGTCCATGCGCAGACTATACGGCTTAGCCGTACTATTGGCAAGGACATATACGGCTTAGCCGTAAATTGTGTGCTGCGCGGCGTATGTACGGGGCTCAGGATCCCACCAAGTCTTTGAAAAATCACACTTATACGCAAATACGCAAATACGCGCACCCTTATCAGGGAGAGGGGGCAGCCCCCCTCAGGGGTGGGGGCCCCCTCCTTCCGCAAGCGCGGCGAAATCTGGCACGCGCGGGGCACGATCCGTGTCGGTCGTGAAGTTGTCATCGTCCCCGAATCAGCACAGGCCAGAGCAAGCGAGCTGATGCGGAAGCTGTCGCAGCGCGGGAAGAAGAGCGCGTCAAGGCCGAGCACCTAGACCCAGCTTTCGCCAGCGTCAAAAAGGCCGAGCTCGGCCAATGCATCATGGGGCTGGCAAAACCGCCGGCCACGGTTTCGGATCAGGACGCCGCGAAATACGCGCGCATCTCCGACCTCATCGGAAGATACACGCTCGGCGATCTTGGCCCCGCCTGGGACCTCTGGAATGAGCGACACCCAGGGCATTCACCTGGCACGGCCCGACGATACCGCGCTCTCATCCCGGCCGCGGTCAACGCGTACTGCCGCTCGCGGAAGGCACCAGCCCCGACACTGCCCTTGGTGGAAGGCGATGAGGTCGAGCGGGTGGTCCATCTGACCGACCAGGAGCGGCCGGCCCTGCTGCGCTCCTACAACCCCTCCGCAGGGTGCCCTGCCCTGGTCTGCGCCTACCAGGGCTCCAGGGTGCGGGAGACCCTGATCCTGGACTGGCGCAACGTCATCTGGCGCCAGGAAACGATCCGCCTCGACTGGGAGACCACCAAGGGCAAGAAGACGCGCTCCGTCCCCATGCATCGGAAGGTCGCCCTGATGCTCTGGGGGGTGTGGTGCTCGCGGGATAAGCCGTCGCGCGGCAGGGTGTTTCTCAGCTCCCGAGGCGAGCCCTATGCCGACACCAGGGACGTCGGCGGTAACCCGCTGTCGAAAGCCCATGCGACCGCCTGCGCCCGGGCCGAGGTGACGGACTTCCATTTCCACGACTGGGCCTGCCAGATGGTCCTGAGCGGCACAGATCTGATCTCGCTGATGAAGATCGGGGGCTGGTCGTCGCTGCAGATGGTGCAGCGCTACGCCACCATGCGGGCCGACCACCACAAGGAGGCTATCAGCAGGCTGCTGTAGGGGCGATTCTGCTGCCCAGCCTGTGCCCAGCCGCGGGGGCAAAATGGGGTCAAAACAGCCCGGGCAGGTCCGGGCCTGTCCAAACCAGGCTCGCCGTAAAGCGCGGAAAACATTGGAACCATGGTAGCGGCGGGCGGACTTGAACCGCCGACCCCGGCATTATGAGTGCCGTGCTCTAACCAGCTGAGCTACACCGCCATGGAGCGCGCGGAGTAGAGCCGGGACACCCCTTCTGTCAATCGCGCTTGGCGCGTTTCAGCACCACTGCGCCGGCCAGGGCCGACAGCAGCGATCCGGCCAGCACGCCGATCTTCACCTGTTCCTGCCGAAGGATGTCGCCCGGAAAAGCCAGCAGCCCGATGAAGAGGCTCATCGTGAAGCCGATGCCGCAGAGCAGCGCGACGCCGTAGAGCTGCACCCAGCCGGCGCCATCCGGCATGCGCGCGACGCGTAGCCGGATCGCCAGCCAGCAGGCGCCCATCACGCCAATCTGCTTGCCGAGAAAGAGACCGGCCGCGACGCCGAGCGGCAGGCTGGCGATGAGCGCCGCAACACCGGTGCCTGCCAGGGATACGCCGGCATTGGCGAAGCCGAAGACCGGCACCACCAGGAAGCTGACCCAGGGCGCGATTGCATGCTCCAGCCGGAGCAGCGGCGCGCCGCGCGCGGTCTTCAGCGGCAGGCAGAAGGCAAGCGCCACGCCGGCCAGCGTCGCATGCACGCCCGATTGCAGGACCAGCCACCACAGCACCGCGCCGAGGGTCAGATACGGCCATAGCGGCGTCACCCGCGCCCGGTTCAGCGCCCCCAGCAGCGCCAGCACCAGCAGCGCGCCGGCCAGGGCGGCCAGCGAGAGCTGTGCCGTGTAGAAGATCGCGATGATGACCACGGCGCCGAGATCGTCGATCACGGCGAGCGCCGCCAGGAAGACCCGTAGCGAGGGCGGCACCACCTTCGGCCCCAGCAGCGCCAGCATGCCGAGCGCGAAGGCGATGTCGGTGGCCGCCGGCACCGCCCAGCCGCGCAGCAGCGCCGGACTGCCCGCGTTCACCGCGACATAGACCAGCGCCGGCACCGCCATGCCGCCGGCCGCGGCGAGCCCCGGCAGCGCGCGCTTGCCCCAGTCGGAGAGTTCGCCGTCGATCAACTCGCGCTTGATCTCGAGGCCCACGAACAGGAAGAAGAGGGCCATCAGCCCGTCATTGATCCAGTGCCCGAGATTCATCGGCCCGAGATGGATCGCCCAGACCGCGCGATAGGCGGCCGCGATGCCGCCCGCCTCGATATTCGCGAGGATGAGCGCGAGGGCGGAGGCGGCCATCAGCACCAGCCCGGCACCCGCCTGGCTCTGCAGCATGGCACGCAGGAAGGCCGCGCGCGGCCCGGGCTTGCGCTCGGTCGTGTCGATGCTCATGCACTGGCTGTAACGGAGTGCCACGCCCGCGGCCAGTGACGGCGATGCTTGTCAAGGCGATGTGGCGAAGCTGCGCCTGACAGCCGGCGCCTCAGGCCGCGCGGGCCAGCCGTGCCTTCAGGAAGCCGCCGCCGAGCACGCGGTCGCCGTCATAGATCACCGCCGCCTGGCCGGGCGCCACGATGCCCGGCGCATCGAGCGCGATCGCGATCTCGCCCGCCGCCGCATCCCAGGCAATGGTTGCCGGCTGCGGCACTTCCCGCGCCCGCAGCTTCACCTGCGCCCGGATCGGTGCGGCGGGCGGGGCCACCAGCCAATTGGCTTCGCCGGCGCGGGCCTCGGTGACCGGCAGCGCGGCACGGGGTGCGACGATGATGCGGCGGCGCGGCGCATCGACCGAGGCCACGAACAGCCGCTCCTCCCCATCCGCGACCGCGATGCCGAGGCCGCGGCCCTGCCCGATCGTGTAATGCGCGATGCCCTTGTGCGTGCCGCGCACGCGGCCATCCGCATCGACGATCTCGCCCGGCTCGGCGGCATCCGGGCGCAGCTTCGCCACCACATCGGCGTAGCTGCCCTGCGGCACGAAGCAGATATCCTGGCTGTCCGGCTTCTCCGCGACCGCGAGGCCAAGCCGCGCCGCCACCGCGCGCACCGCGGCCTTGTCCGGCATCTCGCCGAGCGGGAAGCGGGTGAAGGCGAGCTGGTCGCGCGTCGTCGCGAACAGGAAATAACTCTGGTCGCGCACCGGATCGGCGGCGCGCAGCAGCGCCGGGCCATCCGCCGTCTCGGCGCGGCGGGCGTAATGCCCGGTCGCAAGCGCCTCGCAGCCGAGATCCTGGGCGAGCGCCACCAGATCGGTGAACTTCACCGTCTGGTTGCAGCGCACGCAGGGAATCGGCGTTTCGCCGCGGGCGTAGCTGTCGGCGAAATCCCGCACCACCGCGTCGCGGAAGCGGCTCTCGCGGTCCAGCACGTAATGCGCGATGCCGAGCCTGTCCGCCACGCGGCGCGCATCCAGGATGTCCTGGCCGGCGCAGCAGGCGCCCTTGCGCGCGGTCGCGGCGCCGTGGTCGTAGAGCTGCAGCGTGGCCCCGATCACCTCATGCCCGGCCTCGGCCATCAGCCCGGCGACCACCGAGCTGTCCACGCCGCCCGACATGGCGACAAGCATCCTCATCGCGTCCGCTCCGCTTCCGCGATAAGGGGGGCGACGAGAATCCTCATCACGCGACGTCCAGCCCCTGCTGCCAGAAGCGCTGTTCCAGCCGCGCGGCCTCCGTGAAATCCGCCGCCAGCCGCGCGAAACGTGCCTCGCCGCCGTGGCTGTCGCCCAGCGCGTCGATCCGGAACGCCGCGGCCCGCGCCAGCGCCTGGTAGTCCGGCGAGGCATAGGTCGCGATCCAGCTCTCATAGGCATTGCCGTCGCGCCGGCGCGACGGATCGGCCAGGATGCGCAACGCCACCTCGCCATAGCCGACGGTGCAGGGCGCCAGCGCCACCTCGAGGTCCAGGATGTCGCCGAACAACCCGCGATCCAGCACCCAGCGCGTGTAGGAGACGGTCTCCGCCGTCTCCGGCGTCGCGGTCACCGCCGCTTCGTCCAGGCCCCATTCGGCGCAATACTGCAGGTGCAGCTTGGTCTCGTCGAGGATCGCGAGCACCGCCTTGGCCTTGCCGCGCATGGCCGCCAGGCTCTCGCCCTTCACCACCGCCAGCGCCTTGGCGCGGGCGAAATGGATCAGGAACAGGTAGTCCTGGACCAGATAATGCCGGAAGGCTGGCAGTGGCAGCGTGCCGTCGGACAGCCGCCGCACGAAGGGGTGCCACGTATAGCCGCCCCAGGCCTCGCCGGCGGCATCGCGCAAGCGCCGGAACAGGCCGCCTTCACGCCCGAATGTCCGCCAGTCGAGGTCCATGTCCATACCGGCCTCAGCCGCCCGCGTTGCGGGTGCCGGAGGGCAGCTTCACGACCAGCCCGTCCAGCGCATCGGTCATGATGAGCTGGCAGCCGAGGCGCGAAGTCTCCTGCAGGTCGAAGGCGAGGTCGAGCATGTCCTCCTCGTCCTCGGTCGGCTTGGCCAGCTTGGCGAACCAGGCCCCGTCGACGATGACATGGCAGGTCGAGCAGGCAAGGCTGCCTTCGCAGGCGCCTTCGATGTCGATGCCGTGCTTATGCGCGATCTCGAGCACGGAGAGGCCGTTCGGCGCCTCCACCTCGCGACGCGTGCCGTCACGCTCCACGAAAACCATCTTCGGCATGAACTGGCCTATTGCTCCGTCTGTCGCGGGGAAGCCTGGCGCCAGGCCGCCGCCAGCAGGGCGGCCGCCTGGTCCACATCGGCTGGCGAGGTAAAGCGCCCGATCCCGATACGCAAGGTCGCTCTCGCCCGCTCCACGGGCAGCCCCAATGCCTTCAGGACATAGGAAGGCTCGATCGCGGCCGAGGAACAGGCCGAGCCGGTGGAGACGCAGAGCTCCGGCGCCGCCGCCATGATCGCCTGGGCGTCGACCGCGCCCGGGAAGGTCAGGTTCAGGTTGCCGCCGACCCGGCGCTCCCGGTCGCCATTCAGCGCGAGGTCCGGCACCGCGGCCCTGAGCGCGGCCAGCAGGCGATCGCGCTGGCCGGCGATGCGGCCGGAATCGAGACCGGCCTCGGCCGCCGCGATCCGCGCCGCCTCGCCCAGACCCACCACCAGCGGCGCCGGCAGGGTGCCGGAGCGCAGCCCCCGTTCCTGCCCGCCGCCCGAGAACAGCGGCGCGATCCGGGCCCGCGGCCGGCGCCGGACATACAGCGCCCCGATCCCCCTGGGCCCATACATCTTGTGCCCGGAGAGCGACAGCAGATCGGCCTGGATGTCGTTCACGGCGAGCGGGATGCGGCCCGCCGCCTGGGCGGCATCGGTGTGGAACAGGGCGCCGGCCGCCTTCGCGATGGCGCCGATCGCCGCCAGGTCCTGCACCACCCCGATCTCGTTGTTCACCGCCATGACGGAAACCAGAAGCGTTCCGTCATCCACCACCGTCCGCAGCGCGTCGAGGTCGAGCAGGCCGCTCGCCTGCACCGGCAGGACCACCGGCTCGAAGCCCTCGGCGGCCAGGCTCTTCACGCTTTCCAGGACGCATTTGTGCTCGGTCGCGACGGTGACGACGCGCCGGCGCGGATTGTCCTGGGCGGCGGCGAAGCGGGCCGCCCCCTTGATCGCCAGGTTGTTCGCCTCGGTGGCGCCCGAGGTCAGCACGATCTCCCGCGCCTCGGCGCCGATCAGGGCCGCGACATGGGCCCGGGCTTCTTCCACCGCGGCCTCGGCGGCACGGCCCATCGCATGTTCGATACTCGCCGGATTGGCGAAATTCTCCTCCCACCAGGGCCGCATCGCCGCCAGCACCCGCGGATCGACCGGGGTGGTGGCGTGATTGTCCAGGTAGATCGGGCGGTTCGGACGCGTCATGGCGCGAAAGATGGGCGCTCAGGCCGCTTTCCGCGAGAGGCGGGCACGCATGGCCGCCCAGGCTTCGACGAAGCGCTCGACGTCCCCGACGGTCGCATTCCACGGCAGGGACACCCGGATGGCGCAGCCCGCCAGATCCCCCCAGCCCATCGCCGCCAGCACATGCGACCGGGCGACCTTGCCGGAGGAACAGGCGGCGCCGGCCGAGACCCGCACACCCGCCAGGTCCAGCGCGATCACCTGGGTCTCCGCCGCCGCGCCAGGCAAGGCGATGCAGGATGTATTGGGCAGGCGCGCCGCGCCTTCGCCCGCGATGACCAGTTCCGGCGCGATCGCGCGCAACCGTGCCTCCAGCGCGTCGCGCAGCGGCGCCAGGTCGGGAATCGGCGCCTCGGCCGCCGCGGCCATGCCGGCGATGGCCGGCAACGGTTCCGTTCCGCCCCGCCGGCCGCGCTCCTGCCCGCCGCCGGTGATCAGCGGCGCCGGTTCCTGCCGGCCGCGCAGCAGCAGGGCCCCGGCCCCCTTCGGCCCGCCGAGCTTATGGCCGGAGAGCGCCAGGCTGTCGCCCGCCACCGGCATCGCCACCCGCCCGGCCGCCTGCACCGCATCCACGTGCAGCAGCGCGCCGGCGGCGCGGCAGAGCGCGGCCGCCTCCGCGATCGGGTGCAGCACGCCGGTCTCATTGTTGGCGGCCATCAGGCAGACCAGCGCGGGGCCTTCGCGCAGCGCCGCTTCCAGCGCCTCCAGCGCGATCAGCCCCTGCCCGTCGACCGGCAAGGTCACGCCCTGGGCGGCGGCCAGCACCGCGGGATGCTCGGTGGCGCCGACCAGTACCCGCCGCCCGGCGGCGAGGCCGCGGATCGCCAACGCATTCGCTTCCGTGCCGCCGGCGGTGAAGACCACGGCACCCAGGCCGAAGCGCCGCGCGACGGCTTCCCGCGCGCCTTCCAGCACCCGGCGCGCGGCGCGGCCATCCGCATGCACGGAAGACGGGTTGCCGGTCAGATCGAGTGCCGCGATCGCCGCGGCCCGCGCCTCGGGCCTCAACGGCTCCGTCGCGTTGGCGTCGAGATAGGTCAATCCGCGCTCCCCACGCCACGCACCGCATCACGCGCCGCTTCGCAGATGCGGGGTGCGATGGCGCGGCCGCGCACATCACCCGCCACCACATCGGCCAGGCTGATGCCGCAGAGAAAGAGCCGGATCTGCTCGCCGAGTTCGGCCCAGAGGTCATGCGTCAGGCAGCGCTCGCCGGCCAGGCATCCGGGCCCGCCCTCATCGCAGCGGGTCGCCGCGATCGGCTCATCCACCGCATCGACGATGTCCACGATGCCGATCTCGGCGGCCGGCCGCGCCAGGCGATAGCCGCCGCCGGGACCACGTGCCGAGGCCACCAGCCCGGCACGGCGGAGCCGGCCAAAGAGCTGTTCCAGATAGGCCAGTGACAGCAGCTGGGCACCGGCGATCTCGGTCAGCGACACCGGCCGTTCGATGCCGCAGGACGCACCACCGCGCGCCGCCAGATCGGCCATGGCCATCACCGCATACCGGCTTCGGGTCGAAAGTCTCATCGTCTCATCAACCTTCGCGAGACGTGCTTGGCCGGACAATGCCCGGACCAGTCATGTTCACATGGGGGCCATGCCCGGATTTCGGTAGGAAAAAAGCCTTCCCCTCCGTATATTCTGCATTCCCGGGGACGGAACCCGCCCCGGGGTGCTGCCTTCGCCTATTCTGCCCGTTCCAACAGAGCTGACCGGCCACCGCCTCGACCTTCATATCGCGATCGACCGCTGACCGAGCCTTTGCCACCCGCATTGGCATACCGGTCCTTTGGCTATTCGACAGCGGCCGAATGCTATTGTTCGCGATGAGGCCGGTCAATCGTCGCGCGGCCCAGCCCTGAGGGCGTATAGGGATCGCGCAAGGCGCAGAGTCAGGCCATGCCCGTTCGGACGCGGGCAACTGGGTTCGTGAATCAGGCGGCCGGCGGGCCGTCGCCGCGCTGCCTGGGCTCCCCCTGCCCGGCCGCATGGCGGAGACCGCCGTTCGCCCAAGCAAAGGACGCAAGAGAGCGATGCCTGAAGTCATGTTCGCAGGGCCCGATGGGCGGCTCGAAGGCCGCTACCACCACGCCAAGCGGGCCAATGCCCCGGTCGCTCTCATCCTCCACCCTCACCCGCTGCATGGCGGGACCATGAACAACCGGGTCGTCCACGCGCTGTACCAGCGCTTCCAGGCGATGGGCTTCTCCACGCTGCGCTTCAACTTCCGCGGCGTCGGCCGCAGCCAGGGCCGCTATGATGGCGGCATCGGGGAGATCAGCGACGCGGCGGCGGGCCTCGACTTCCTGCAGGCCGTGAACCCCAGCGCCTCCTCCCTCTGGGTCGGGGGCTATTCCTTCGGCTCCTATGTCGGCATGCAGCTGCTGATGCGCCGGCCCGAAATGGGCGGCTTCGTCTCGATCAGCCCGCCGGCCAGCCATTATGATTTCGGCTTCCTGGCGCCCTGCCCCTGCAACGGCCTGATGTATCACGGTGCCGACGACGAGCTGGTGCCGGAGGCGAGCGTCCGGAAGCTGGTGGACAAGCTGAACACCCAGAAGGGCATCAAGCTCGACTACCGGGTGCTGCCGGGTGCCGGCCACGTCTTCACCCCGGAAGGCACCATCCAGGTCGCCGACGCGGTGGAAGATCACGTGATGACGGCGCTGAACCGCAACCGGATGGCGCTTGCCGCCGACTGAGCCGGCTGGCGCCGCCAGGCCTGCCGAACGCCGGTCTCGCGAGAGACCGGCGTTTTTCGTCAGAAGCCCGCGCGGCCGAGCATCCGTCCGCCCGGCAGCGGCCGCGCCGCGCCGGTGGTGCCAGGGAAGGTGATCGGCAGGCCGCGTGCCACCCGCGCCGCCAGCAGCCCGAAGGCCTGCGCCTCCAGCGCATCCCCGTCCCAGCCGGCGATCTCCACGCCACGCACCGGCGCCTCCAGCGCCGAGGCCAGCGCCCGCATCAGCGCCGTATTGCGCCGGCCGCCGCCGCAGACCAGCCATTGCACCGGCGCCTCCGGCAGATGCCGCCCAGCCGCGGCGACCGCGATCGCCGCGAAGGCGACCAGGGTGGCCGCGCCATCGGCGGGGCTCAGTGCCGCCAGCCCCGCCTCCCGCAGCGCCCGGTCGAAATCCAGCCGGTCGAGCGATTTCGGCGGCGGCTGCTCAAGGAAGGGATGCGCCAGCAGGCGCCCCAGCACATCGCCATCCGCCCGGCCCGACAGCGCCAGCTTGCCGCCCTCGTCATGATCCCGTCCGGTATGGCGGCGCATCCAGTCATCCAGCGGTCCATTGGCCGGGCCGGTGTCGAAGGCGACCAGCGCCCCGTCGCTGCCGAGGAAGGTCAGGTTGCCAACACCGCCCAGGTTCAGCACCACCAGCGGCTTCGGCAGCGCGGCCGCCATCGCCTGATGGAAGACCGGCACCAGCGGCGCCCCCTGTCCGCCCATCGCAACATCCTGGCTGCGGAAATCGAAGGCCACGGCCGCGCCGGACAGTCGCGACAGCAATGCCGCATCGCCGATCTGCCAGGTCCGCCCGGGAACCCCATCGCCCAGCGGCGGCCGGTGCAGGATGGTCTGGCCATGGAAGCCGATCAGTTGCGGCTGCGCGTCCAACGCCGCCACCGCCTCGGCATG
This sequence comes from Roseomonas sp., assembly GCA_036499545.1. Lineage (GTDB taxonomy): Bacteria > Pseudomonadota > Alphaproteobacteria > Acetobacterales > Acetobacteraceae > Plastoroseomonas. The sequence goes on along the minus strand of DASYDR010000385.1, from coordinate 1,626 downwards.
GCGCTCCGTCAGCCGGCGTTCCACGTCGCGCAGGAACGGATCCTCGGCGCCGATCCCCGCCTGCGCCCGGTCCAGCAATTGCCGCAGGTCGCGGCGCAGCGCCGGCGCGTAAGGCAGGGTCAGCCGCTTGCCCAGCGCACCAATCCGCTCCCCGTCCGTCTCCACCACGGCGGCATCGACCCCATCGAGGGACGTGCCGCTCATCAGGCCAATGGTTCTCAGCATGTCCTGGGCGTGTTAGAGCGCTTCGACTTCGCTTCGCTAGGTTGCAACCGCTCTAACCCTTTGTTTTACGGGCAGATTCACGTTTCCGGGCGAATTCGCCCTTCGGCGATCTGCTCTAGCCTCAACCTCTTTCCGACGATAGTCCTGACGAGAGTGCCATGACCGAAGGCCGCAGCGAATTCCTCCACCAAGCCCGTGAGCGGGGCTTCGTCCACCAGATCACCGATGAGACGGCGCTCGACGCGCGTCTCCGGTCCGGCCCGCTGCCCGCCTATGTCGGCTTCGACTGCACCGCCGACAGCCTGCATGTCGGCCACCTGCTTTCGATCATGCTGCTGCGGCTGCTGCAGAAGACCGGCCACCGCCCGGTGGCGCTGATCGGCGGCGGCACCACCAAGGTCGGCGACCCCTCCTTCCGCGACGATGCCCGGCCCCTGCTGGACGATGCCGCGATCGAGGCCAACAAGGTCGGCATCCGCCGCAGCTTCGACAGCTTCCTCGACTTCGGCCCGGACAAGGCGGTGATGCTGGACAATGCCGAATGGCTGGACCAGCTCCGCTACATCCCCTTCCTGCGCGACATCGGCCGCCACTTCTCGGTCAACCGCATGCTGTCCATGGACAGCGTGAAGCTGCGCCTGGATCGCGAGCAGAATCTCAGCTTCCTCGAATTCAACTACATGCTGCTGCAGTCCTACGATTTCCTGGAGCTGCATCGCCGCCACGGCGTCGCGCTGCAGATGGGCGGCTCCGACCAATGGGGCAACATCGTCATGGGGGTCGAGCTGAACCGCCGCGTCGATGCCGCCGAGACCTTCGGCCTGACGACGCCGCTGCTCACCACCGCCTCCGGCGCCAAGATGGGCAAGACCGCCGCCGGCGCCGTCTGGCTGAACCCCGACCGCCTGGCGCCCTACGGCTATTGGCAATTCTGGCGCAATGCCGAGGATGCGGATGTCGGCCGCTTCCTCGCCCTCTTCACCGAGCTCCCGATGCAGGAGATCGCCCGCCTCGCCGCACTCGGCGGTGCCGAGATCAACGAGGCAAAGAAGATCCTGGCGACCGAGGCGACCGCCCTGCTGCACGGCCGCGCCGCCGCCGAGGAAGCCGCCGAGACCGCGCGCCGCACCTTCGAGGAAGGCGAGGCCGCCGAGACCCTGCCCAGCATCACCCACCCCCTGCCCGCGCCCCTGCTCGACCTGCTGGTCGCCGCCGGCCTCGTCGCCAGCAAGGGCGAAGGCCGCCGCTCCGTCGCCGGCGGCGCCATCCGCATCGACGACGCGCCGGTGACCGACGCCGCCATGACCCTGCCGGCCAAGGATGTCACCAAACTCAGCTTCGGCCGCAAGCGCCACGTCCTGGTCCGGGCCGGGTGAGGTTGCGCCGGGGGGGGGGGGGGGG
>DASYDR010000384.1:0-25901 GCA_036499545.1 Roseomonas sp. | reverse complement strand
GGTGTGCGACGATGACAGTCGCTTCGCCGATGCCGCCGAGGCGCTGCTGCAAAGGATCAACGACGCACTGCCGCCACCAGCCGGCACGGGAACGCCGGCCAAACGAGGTGAGCCGCCGCTCCGCACCACCATCCGTCGCGCGATCGATGCCGAGGAGGCGTTGTGGCTCCGCTATGCCGACAAGGGAGGCCGGGCCAGCGAGCGCACCGTCTGGCCGATCGCCTTCAGCATCCTGGGCTCGGAAGAGCTGGTCGCCGCCTGGTGTGAAAGTCGTGCGGATTTTCGCCACTTCCGTCTGGATCGCATCGTCGCCGCCGAACCGACCGGCCGGCGCTACCCCCGGCGGCAGCGCCTGCTGCTGGCGGCGTGGCAGCGGCAGCTGGACGAGGACGGGATGGGCTGAGAACTCGAGGTCAATGGCTGGCGCCGTCGACCTTCATCGGCGACAGGGCGTCGGGATCGACCCCGTCCAGGCAGCGGACATTGATCGCCGCCATCTGCGTGCCGTCCGGCATGGCGCCACGGGCGAAGGAGGCGACGCCGCAGGTCGAACAGAACAGGTGCTGGATCACGCGCTTGTTGAAGCGGTACTCGGTGAGCCGGTCCTCGCCCGCCAGCAGGGTGAACCGCGTCGCCGGCACGAAGGTGAGCATGGTGCCGCGCATCCGGCAGAGCGAGCAATTGCAGGTGATGACCTGCGCCAGGTCGCTCTCCGCCTCGAAGGCGACGGCACCGCAGTGGCAGCCGCCCTTCCATGTCCTGGTTTCGGCCATCACGCCCTCCCGACGGTTCGTCGCAACCTACCCCGGTTTGCCCGTGGCGGATGCGGGGATCAACCGTGGCGCGGCGTCACTTTATCCTGAACAAAACAGGAACGACTATCCCGCTCAGCGCAGCAGGGCGGGCAGCATGGCATCGAGGCGGAGGCGCCCTTCGACCGTCGCGACCAGCCGCTGGCCTTCCCAGACCAGGTAGCCTTCGGCGAGGCAGGCCTGCAGCATCGCGTCGTCCACGGTCCGGGCGAAGGGCAGCCCGCTGCGCACCTCGATACGCGCGGGATCGACGCCTTCCGCCAGGCGCAGGCCCATCAGCAGTGCCTCCCGCGCGCGATCCCGGGGGGAGAGCACCTCCTCCTCCGTGACCGCGTGGCCGTCGCGTTCGACGCGGGCGAGCCATTCCTCCGGCCCGCGATGGCGCCGCGCGGCGAGCATCGCGCCATCGAGCAGCAGGCGCTGATGCGCACCGGCGCCGATGCCGATGTAGTCGCCATAGCGCCAGTATTGCAGGTTGTGCCGGCTTTCAGCGCCAGGCTTCGCGTAGTTGGAGACTTCATAGGGCGCCAGGCCGAAGCCCGCCGCTTCCTCCGCCGTCGCGGTGTAGAGCCGGGCCGCGTCATCGCCCTCCGGCAGGCGGAAATCGCCGCGGGCATATTGCGTGGCGAAGCGCGTGCCCGGCTCGATGGTGAGCTGGTAGAGCGAGAGGTGATCGGCCGCGAGCGCCAGCGCCCGGCGCAGTTCGGCCCGCCAGGCCGCTTCCGTCTGGTCCGGACGCGCATAGATCAGATCGAAGGAGAGGCGGGAAAAGATACCCCGCGCCAGTTCCAGCGCCGCGATCGCCTGGCTGGCATCGTGCCGGCGGCCGAGGAAGCGCAGCGGCTCCTCCTCCAGCGATTGCACGCCGAGCGAGGCACGGTTCACGCCGGCCGCGGCGAAGTCGCGCAGCTTCGCGGCCTCGATGCTGGTCGGGTTGGCTTCCAGCGTGATCTCGATATCCGGCGCCGCATCGAACAGCGCCCGGGCATCGGCGATCAGCGCCGCGACCGTCGCAGGCTCCATCAGGCTTGGCGTGCCGCCGCCGAAGAAGATGGAAGCGAGCGGCCGGCGCCCGACCCGCGCCGCTTCCCGCGCCAGTTCCCGCCGCAGGGCGGCACCGAAGCGCGCGGCATCCACCCGGTCCCGGACATGCGAGTTGAAGTCGCAATACGGGCATTTCGCGGCGCAGAAAGGCCAGTGGATATAGAGGGCGAGGGGATCCATCGCGCCCATCTAGGCGCTTCGGAAGGGCAATGCCACGATCCGCAGCGAGCAGGGGGTATGCAATGGCGGAGCAGGGCGGATCGGTGGAGCGGGTGCGGGCGGCGCTGCTGGCGGCGAGGCACCCGGACCGTATCGCGGCCTTTCCGGACGGCACCCGCAGCGCCGCCGACGCGGCGGCCGCGGTTGGCTGCGCCGTGGCGCAGATCGCCAAATCCATCATCTTCCGTGCCGGCGGCCGCCCGGTGCTGGTGATCGCGTCCGGCAGCAATCGCGTGGATATGGCGAAAGTGGCGGCGGCGACCGGGCTCGCCGTGAAGCGCGCCGACGGCGCCTGGGTGCGCGACGTCACCGGCTTCGCGATCGGCGGCGTGGCACCGGTCGGCCATCTGACGCCACCGGTCGTGCTGCTCGACCAGGATCTCCGCGTGCATGACCGGCTCTGGGCCGCCGCCGGATCGCCGGTACATGTGTTCGAGACGGATCCGGAAGCGCTCCGCCGGTTGACCGGTGCGGATTTCGCCGATGTGGCGCAAAGCCCCGGAGAGTGACCGCTTCAGGCTGAAGGGTTCACGCCCCGGGCTGCTCCCGCATCGTCGCCAGGATCAGCCCGCCCACGGCCAGGAAGACCAGCACCGTCGCCATGCCGGCACGCTGGCTGCCGGTGGCATGGGTCACGGCGGCGAGCACCGCCGGGCCGAAAAAGCCCGTGACGCGGCCCGACAGCGCGAACAGGCCGAAATGCGCGGTGACTTCATCGGGCGGCGCCATGCGCGCCATCATGGTACGCGACGCCGCCTGGGCCGGTCCCACGAAGATGCCGAGCAGCAGCGCCAGCGCCCAGAACGCCACCTGGCCCGAGGCCAGCACCAGCGCCGCCCCCAGCGCCACCAGCGCGGCGAGCGCGATCAGCACCGTGCGTTTCGATCCGATCCGGTCCTCGATCAGCCCGAACCCGGCGGCGCCGAGCCCGGCGGTCACGTTCAGGGCGATGCCGAAGAGCATGATCTCGGTGAAGCTCAGGCCATAGACGCCAGCCGCGAAGATGGCGCCGAAGGCGAACAGCGTGTTGAGGCCATCGGTGTAGAACAGGCGGGCCACCAGGAAGCGGGTCAGCGCCGGGCGTTGCGGCAGGGCCCGCAGCAGGGCCCGGATTTCGGCCAGCCCGGCACGCGCGGCCTGGCCCCAGGGTGGGCGCGCGGCCGGCGGCGGGTCCGGCAGCGCCGCCAGCACCGGCCAGCCGAACACCAGCATCCAGACCGCGACCAGCAGCGCGGTCGCGCGCAGATGCTCCGCCTGGCCACGGTCGAGGCCAAAGGGCGGCTGCTCCGGCATCGCGAGCGCAAGTGCCGCCGCCAGGCAGCAGAGTCCGCCCGCATAGCCGAGGCCCCAGGCGAGGCCCGAGACGCGGCCGAGGCGGGCCGGTTCCGCCACCTGCGGCAGCATGGCGTTGTAGAAGACAGTGCCGAGTTCGAAGCCCACGGTCGCGACGCCCACCGCCGCCAGCAGCAGCAGGGTCGAGGCCGGCACCGGCGTCGCGAACCAGATGCAGGCCGTCGCCACGGACGTCACCACCGTGCAGACCAGCAGCAGCAGCCGGCGCCGCCCGCCGGCATCCGCGACCGCCCCGGTGATCGGCGCCAGCACCGCGATCGCGATGCCGGCGAGCGTCTGCATCCAGCCCCATTGCGCCTGCCCGGTGATCGGATCCGGCGCGACGCCCTGGGTGAAATAGGCGGCGATCACGAAGGTCGAGACCACCGTCGGAAACGCCGAGTTCGCCCAATCATAGAGCGCCCAGCAGAAGGCTTTTCTTGTCACCTCAAGCGCCGGCGCCGGCATCCGCCGGCTTGGCTTGCGCGCTGTCGGGTGTGCACCGGCGACAGCTGATGGTCGCGCGCGGGGCCGCGTTCGCGGCCCCGGAGCATCGGCTTCGCCTCGCTCCGCAGGAGCCGATGGCGGCCTGCGGCCGCGGGGCGCATCGCATCATCGTCAGGTCAACGCCGCCAGGGCCCGTGCCGCCACCGTCACGCCGGCAAGATCGGCGCTGGCCGCGGCATCCCGTGCCAGCCGCGCGGCGGCGTCCGCGCCTGGCGGCGTCGTGGCGCCACCCAACGCGCGCTGCGCGAGGCCGGCCTGGATCGACAGCAGGTCATCCAGCAGCAGTGCCCGCGCGCGCGGGCCGAAGGCGCCGGGCGCCGGCGCGGTCTCCGCCGCCGCCCGCAGCGCATCCAGCGCGTAATCCTCGCCGGCCGTACCCCAGGCCGCCGCCGCGGCATCCGCCGTGACCCCGGCCCGCGCCGCCAGCCGAACCACCGCGGGCCCCGCGACCAGCCGGCCCGCCGCCGCCGCGATGCCGGCCGCCTGCGGCGGCAGCCCTTCCGCATCCGCCGGCGGCACCGCTTCCGCCGCGATCAGCGCGGCGATGCCCGGTCGCAGCTCCGCCAGCGCTTCCCCGAGCGTCCCCTTCGCCGACAGCAGACCGCGCGCGGCACCTTCCTGCAGCGCGCGCAGCGAACGCAACGCCCGCAGCTTCACCGCCGCGGTCGCGACGGAGGCGTCGATCGCATCCGCCGCCGCTTCCAGCCCGAAGCATTCCCCGGCCAGCCAGGCGGCGCGCACGGCGCGTTCCGGCCCCGCTTCCACCGTCAGCCGCGCCAGGGCGGCGCAGCCAAGCCCGTTCGCCACCTCATTCGCCAGGATGGTGGCGACCAGCTGGCGGCGCAGCCGATGGCTTTCGGCGAAGCGCGCATAGCCTTCCCGAAGCTGGGTCGGGAAATAGTGCAGCAGCTGCGGCGTCAGCGCCGGGTCGTCTGGCAGGCCGGATTCCTCGATCGCCTCAGCCAGCCACAGCTTCGCGAAAGGCAGCAGGGACGCGATGTCCGGCCGTGTCAGCGCATCGCCGGATGCGATCCGCCGCCGCATCGCGGCATCGTCCGGCAGGCCGGCGACGGCGCGGTCGAGCAGCCCCGCCGCTTCCAGCCGCTTCATCAGCGCCGCCTGGGAGGGCAGCGCTTCCGCCCCCATCTCCGCCTCCAGCGTCACCGCGAGGGATTGCTGGTGGTTGTCGCGCAGCACCAGCGCCGCAACCTCATCCGTCATCTGCACCAGCAGCTCGTCGCGCTGGCGGCGGGTGATGGCCCCGTCGGTTTCGGCCGCGGCGAGCAGGATCTTGATGTTCACCTCATGGTCGGAGGTGGAGACACCGGCCGAATTGTCGAGTGCATCGGTGTTGATGCGGATGCCCTGCCGCGCCGCCTCGATGCGGCCGGCCTGGGTGACGCCGAGATTGGCGCCTTCGCCGACCACCCTCGCGCCGATCTCCCGCCCATCGATGCGGATCGCGTCATTGGCGCGGTCGCCGGCATCCGCCTGGCTCTCGGAGCTGGCCTTCACATAGGTGCCGATGCCACCGAAATAGAGCAGGTCGACCTTCGCCACCAGGATCGCGCGCATCACCGCCGCCGGCTCGGCGCGGTCCTGCGCGATGCCGAGCATCGCCCGCACCTGCGGCGACAGCGGGATGGTCTTGGCATTGCGCGGAAAGACCCCGCCGCCCTGGCTCACCAGCCGCACGTCGTAATCCGCCCAGGAGGAGCGCGGCAGCGCGAAGAGCCGCGCGCGCTCGTCATAGGCCGATTCGGCATCCGGATCGGGGTCGAGGAAGATGTGGCGGTGGTCGAAGGCCGCCAGCAGCTTCGTCTTGCGGCTGACCAGCAGCCCATTGCCGAAGACGTCGCCCGACATGTCGCCGACACCCACCATGGTGAAGGGCGCATCCTGCACGGAGCGGCCCAGCACCTCGCGGAAATGGCGGTCGATCATCACCCAGGCGCCGCGCGCGGTGATGCCCATGCCCTTGTGGTCATAGCCCTGCGACCCGCCGGAGGCGAAGGCATCACCCAGCCAGAAGCCATAATCGGCGGAAAGCCCGTTGGCGATGTCGGAGAAGGTGGCGGTGCCCTTGTCGGCGGCGGCCACGATATAGGGATCGTCGCCGTCACGGCGCACGATGCCCTCCGGCGTCACCACCTCGAACCCGTGGTAATTGTCGGCCAGGTCGAGCATGGCGGATACCAGGGTGCGATAGCAGGCGATGCCTTCCGCCATGAAGGCCTCGCGGTCGCTGGCCGGCGGTGGGTGCTTCAGGATGAAGCCGCCCTTGGCGCCGGTCGGCACGATGACGACGTTCTTCAGCCGCTGCGCCTTCATCAGCCCCAGGATCTCGGTGCGGAAATCCTCGCGCCGGTCGGACCAGCGGATGCCGCCGCGCGCGACCGGGCCCGCCCGCAGATGGCAGCCTTCCATGCGCACGGCATGGACGAAGATCTCCCGCCAGGGGCGCGGCGCCGGCATGTCGCCGGCCTGGGCGCTGTCCAGCTTGAAGGCGACGTAGTCCTTCCCCTGGAAGTAGTTGGTGCGCAGCATGGCATCGAGCAGCGTGCGCAGCCGGGCCAGGATGCGGTCGTCATCGGGATTGTCGACGCCGTCCAGCATCGCGGCCCAGGCGGTGTCGAGCGGCCCTTCGTCGCCCCGCGCGCGCGCAGGGTCGAAACGGGCGATGAAGAGGTCGACCAGGATGCGCGCGGCATCCGGATGCGCGGCCAGCGCCGCAGCCACGCTTTCCTGGCTGAAGGCGAAGCCCACCTGCTTCAGCCAGCGGTACATGGCCCGCAGCAGCCAGCTTTCGCGCCAGGCGAGGCCGGCGCGCAGCACCAGCCGGTTGAAGCCATCCGCTTCCGCGGCACCGGCGAGCAGCGCCGACAATGCCTCCAGCAGCTTGGGAAAGCGGCTTTCCGGACAATCGGCGCCGGCCTGCAGGCTGAACACATGCAGCACCACCGCATCGGTGCCCGCCGGCTCCAGCCGGTGCGGAACTTCCTCGATCGCGCGCAGATCGAGGCTTTCGAACAACGGCAGCGCATCGGCCAGCGGCAAGGGTCCGCCGGGATTGGCCAGCCGCAAGGTCAGGCTGCGCGCGGTGGCGCCCGCCGGGCGTTCGAGCCGGGCCGCCGGGCGGCCGGAGGCGAGCGCCGCTTCCGCCAGCGCCAGGTCGCCGATGCCCTGCGCAGCGGAACTCGTTTCCCGATAGCCGGGCGGAAACGCATCGCCCCAGCGCGCCAGCAGCCGCGCCGCCGCGGCCTCGCCCTGCTCGGTCGCCAGCGCTTCGCCCACCCGGTCGCGGAAGCTGCGCGCCGCATCGTTGATCGCCGCTTCCAGGGTCTGGTCGGCGACCGGCGGCACCCGGCCCGGTACGGTGCCGATGACGTAGTGGATACGGGCCAATGGCGCGTCGCCGAGCGCGATGTGATAGGCGGACAGCCGCCCGTCGAAGGCACGCGCCAGCATGCCGCCGACCCGTTCGCGCAGCCGCGTGTCGAAGGTGTCGCGCGGCAGCCAGACGATGGCGGAGACGAAGCGCTCGAACGGATCGCGGCGCAGCGCCAGCGCGGCCCGCGGGCGGAGCTGCAGGTCGACCGCCTGCCGGGCGCCGGCCAGCACCGCCGCATCCGGCGCCTGGAACAGCTCGTCGCGCGGCCAGGTGTCCAGGATGTTGCGGATCGCGCGCCCGTCATGGCTGCCCGGGTCGACCCCGGCCATGCCGATGATGCGCTGCACCTTCTCCGCCAGCCAGGGGATGGAGCGCGGGTTGCGGTTATAGGCGGCGGCGGCGAAGAGGCCGAGGAAGAAGCGGACGCCCGCGACCTTGCCGTCCGGCCCGAGGAAGCGCGTGGCCACCACATCCGCATGCTGCGGGCGATGGATCGAGGATCGCATATTGGCCTTCGCGACCGCGATCGGCGTCGCTTCGACCAGCGCCGCCTTCACCGCCTCCGGCACCGCATCCAGGTCGCGCAGGGCGTCGAAGACCGGCAGGCCCTCATCGCGCAGCAAGCCCAGCCCTTCGCCTTCCACGATGTCGAGATCGCCATTGGCCGCCAGCGCGAGCTTGCGATGGCCGAGCAGCACGAAATTCTCGTCCGCCATCCAGCGCAGGAAGGCGGCGGCGGGCGCCGCTTCCCCATCCGGATAGGCAGCCATCTCGGTGCCGGCATCGACCAGGCGCTGCAGCATGGCGGGGAAATCGGCGATGCTGATCCGCAGGTCGGCCAGCGTGCGGGCGACCGCCTGCTCGATCGCCGGCAGCTCCTCCTCCGCGCCATTGGCGAGCGTCACGCGCATCATGCTCTCGCGCGGGGCACCGTTCTCGATCGCGGCGATGCGGCCGGTGCCGTCGCGCTTCACCGGCACGATCGGGTGCAGCAGCCGCTCCGCCACGCGGCCCTTCAGGGTCAGGGTGGCCAGCACGCTGTCGACCAGGAAGGGCATGTCGTCGGTGACGATTTCCGCCACCGCGCGCGGGCCGCGCCCCGGGCCGGGCGGCACCACGCGGATCAGGGTCTGGCCGGGCCGCCGCTCGGCGGCGAGCGAGAACAGGCTGGCCGCCGCTTCGGCCAGCGCCTCGGCCGGGATGGTGGCGAGTGCGGGGGTCGGGATCGCGGCGTGCAGGCGCTCCATCAGCGCCCGTGCGGCAGCCGGCAGATCCGGAGCGAGACGGTGCAGCGCCTCCGCACCCGCCGTCAGCAATTCGGTCCGCGCGGTGTCCCGCAGCGGGGTCGGGGCTTCGTCAGGCATGCCGGGCTTCCTCGTCCCTGAGTCTGGGCAGACCCTGTCGGAAGGTGAAGGCGCTTTGCAAGCGCCTGCGACCGAAATTAATCTGAGGCCCAGCCGCGTGATGAGGGATCCTTGCATGACCATGACACCTGTCGCAGCCCTCGCCTTGACCGCGCTGCTGGCCGCGGCCCCGGCCCTGGCACAGCAGCCGGCGCCGCAACAACCGGCCCAGCAACAGCCAACCCAGCAACAGCCGCCCCAGCAGCGGCCGGCGCAACCGCGGCCGCCGGCGGCGGCGCAGCACCCATCGCAGCCCCAGCCGCAGCATGGCTTCGATTGCATCGGCGCCGAGCAGCTCGAGGACGATGTCTTCACCATCCCCTTCCCGCGCAGCAGTGCCACCCTGACCGACGCGGCCCGCAGCCTGCTGGCGGCGGCGGTCGAAGCCGCGAACGCCGAACCGCCGCGCAACCTTTGCGTGCTGGGCCTGACCGGGCAGGAAGGTGGCGCCGTCACCACCATCCGGCTGGCGGCGCAGCGCGCCGGCACCGTGGCACGCGCACTGGAAGAACGGGGCATCCCCGCGACGCGGGTGCGGGCGGAGGCACGGTCCGCCAATTTCAGTCGCGCCGCGCGCCAGGGCGTGCCGGCGGCGCGCGCGGTGTCGATCGTGGTCATGCCGGCGCCCTGACCCCGCCGCGCGCGTCACGCCTGCCGGGTGTGTCGTGCGATTCACGCCTCCGGCCAATTCGGCCTCCGGCGATCACACTCATGCAGGTGTGTCGTGTGATTCACGCCTCCGGCCAATTCGGCCTCCGGCGATCACACTCATGCAGGTGTGTCGTGCGATTCACGCCTTCGGCCAATTCGGCCTCCGGCGATCACACTCCCTCTGAACCCGCCTTGCGCCGCCGCAAACCGGCCCGCATCCTGGACCGGCGTCGGTCGGAGGCTTTGGTATGGCGGGGCACTTGGCCCGGATCTTCGGCATGGCGCTGCTTGCCCTGCCCGCACTCGCCCAGGCTCAGGCGCCCCGATCCCAGAATCCCGACCGCGAAACCCTCCTGGTCAACCACTCCGGCCAGACGATCCGGGAAATCTATGCCGCCGGCAGCGCGGTCGAATTGCTGGGCGCGGATGCCATCGCTGATGGCGGCACGCTCCGCCTCCGGCTCGGCCGGGGTCCCTGCACGGTGGAACTGCGCGCCGTCTACGCCGATGGCGGGGAGGAGCGCCGGCGCGCCAATCTCTGCGAGCAGCGCCGCGTCGCCTTCGGCGACCCCACCGCGCCGCTGCGCGACATGACGGTGCGCAACGCCACGGAACGGGCACTGCGCGAGCTTTACGTCGCACCCGCGGCACCCGGCCCGGTCACCGGCGCCGACCGGCTGGCGGCCCCGGTCGCGCCGGGGGAGGAAGCCCGGCTCCGCCTCGGCCGCACCCGGCAATGCGCCTTCGACCTGCGCGCCGTCTTCGACGACGAAAGCGAGGATCTCCGCCGCGGCATCGATCTCTGCCGCGCCCAGGTGGTGACGCTGGCCGAGGCCGCGGTGCCGCGCCGCGCGTTCATCCTGACCAATGTCGCCGATGCCCCGATCCAGGGCCTCTACGCCATGCCCGAATCGCTCGCCGAGGACGGCCGCTGGGGGCCGGAGCGGCTGGGCGGCGACCCGCTCGGCATCGGGCGCACCCAAAGCGTGACGCTGCGCGGCCAGTCCTGCCGCTGGGACCTGCGCGCCGTCTATGCCGACGGCACGGCGGAGGAACGGCGCGGCGCCGATCTCTGCACCACGCCGCTGCTGTCGCTCGACGGCACCGGCGCGCCGCGCCCGCCGCAGCGCCGCGTGGTGGTGATCAACGCCCATCGTGCCGATGTCGAGGAACTCTACCTCGCCCCCAGCGCCACCGAGGATTGGGGGCCCGACCGGCTCGGCGACGAGAACCTCGCGCGCGGCGAACGGCGGGAGATCCTGATGCGCGGCGGCTGCGAAGTGGATCTGCGCATCGTCTTCCCCGACCGCCAGGCGGCGGAGGAGCGCAACCGCATCAACCTCTGCCAGGTGCCGGTCATCGTGCTGCGCCCCGGCTGGACGCTCGCCGAGCGGCTGGATGCCGGCCCCAGCACCACACAGGCCCCCCCCGCGCCCGGCAGTACGCGGCTGCGCAACACCGCGCGCGTGCCGCTGGTCGAACTCTATGTCGACGCCCCGGCCGCCGCGCGCGGGCCGGACCGGCTGGGCGCCACCGTGCTCGGCGCCGGCGAGACCCTGGATCTGATGCCGCCGGACGGCGTCGGCTGCCGCGCCGACCTGGTCGCGATCTTCCGCGATGGGCGGGAGGCGCGGCTGCCCGATACCGATCTCTGCGGCGGCGAGGAGCTGAACCTGCCGTGACCCGCCTCCTCCTCCTGCTGGCCCTGCTGCTACCCGGCGCCGCGCTGGCGCAACCCGCCGCCCCTTCCCCCGCGCCCCCTGCGGCGCTGCCCGAGGCGATGCGCGGCAACTGGACGGATGGCGACTGCGCCCGCCCCGCCGCGGTGCTGCATGTCACGCCGCGTGCCGTGGCACGGCTGCCGGCCGAAAGCGCCGGGCGGCTGCTGCGCTTCTCCGCCATCGCCCGCCATGGCGACTGGGTACTGGGCACCGCCGATGGCGCCGCGGCACCCCGGTTGCTGCTGCGGCTCCAGGGTGACGCGCTGGAGACCATCGAGCCGGAGGCCAAGACGCGCGACGATGCGCTGCCGGGCCCAGGCCTGCCGCAGGCCTGGCGGCGCTGCCCGCAATGGCCGCCGGCGCTGGTGGCCCGCAATGGGGAGGGTATCGCCTTCCTTGGCATGCTCGAGCGGATCGAAGCGGCCTGCGGCGGCGATGCGGGCAGCGCCGGCTGCCTCGCCGCGCTGTACCGCGCCGCCGATGTCTCCGGCGACGGGCTGCTGAGCACCGCCGAGCTGGCGCGGCTATTCCGCGGCGCCGCCTGGGTCGCGGCGATCGAGGAGCCGGCCGACGAGCGGATGGTGCTGCAGGGCCTGTCCGCCGCCGCCGCCCTGCTGCTGGCGCGCGGGGTGGTCGAAAGCCTGGATTACGATGGCGATGGCCGGCTCAGCCTCGCGGAGCTGGCCCAGGATCACGGCGGCCTGCCGGAGAGCGGCGGAACGGCGGAAGGCAGCCCGGTGCCGCTGATCGGCCTGACCGAGGCGCTGGGCGCCCTGCGCGCGGTGATGTCGGGCGTGGTCGCGCCCTGACGCTGGACCCGCGCTAAGTTCCGGTCGCCGGCGCCAGGCGGCCGATGAATTGCACCGGCCCGGTCGGGCGCCCGGTCGGCGAGCCGCCCGGCGGTTCCAGCGTGATCTCGATCAGCATGCCGGGTTGCGGCCGGACCATGGTGGCGGACACGGCGATGCTGCCGCCATCGCGCGGGATCAGCCCGAGCGAGACCGGCGCCGTCGCCCCGGGCGGCAAGGCCCAGAGTTGCAGCGCCCGATCCTCCGGCGCCGGCTGCCGGTTCAGCGCCGCCAGGCGCAGCCCGTCGCGATCCGCCTCCACCAGCCAGGCCGGCTGTTCGCGGCTGCTGAGCAGCACCGTCATCCAACGGTCCGACGGCGCCGGCGGCCGCATCAGCAGCAGCAGGCCGAGCCCGGCGGCAACCGCGCTGGCGCCGAAGCTCCAGCCCTTCCAGAACCAGTCGCGGCGCGGCTGGGCGGCCGGCGCGGGGCGCACCGCATCGAGCGAAGCGCTGATCCGGTCCCAGAGCCCCGGCGGCGGCGCTTCGGCGACCGCGATGCCCTGCAGGGGCGCCAACCGGGCTTCCCAGGCCGCGACCTCGGCGGCCAGCGCGGGGTCGGCCGCCATCGCGCGCGCCACCGCCGCGGCCTGGCGCGCATCCAGCGTGCCGAGCACATATTCGCCGGCCAGCGCGGCGCGATCCTCATCCGGGGTCGGGTGGTCGCTCATGCCAGGCAACTCCGCAGGCGCAGCAGGCCACGGCGGATCCAGGACTTGATGGTGCCGAGCGGCTCCGCGAGCCGCGCCGCCACCTCCGCATGCGACAGGCCGTGCACGAAGGCGAGCAGGATGCCTTCCCGGCTGCGCGGCTCCAGCGTTTCCAGGCAGGCGCGCAGGCGCCGCCCCTCGGCTTCCGCGTCCAGCGCTTCCAGCGTCCCGGGCTCCACCGCCGTGTCGCCCAGCGCCGGATCGTCGCTCGGCATCTCCCGCCCCCGCCGGCGCGCGAGGTCCAGGGCGGCGTGGCGGACGATGCCGCCGAGCCAGGCGGCGGCCGCACCCCGTTCCGGATCGAACTGCCCGGCGCGGGATGCGATGCGCAGGAAGGCGTCATGCACGGCGTCGGCGGCCGCATCGCGGTCGCGCAGGATGGCGTTGGCGATGCCGAAGAGCCGGGTCGATTCCCGCATGTAGACCGCGCGCAGCGCCTGGCGGTCGCCACCGGCGACCGCCTGGATCAGGCCGGGCAGCAGGATCTCTTCGTCCATGCCGGCAGGTTAGAGCACGGTTCACCGCATCGCGGCGATATCGATCACCTCGGCCCCGGCCGGCAGGCCGGTGACGGCGCCGAGCGCGGTCGGCGCGCCGGTCGCGATGTCGATGCGGTGCAGCGTCGCGCCGGCCAGCAGGAAGCCCATGTTGCCGCCATCGCCATCGGCCAGGATGTCGAAGGCCACGCCGGCCGGCAGGTCCGGCAGCATGCCGCGCGATTGCTGCACACCGTCATTCGGCGGCGCCTGCAGGTTGTAGGACCGCAGCAGGGTGTCGATGGTATAGAGCGCGGTCGCCTGCGGCCGGCCGCTGCTGTTGGTATAGGCGCCGGCGACGATGCGCGGCGCGGTGCCCGCCTGCGGGCTGCCGGCGGCGTATTGCAGCTGCCCGTCGCGCGTCACTTCCCCGGTGTCCACATTGATCCGGAAATTCACGCCCGAAGCGCCCATCAGGCGCAGGCGGTCGGCCGCCGGGTTGAAATCGACCACCGCGCGGCCGCCGGCGGTGAAGGGCATGTTCAGCCGGCTGACCTGGGTGGCACGGCCGGTCGCCGGGTCGATGGTCACGATCTGATTGGCATCGGTCACGCCATAGAGCCGGTTGTCGGACGGACGGATATCGATGCCGAGCAGCTTGCCTTCCGCACCGGTCACCCGCACCGGCGCGGCCGCGCGGCGGGTGGCAGCGTCGATACGGACCAGCATGTTGTCGGCGGTCAGCCCGATCAGGCTCTGCGCCCCGGCCGGCCCGGCGGCGGCGAGCAGAACGGCCGCGAGCGGCGCGTGAAGGTGACGGTGCATGCGAAGGTCTCCCCGTTTTTTCGGCGGAGCCGTCCGGTCCCGCTGCCTCCTTACGGGACGGCCGGCAGCGCGGATGCCGGGCCGCCATCACGGAAGCGCGAGCGTTTGTTACCGCCCGTCTCGCCTGTCCCGGCAGCGCGTGCTAAGCAGCCGGCATCCCGGACGGCCGCGCCCGGCCCCTTCCACCCCGGCCCGCGCCTCGGCGCGTCCCCTTCGCGACGGATCGCAGACCCGGTGTCACCACCCCGAGGCGCCCGCGCCTTGTCCAGGACCCCATGTTGAAGCGGCTCGGCAAGCATCCGGCCGTCCAGGCGCTGCTGGTCCGGCTGGTCGTCGCCTATGTGCGGCTGGTCGCCCGCACCACGCGCTGGACCGTGCTGCACCCCGAACACGCGGCGCCGCTCGCCGCCGGGCAGGGCATGATCCTGGCCTTCTGGCACGAGCACCTGGCGGTCTTCGCCGCCTGCTGGCGGCTGGGGCTGGTGCGGGTCACCGGCGACCGGCCGCCGGAGGTCAAGGTGCTGATCTCCTCCCATCGCGACGGGCGGCTGATCGCGGATGCCATCGCGCGGCTCGGCGCCGGGGTCATCGAAGGCTCCTCCCGCCGCGGCGCCGCCCAGGCGCTGCGCGCCAGCCTGCGGTGCCTGCGGGATGGCGGCACCCTCGGCATCACGCCGGACGGCCCGCGCGGCCCCCGGCGCCAGCCGGCGCAGGGCGTGGCGCAGCTGGCCGCCGCGTCCGGCGCCCCGGTGCTGCCCTGCGCCGCGGTCACCAGCCGGATGAAGGTGATGCGGTCCTGGGACCGGATGCTGTTCCCGCTGCCCTTCGCGCGCGGCGTCATCGCGCTGGGCGCCCCGATCGCGGTCGCCCGCGACGGGGCCGAGGCGGCGCTGCCGGCGATCGGTACGGCGCTGACCGCGGCCCGCGACGCCGCCGATGCCTGGATCGCCGCGGCATGAGCATCGCCGCCTGGCTCTGGCGCGGCGCCACGACGCTGGCCGCCCCCATCCTGCCGCTCTATCTCCGTGCCCGGGCCGAGCGCGGCAAGGAGATCGTGGAACGCCTGGGCGAGCGCCGCGGCGAGGATGCCATCCGCCCGCCCGGCCCGCTGTTCTGGTTCCACGCCGCGAGCGTCGGCGAGACCCTGTCCATCCTGCCGCTGCTGCCGGTGCTGCTGCGCGGCCGGCCCGGGCTGCATGTGCTGGTGACGACCGGCACCGTCACCTCCGCCACCTTGCTGGCGCGGCGCCTGCCCGCCGACATCGCGCCCCGGGTGCTGCACCGCTTCGTGCCGATCGACGTGCCCATCTGGGCGGCGCGCTTCCTGGATGCCTGGCGCCCGGATGCCGGCGCCTTCGTCGAAAGCGAGCTGTGGCCGAACCTGCTGGCCGCCGCCGCTGCCCGCGGCATCCCGATGGCGCTGGTCAATGGCCGGATGTCCGCCCGCTCCGCCCGGCGCTGGGCCTGGCTGCCCGGCCTGGCGCGGGAGACGCTGCACCGCTTCAGCGTCATCCAGGCGCAGTCTCCGGGTGACGCCGCCCGCCTCTCGGCGCTCAGCGGCCAGGCGGTCACCGCCCCCGGCAACCTGAAATTCGCCGCCGAGCCGCTGCCGGCCGATCCCGCCAAGCTCGCCCATCTGCGCGCGCTGACCGCCGGCCGGCCGGTGCTGCTCGCCGCCAGCACCCATCCGGGGGAGGAGGCGATGGTCGCCGCGGCGCACCAGGCGCTGGCCGCCCGCTACCCGGCCCTGCTGACGGTCATCGTTCCCCGCCATCCGGAGCGTGGCGCCGCCATCGCGGAGGAGCTCGGCACCGCGAGCCGCCGCGCGGCCGGGGCCGAGCCTGGGCCGCAGACGGCCATCCACATCGCCGATACGCTCGGCGAGCTCGGCCTGTTCTACCGGCTGGCCGATGTGGCGGTGATCGGCGGATCCCTGGTGCCGCATGGCGGGCAGAACCCGCTGGAGGCCGGCCGCCTCGGCTGCCCGCTGCTCGCCGGGCCGCACATGCACAACTTCGTGGAGATCATGGCGGCGATGGAAGCCGCCGGCGGGGTGGCCCGGGTGGCGGCTTCGCCCGCCGCGCTGGCAGAAGGGGTGGCCGCCGTGCTATCGAACCCCGACGATGGGCGGTCCATGGCCGGGGCGGCCGCCCAGGTCGCCGCCCAACAGGCGGAACTGCCCGAGCGGGTCGCCGCGGCATTGCTGCCGCTGCTGCCTGCGCAGGATACCGAAGAAGGACGGGTTACGGTCGAAGCCTGATGCGCGCCCCAGATTTCTGGAGCGGCGGCGGTGGAATGCTGCCGCTGCTCCTCTCTCCCATCGCCGCGCTCTATGCGCGGTCGACCGCCCGTCGCATGGCGCGACCGGGTTGGAAAGGCCCGGTGCCGGTGCTCTGCTGTGGCAATGCCACGGCCGGCGGGGCCGGCAAGACCACGATCGCCCTCGATCTCGGCCAGCGCCTGGCGGAACGCGGCATCGCCGCGCATTTCCTGCTGCGCGGCTATGGCGGGCGCATGAAGGGCCCCCTCGTGGTCGGCCCCGGTCATGACAGCCGCGATGTCGGCGACGAAGCCCTGCTGCTTGCCGCATCGCAGCCGACGATCGTCAGCGCCGATCGCGCCGCCGGCGCCCGGCTGGCGATCGAAAAAGGCGCCCAGGCCATCGTCATGGATGACGGGCTGCAGAACCCGACCCTGACCAAGGACCTGTCGCTGCTGGTGATCGACGGCAGCTCCGGCTTCGGCAATGGCCGGGTCATCCCGTCCGGGCCGCTGCGGGAGCCGGTGGCCGCCGCCGCCGCGCGCAGCCATGCCGCGATCCTGGTCGGCGAGGACGAGCATGGCGCGCTCGCCATGCTGCCGCCCGGCCTGCCGGTCCTGCGTGCCCGGCTGACCCAGGGGCCGGAGGCCGCGACGTTGTCCGGCCGGCCGGTCTTCGCCTTCTGCGGCATCGCCAATCCGCGCAAGTTCTTCGCGACCCTGCAGGAAGCCGGCGCGGTGCTGGCCGGGCGCCAGAGCTATGCCGACCACTACCCCTTCGATTCCGGCGACATGCGGGAAATCCTGGCGGAAGCGGAAGCGCTCAGGGCGATCCCGGTGACGACGCGCAAGGATTTCGTACGCATCCCGCCGGCCTTCCGCAGCCAGGTGACGGTGGTCAGCGTCCGGCTGGAATGGGAATCGCCCGCCCAGGTGGAGGCGCTGCTCGACCCGCTGGTGGCGCGGGTGGCGGAGCCGGCGTGACGGCGGCGCCCTCCCCGGGGCGCCGTCTCTCCTGGGTCTTCGAAGCCCTCCTCGCCCGCCTCGCCCTCACCCTCTTCGCCGTCTTCCCGGTCGCCCTCGCCTCCCGCCTCGGCGCCTGGCTGGCCCGGAACTTAGGGCCGCTGCTGCCGGCGCATCGGCGCGGCCTGGCCAATCTGCGCCTGGCCCTGCCGGAGCGCGCGGCGGACCATCCGGCCATCCTGCGCGCCGCCTGGGCCAATCTCGGCGCCACGGTCGCGGAACTCGTGCATCTCCAGCGGTTGCAGATCACGCTCGAAGGGGCGGAGCATCTGCCGGGCCATGGCCCGGCCCTGATGGTCTCGGCGCATCTGGCGAATTGGGAGGCGCTGCCTGGCGCGCTGCTGGCGCGCGGCATCACCATGGGGGCGGTCTACCGGGCGCCGGACAATCCCCGGGTGGCCGCGATGCTGGCGCGGCTGCGCGGCGATGCCGGGCCGATGTTCCCGAAGGGCGCGGCCGGGGCGCGGGGCGCGCTGCGGCACATGGCGGAAGGCGGCATCCTCGGCCTGCTCGCCGACCAGAAGATGAATGACGGCATCGCCGCCCCCTTCTTCGGCCATCTGGCGATGACGCCGGCGGCGCCCGCCGCGCTGGCACTGCGCTTCCACTGCCCGGTGGTGCCGGGCCGCGTGGAACGGCTGGGGCCGGGCCGCTTCCGGGTGGTGGCGGAGCCGCCGCTGCCCCTGCCCGACAGCGGCGATCGGGCGGCCGACCTGGCGGCACTGACTGCCCAGATCAACGCCCGGATCGAAGCCTGGATCCGGGCAAGGCCGGGTGAGTGGCTGTGGTTCCACCGGCGCTGGCCGAAATCCCTGTCCGGGGACACATCACGGATCGAATCCCCGCGAGCGGCGAAGCCTGGAATGTAACACCGCTTGATAAACCGTCCGGACGGTATAGTTAGCCACGCATGGACGCCGCCCCGCCGGAAAAACCCCTCGACGCCCGCACCCGCATCCTCGACGCGGCGGAAGCCCTGGTGCACGACAAGGGTGTTTCCGGCCTGACGCTCGCAGCCGCGGCACGGCTGGCCGGGGTGTCGAAAGGCGGGCTGCTCTATCATTTCGCCTCCAAGGAGGCGCTGCTGGATGCCGCGCTGAAGCGCCTGGCCGAATATTTCCGCTCGGAGTTCGAAGCGGGCGTCGCCATGCAGCCGGAAGGCTCCGGACGCATCGCGCGCGCGACCATCGGCTGGGCCTTCGGCGTCGACGAGGCCTGCGCCTATGACGAGCGCGACGAACGCGCGGCCGCCGTCTACCTGGCCGCCTTCCATCACGATCCGGCGCTGCTCGATCCGGTCCGGGCCATCTATGCGGATATCATAAGGGGCATCACCCAGGACGGGCTGCCCCCCGGCCATGGCGCGGCGATCATGGCCGCAGCCGATGGCGCCCTGATGTGGCGGATCTTCCGCCTGCGCGCGCTTCCTGAAGACGAACGCCGCAGCATCGCCGCCGCACTGACGCGTCTGCTGGAGCCAGCGCCATGACCCGCCGCAACAAGCTGCTTCTTGGCATCGCCGTGCTCGCCGCGATCGGCGGCGCCGCACTGCTGCATGGCGGCAGCGCGGCGCCGGAAGGCCCGCCGCCGCAGATCGCGGCGCTGCCCGGGGTGGCGCCAGACCAGGGCGTGGGCGCGCTCGGCCATATCGAACCCGCCAGCCGCATCCTGAAGCTGACCCATGCCGCCGGCGCCTTCGGCGGCGTGCGCATCGCCCGGCTGCTGGTCGATGAGGGCGATCGGGTCGAGGCGGGCGCCCTGCTGGCGGAATTCAGCGATGCGGCGCTGAAGGACGCGACGCTGGCCCAGGCCGAGGCCGATCTCGCCCAGCGCCGCGCCAGTCTGGCGCGCATCCGCGCGGCCGGCCGGCCGGAGGATATCGCCGCCCAGCGCGCCCAGATCGCGGCGCTGTCCGCCGCAGAGGAAATCGCGAAACGCGATGCAGAGCGCGCCGAGCGCCTGGTGCCGTCCGGCGCCGGCGGCATCGCGGCCGCCGAGCGGCAGCGCTTCGCCGCCACCCGCGCCGCCGCCGAACGCGCAGAGGCCGAAGCCACGCTGCAGCGCATGCTGACCGCGCGGCCGGAAGACGTGACCGTCGCGGAGGCCGAACTCGCCGGCGCCGAAGCCGCGGTCGCCAAGGCGCGCGCGGATGCGGCGCTCTCGCGCCTGCGTGCACCGATCGCCGGCACCGTCCTGCGCATCGTCTCTCGGACCGGGGAACGGATCGGCGATGACGGGGTGATGGAGATCGGCGACCTTTCCCACCTGGACGTCGTGGCCGATGTCTACGAGACCGACCTGCCGCGCATCCGGCTCGGCGCGCCGGCCGAGATCCTGATCCCCGGCGAAAGCCGGCGCTTCGCCGCCACGGTGCGGGAGATCGGCTGGCAGGTGCGCCGCGCGCCGCAGGCGGCGACCGATCCCATCGCCGCCGTCGACGCCCGCACCGTCGCGGTGCGGCTGGCGCTGGATGCGACGGCGCGCCAGGCGTTGGAGCGGCGGTCCAACATGCAGGTGCAGGTGGCCATCCGGCCATGAACGCAATCCGCCGCACGGCCCCGCGCCTGTTGCCTTGGGCGCCGGAATGCAACGGGCAGGCGCCGTCATCCGCGCCACCGCCCGCGCCACGGCGCGGGCCGGGCCCGGGCCCGCGCATCCTGCTGCCGGTGCGCCTGGCCTGGCGGCAGCTGCGCGCCGAGCGCGCGCGGCTGATCTCGGCGGTCGCCGGCGTCGTCTTCGCCTGCGTGCTGGTCTTCATGCAGCTCGGCTTCCGGGCCGCGCTGTTCGAAAGCGCATCCGCCGTGATGTCGGCCATGCAGGGGGAGCTGTTCCTGATCCATCCCCTGACCACCGCATCCTTCCGGCCGGAACCCCTGCCGCGGGTGCGTGCCTGGCAGGCACTCGCGCTGCCGGAGGTGCGGCAGGCGGTGCCGGTCTATCTGTTCCAGTCCACCTGGCGGAATCCGGCGACCGGCACCCGCCGCGCGGTGCAGCTCATCGGCTTCGACACGGAATCGGGCGCCATGGACCTGCCCGGCCTGCGCCCGCTGATCGATGCCCTGAAACAGCCGGATACGCTCGCCTTCGATCGCCGGTCCCGCCCGGAATTCGGCCCGGTGGCCGCGATGTTCGGGCGCGACGGCCCGTTCCAGGTGCAGGTCGGCAACCGCGACATGCGCGTGGTCGGCCTCGTCGAGATCGGCGCCAGCTTCGGCGCCGACGGCAATGTCGTGATGTCGGAGCTGAATTTCCGCCGCATCATCGGCCGCAACCCGGCAATGACCGACCTGGTCACCATCCGCCTGCAGCCCGGCGCCGATGTCGCCGCGGCCCAGCAGCGGCTGCGCGCCATCCTGCCGCACGACGTGATGGTGCTGACCTATGCCGAGCTGGTGGCGCATGAGCGCGCCTATTGGGACAATGCGACGCCGATCGGCTTCATCTTCGCCTTCGGCAGCCTGATGGGGCTGATCGTCGGCATGGTGATCGTCTACCAGATCCTGTTCTCCGACATCGCCAACCACATCCGCGAATACGCGACGCTGAAGGCGATCGGCTTTTCCCAGGGTTATCTGACCCGGGTGGTGCTGGGCGCGGCCGCGATCCTGGCGGTGCTCGGCTTCATCCCGGGCCTGTTCGTCTCCACCTGGCTCTACAACCTGATCGGCCAGGCGACCTTCCTGCCGCTGCGCATGGAGCTGGAGCGCGGCCTGACTGTCTTCGGCCTCATCCTCGGCATGTGCGGCATCGCCGGCGTGCTGGCCGTGCGCAAGCTGCGCGATGCCGATCCGGCGGATATGTTCTGATGCTCTCCGCCACCAATACCCCGGTCGCGCTGCGCGACATCACCTATGCCTTCGGGGAGGGCGAGCTGCGCCGGCCGGTGCTGCGCAACGTGGCGCTGGATGTGGCGCCGGGCGAGATCGTGTTGCTGACCGGCCCGTCCGGCAGCGGCAAGACCACGCTGCTGACCCTGATCGGCGCGCTGCGTACCATGCAGGACGGATCGGCGCGGGTGCTGGGCCAGGAACTCGCCGGCGCCAGCGAGGCCATGCGCGTCGCGCTGCGCCAGCGCATCGGCTTCATCTTCCAGAACCACAACCTGCTCGGCTTCCTGACCGCACGGCAGAACGTCGCCATGGCACTCGAGATGCAGGCCGGCATGACGGAGCGCGACCGGCTGCTCCGGGCCGATGCGCTGCTCGAAGCAGTGGGCCTCGCGGATCATATCGAGAAGCTGCCGGCGCATCTTTCCGGCGGGCAGCGCCAGCGCGTCGCGGTGGCGCGCGCGCTGGCCGCCGATCCCGGGCTGGTCCTGGCGGATGAGCCGACCGCGGCACTCGACAAGCAGTCGGGGCAGGAGGTGGTGCATCTGCTGCGCGACCTGGCGAAGAAGCGGGGCGCGCCGATCCTGCTGGTGACGCACGATCCGCGCATCCTCGACATCGCCGATCGCATCGTCAGCATGGAAGATGGCCGCATCGTACCGGCGGCGGCCTGATACCGCCGGGCCTGCCCGCTGCGCCGCTGTCCTTGGTGCGGCATTGCGCGCGACGCCGCTGGGCGATCGCGGACCGGACAAGGACCCTCAGGCCAGGCCAGCCGACAGGCCGGCCGGCATGAGGATCGCCTGGTTCAGCCGCCGTCGCGGATGTCGATGACGATGCGCCCCGCGGAGAGGCGGTAATATTCGGCGCGGGTGCCGGGCGCGAGCTCGATCCGCAGCGCGCTGCCATCCGCCTCCGGCTGCAGCGCCAGCACATTGCGCGGCAGCGCCAGGCGATCGACCGGCGGCAGGCAGCCGGGTCCCGAGAAGCGGAGCTGAAGCACGGTCCCATCCTGGCTCGCCGCGTAATCGGCGGCGACGCGCCATTGGAAGACGATGCGGCCGAAGCCCGGATGGCTGCCGCTGCGGGCGGTGACCTGCGCCGGGGTGCAGCGCCCAGCTGCGGCCGCGGCGCCCGGCGCGGATACGGCAGGCGCCACCACCGCCGCGGCGGGTGGCGGGACGGGCCTGCGGGCGGCGGTGGCCGGGCCGGGCGCCTGGGGCGCCGGCGCAGGTGCCGCCGGCAGAGCCGGCCGGGATGCCGGGGGCGCGGGCCGTGGCGGCGCAGCGGCTTCGCTCGCGGCGGGCGGTGCCGGCGCCACTTGCGTGGCCAGCTCGGGCGCGGGAGCGGATGGCGGCGGTGCAGCGGCCGCGCGCGTGGCGGGTAGCGCCGGCGCCGCTTGCGCAGCCGGTTCGGGTGCCGAAGGCGCCGGCGCCGCGGCTTCGCGCGCGACGGGCGATGCCGGCGCAACTTCCATGGCCGGTTCGCGTGCCAGGGGCGCAGGCGCGGGTGCAGCGGCTTCGCGTGCGGCGGGCGGTGCCGGTGCCGCTGGCATGGCCGGTTCGGGTGCCGCCGGTGCGGACGGGGGCGGCGCGGCGGCTTCGTTCACAGCGGGCGCTACCGTCGGTGGCGCCGGCTCCATCGGGATGGCGGCGGCTGGCGGCAGCGGCCGCCGGGTCGCCTGCGGCTCCGACGGTGTCAGGGCCGCATCCGGGGCCGGTGCAGGGGCCGGCGCGGGCACGGTCACCGCCAGATCCGGCGCCGGCAAGGGTGCCCCGCGCATCACCGGGGCGATGGTGGTCAGCGGCGGCGGCGGTGGCTGAACGGCGATCAGCCCCGGCGCCGCCAGCGGCGCATCCGGCGGTGGCGGCACGATGCTCCCCGCCGGCGCCGATGGCGCCAGGGGCAGGCCCGGCAAGGGCGCCGGCGCCGCCATGGCCGGCGGCTCCCGCGCGATCAGATCGGCCGCGAGTTGCACCGAAGGCGTGGTCTTGGGCGGCTCCGGCGCCGCCTCCGCCACGGCGGGCACGGGTGGCGGCGATGCGGCCTCGGTCTTGTCCGCCGCCGCATCCTGCGGCGCCACCGCCGCCGCGATCGCGGCCGGTATCGCCGCGGCCCGCGCGGTGGCCTGCGTCATCCAGAGATAGACGGCGCCGCCGCCACAGAGCAGCCCGAGCAGGAAGCCGATCGCGAGGTTCCGGCCGGCACCGGATCGCGGCGCGGCGCGGCTGGCAACCGGCAGCGCCATCGGGGAAGGGAGCTTGACGGTGGCGTCATCCAGCGGCGAGCCGGAGGCATCCAGCCCCGGCAGCGGCAGTGCCGCCAATGCCGAGGCCGATGCCTCCGGCATCACGCCGGCGGCGGCGGCCCGGATCGCGTCCGCCATCGCCATGGCGTCCGGGTACCGGTCGGCGGCCGATTTCGCCAGGGCGGTCGCGATCACGGCATCGAAGCCCGACGGCACGCCGCCGGCCCCCGAAGGCGGCGCCGGCTGCTGCGTCAGGATATTGTGGAAGATGGTCGGCACGCCGCCCGCGAAGGGCCGCGCGCCGGTCAGCATTTCATAGAGAATGACGCCGACCGACCAGAGATCCGCCCGGCGATCGACCTGTTCGCCCCGCAGCTGCTCGGGCGACATGGTGGCCGGCGTGCCGACCATCTGGCCCACGACGGTCTGGTTGGAGTCACCGATGCGGGCGATGCCGAAATCCGCCAGCCGCACCTCGCCGAGCCCGTCCTCGGCGCTCAGCACCAGCAGGATGTTCGCGGGCTTCACGTCGCGGTGCACGATGCCGCGGCCATGCGCATATTGCAGCGCGTCCAGCAATGCGCAGATGACGCGCACCGTCTCCGCCAGCGGCGGGCGCTCCCGGCGGTCGAGCACCGCTTTCAGCGTCTCGCCGATCACCAGCTCCATGACGATCCAGGCGAAGTCCTTGGCTTCGCCGAAATCATGCACGGTGACGATCCCGGGGTGGGACAGCCGCGCGACCGACTGCGCTTCCTGGTAGAAACGCTGCAGGTCGTCCGCGGCCCGGGCATCGGTCGCCGGGCCGATCGGCATGGTCTTCAGTGCGACCAGGCGACTGAGACGCCGGTCATAGACCTCGAACACCTCACCGAAGGCGCCGCGACCGATCAGGTCGCGCACCTCGTAGCGTTCGGCGATGACGCGCGGCGGCGTGGCCACATCGTCCGCGCCTGGCGCGCTCTGCTCTGCGTCGGCTGACATGCTTCGGCCCCTGGACGATGCGCGAACCCTAGAGCAGTATCGCGTTGAACGAAACATTCGGCGTTCGCGCGCGGCGGCGAATTCCCCGCGGGCGATCGCGCCCAGGGTGAATATCGAATCGCCCGGTTCCACCGATCCGCGTCTCTTCTAGGAGGATCACGGTTAGCGATGCCTAAAGGTATGCGCCCCTAATCACCGCGGCATGGGGCGCGGCAGCGTGGCCCGTGACTATGCCAGCTACATCATCCTGCCGCCGGCGCCACTGCCGCCGCGCGTGCCACGGAGGTCGCATGCGGATCGCGATTTGTGTGAAGAAGGACATCTACGGACTTCTCGCCGCCCGTATCCTGGCCTCGACGCTGGGGTTCGCGCAGCTTCGCTTCTTCTGCAGCGTGAAGACGCGCGACGCGGAGAACGCGGTGCCGGCGCTGCGGCTGATGAAGCTGCTGGAGCGTGACGTCGCGATCGACGCGCTGGCGGCGCAGCAGCCGGACACGCCGGGCCTGCCGCACCCGGATGCCTGGGTGCCGCTGGCGGACCTGCGCGCCGATGGCGGCGCCCGCACGCTGCTGGAGTTCCGCCCCGACATCGTCGTCTCCGCCCGCTTCAGCCTGATCTTCCCGCAGCGGGTGATCGATGCCGTGCCGCGCGGCATCATCAACGTCCATCCCGGCATGCTGCCGGGCTATCGCGGCCTCTTCGCGCCCTTCTGGCAGATCCTGCACGGCGAGAAGGAACTCGGCTGCACCGTGCACATGGTCGATCGCGGCATCGACACCGGCCCGGTGCTCGGCATCGCCCGCGTGCCCTTCGATCCCACCCGGTCGCTGATGGGCCATACCGCCGCGCTCTATCGCGGGGGCGTCCGCATCGCCGCCGGCGCGGCCAGCGCCCTGGCGCGCGGCCTGACGCCCGATGCCGCGCGCCAGCCCACTGGCGGCGCCTATTTCCACTTCCCCTCGGCCGCGGATTTCGCATCCCTGCCGGTGCCGGTCGCCAATGCGTGGGACTATGCCCAGCTGCTGGAGGAAGCCTTCGCCACACCCGCCGGCCATGCCGCGCGGGATCGCGCGGCGTGACCGGCAGCCTGTCCTTCGCGACCCGACTTGGCGGCGTGCTGGCCGCCATGCTGGTGGTGGGCTGCACCCTGGCCGCCGGCCTCAATTACCTGAAGTTCGAACGCGTGCTGCAGGAACAGCAGGCACGGGTGCTCAGCATCCTGGTCAGCGACCTGGGTGACACGGTGGAGAACAGCCTGGCGCTCGGCGTGCGCTTGGCGGGCGTGCCCGGCGCCCAGTCGCTGCTGGAACGCAGCCGCGCGGCGGAACCGCTGATCGCCGAACTCAGCATCGTCGATGCCACCGGCATCGTGCTGTTCGACACCGACCGGCAGAACCTGAACGCGCCGGCGCCGGCGGCCGCGCTGGAAGGCCGCCGCGACACCGATCCCTGGCGCTTCCGCCTCGGCGCCCGCTACGGCGTCGCGGTGGCGATCACCAACGGCTTCGGCGAAGTCGAAGGCGCCATCCTGCTGAGCTATGAACGCCGTGCCATCGATGAGCGCCTCGCCTCCGTGCTGCTGGCGATCGTGCAGGCGACACTGCTCGCACTGGTGGTCGCGG
>DASYDR010000383.1:0-9453 GCA_036499545.1 Roseomonas sp. | reverse complement strand
GTGATCAGGTCGACACGGCCGCCGATATAGCCGCTGACCATGCCGATGGTGCCGCCCGCGACCATCGCCGCGGCGATGGCGCCGAGCGAGACCATGAGCGAGATCCGCGCGCCGAACAGCAGGCGGGAGAGGACGTCGCGGCCGAACTGGTCGGTGCCCAGCAGGTAGTCGCCGCCTGGTCCCTGCAGCCGGTCGATGATGTTCTGCTCGGCCGGGTCGAAGGGCGCGATCCAGGGTGCCAGCACGGCGCCCAGCACGATCAGCAGGGTCACGACCGCGCCGATCGTCGTCGTCGGGTTGCCGCGCGCCCGGGCCAGCGCGCGCCGGAAGCCGGCACCGCGCCGGGGAGCGGGTCCGGCCTCGGCGGCGGCGCTCATGCCTGCTTCACCCGCGGGTCGATGACGCCGTAGAGCAGGTCGGTGATCAGGTTCACCACCACGATCAGGAAGCAGTAGATCACCATCAGCCCCTGCAGCATCGTGTAGTCGCGCTGGTTCAGCGCGCCGACGATGACCTTGCCGAGGCCGGGGCGATTGAAGACGATCTCGGTCAGCACGGAATTGCCGATCAGGATGCCGACGTAGAGCCCGACCACGGTGACGATCGGGATCGAGGCGTTGCGCAGCCCATGCACCCAGACCACGCGCCGCCAGGGCACGCCCTTGGCCCGCGCGGTGCGGATATAGTCCTCCGAAAGGCTGGCCAGCATGGCGCCGCGGGTGACCCGGGTGATGTAGGCCGCCATGGTCAGGCCAAGGGCCACGGCCGGCAGCAGCACCTTGTGCAGCCGGTCGAGCGGATCATCGAGATCGGCATTGCTGATCACCGGGAACCAGCGCCAATGCAGGGAGAACAGCAGCAGCAGGTAGATGCCGGAGACGAAGACCGGGAAGGACAGGCCGAGCAGCGACAGCAGCCGCGCCGCGACATCGATGGCGCGGTTGCGGTGGAGCGCGGCCCAGATCCCGGCCGGCACGCCGACCACGATGCCGATCAGCATCGAGGCCAGGGTCAGGTCGATGGTGTGCGGCAGCACGGCACCGACCTCGGCCAGGATCGGACGGTTGGTGACCATGCTCGATCCGAAATCGCCGGTCGCGGCGGCGCCGAGGAAGCTGACGTATTGCCGCCAGAGCGGCTGGTCGGTACCGAGCCGCGCGCGCACCGCGGCCGCTGCCTCCGGCGTTGCCTGGTCGCCCAGAATCACCAGCGCCGGATCGCCCGGGACGATGCGCACCACCACGAAGACTAGCGTCAGCACCGCGAACAGCGTCGGCAGCGCCGCCAGCAGCCGGCGCAGGATGAAGCCCGCCATGGTCACCGCAACCGGGTGGTCTCGGTGATCAGCGGGCCGAGGCTCATGCTGCCGCGCAGCTCATAGCCGTAGTCCAGGGTGTTGCGGCGGGCGAAGACCAGCAGCGTCTCGATCACCGGCACGGCGCAGACCTCCGCGATCAGCTTGCGCTGCGCTTCGGCCCAAAGGCGCAGCTGCTCCTGCGGGTCGGTGCTGACGCGGGCGGCGTCGATCTCGGCATCGGCCTGGTTGCAATGGGAGAAATTGGTCACCGCGGTCGGCGTCTGCACGATGCTGCGGCTGTGGAAGAACTGGGTCAGGTAGATATCGGCGATCGGGAAGCGCGCCGCCGCGTAGTAGACCAGCGGCGACAGGTTCTGCCGGATCTGCTGGTGGAAGGTCGCGTGCTCGACCACCTGCAGGTCCAGCGTGATGCCGGCGCGGCGCAGCTGCTGCTGGATCACCTGCATGCCGGTCAGCATTTCCGGCAGCTGGGTGTGGATGACGCGGATGGTGATGCCGTTCGGATGGCCGGCTTCGGCCAGCAGTGCCCGGGCGCGCGCCAGGTCGAATTGCGGCAGGCCATTATCGGCGGTGAAGCCGAGATAGCCGCGCGGCACGACGGACTGGCCTTCGCGCGAAACGTCCGGCCCGCGCCAGCGCACCATCTCCGGCCGGTTGATGGCATGGGCCAGGGCACGGCGGATGCGGATGTCGTTGAAGGGCGGGATGGAGGTGTTGAGGTTGAGGATCGTGAGCTCCGCCGGCTCGAACACATCGACCGTGACGTTCGGCAGCGCGCGGGTGCGGGTCACCCAGGTCTGGTCGGCGCGGCCGTAATTGAGATCGAGCTCCCGGTTCTGGAAGGCGAGATCGCGCGATGCGTCGGAAGGGATGAAGCGGTAGCTGATGCGCCCGATCTGCGGCGCGCCGCGGAAATAGGCCGCATGTGCGACCAGCTCGGCGCTCTGGTTCGGGGTCACCCGGTCCAGCGCGAAGGGGCCGGTGCCGATCGGGGCGCGGGCGAAATCGGCGCCGCGCTGTTCGACGGCGCGGCGGGAGACGATGTAGCCGCCGGAGTAATTGGTCAGCAGGCCGAGCAGGCTCGGGATATTCTCCCGCAGCTGGATGCGCACGGTGTAGGGGTCGACCGCTTCCACCGCCTCGATGGCGCGAAAATCGGCGGAGAAGGCGCTGGTCGCGGCGGTCGCCGCCTTGCGGATGCTGAACACCACATCATCGGCGGTCAGCTCCCCGAAATCGCCATGGAAGCGGACGCCGTGGCGCAGATGGAAGGTCCAGGTGCGGCCATCCGCGCTCGTTTCCCAGCGCTCGGCCAGGTCGGGCTGGATCTCCGCGGGGTTGATGGACCCGGGCGGGAAGCGGACCAGGCCGTTGAACATCCAGGCCACCACGACACGGTCGATGGTGGAGACGGCGAAATGCGGGTCGAGCCGCCCGACATCCTGCGCCGCCATGCCGACCCTGAGCGTCGGTGCCTGCTGCGCCATCGCCGCCGGCGCGGCAAGCGCCGTGCATCCGGCCAGCAGCAGCACCCGCGCGGTCCTGGCGAAGTCCCACATGCCCCATGCCCTCCTGAAGCGAGCCCTGTTCGGCCGCGTCCGCATCCATCCCTGTCCGGCGCATCGTCTTCGCGAAGCGTCCGGCATCGCCATCCTTCAGCGGTACATCGCGCCGCCCGCCCAATACAAGCGCGCCGAGCGCCAAGGACCTACAGCATGTCCTCCAGCCGGCAATTCACCAGCATTTCCGCCATCACCGCGTTGCCGGGCAGGCGCAGCAAGGTTTCGATCAGCACCGCGACATCTTGCGGCTGGCTCATGCGGTCGCGCGGGAAATCGGCGGCCAGGGTCATGTCGGTGGCGACGAAGCCGGGGCAGAAGGCGCTGGCGCGGATCCCGTGCTCCCACCCTTCCCGCCGCAGCGCGTGGGTGGCGGCAATCAGCGCGAATTTCGACATGGCGTAGCCGGCATTGGGGTTGCGCACCCGCTTGCCGGAGAGGGAGGCGATGTTGACGATCCGCCCGTCGCCGCAGGCGACCAGATGCGGCCAGGCGGCGCGTACCACGCGCAGCGGCGCCTTCACGTTCACCCGCAGCATGGCGTCCAGCGCGCTCTCATCGGCGTCCAGGGCGCGCCAGACCGGGTTGATGCCGGCGGCATTCACCACCGCGTCGATGCGGCCGAAGCGGGCATGGGCGGCGGCGATCCAGGCTTCGGCCGCGCCTTCCTCCTCCGCCTCGTAGTGTTGCCGGTGGAGGTTCGGCGCGTCGGGCAGCCGCGACGGATCGCGCAGCGCGGCGGAGACGGCGTAGCCGGCCGCCAGCAGCCGTTCCGTGACGGCGCGGCCGATGCCGCGGGAAGCGCCGCTGACCAGCGCGACGCGGCCAGTGGGGTCAAGCATGGGCAGCAACATGGCAGCGCACGGCGTGGTCCTCCGACAGGGGATCGAGGCTTTGCGGCGCGTCGCAGCCGGCGCGTCGCAGCGGGCAGCGGGGCGCGAAGCGGCAGCCTTCCGGCATGGCGTCCAGCGGCGGCACCCGGCCGCCGATCGCGGCCAGTGCCTGGTCCGGCCGGTCGAGGCGCGGGATCGCGGCGAACAGGGCGCGGGTATAGGGGTGCGCGGGCCGGGCGAAGATGGCGCCGACCGGCCCCTGCTCCACGATCTGGCCCGCATACATCACCGCGACCCGGTCGGCGATCTGCGCGACGACGCCGAGATTATGGGTGATGAACAGCACCGCCATGCCGTGCCGGGCGCGCAGATCGGCGAGCAGCCCCAGCACCTGCGCCTGGATGGTGACGTCGAGTGCCGTCGTCGGCTCATCGGCCAGCAGCACCGCGGGGTCGCAGGCCAGCGCCACCGCGATCATCACCCGCTGCCGCATGCCGCCTGAGAATTGGTGCGGATATTCGCCGAGGCGCGCGGCGGCGGAGGGGATCTTCACCTCCTCGAACAGGGCGCGGGCGCGATCCAGCGCGGCGGCGCGCGACAGGCCGCGATGGATGCGCAGGCTTTCCGCCACCTGGTCGCCCACCGTCATCACCGGGTTCAGGGCCGTCATCGGCTCCTGGAAGATCATCGCCATGCGGTTGCCGCGCACGGCTTCCAGGGCCGATTCCGGCAGCCCGGCGATGTCGCGCCCTTCCAGCAGGATGCGCCCGGCGGTGACGCGGCCGGCAGGCGGACGGATCAGGCCCATCACCGACATCGCGGTCACGCTCTTGCCGCAGCCGCTTTCGCCGACCAGCGCCAGGGTCTCATTGGGCATGAGGTCGAGGGACAGGTCGCTGACCGCCGGGTGCCAGGCCCCGCCGATGCGGAATTCCGTGCGCAGCCCTGCGATGGCGAGTGCCGGTGTGATCATCCGGGACGGAGCCTGCCGTCCGGCCGGCGCCGCTTGCAAGAATTTCAAGGCATCGGGGATGGGCTTGCGCCCCGGACGCTTCCCGCCGAACCTGTCATGCAAAGCACCCCTGCGCCATTTCTCGAGGAGTCTGCAGTCCATGGATGGATCGAATCCCGTCGCGGATACCCGCGCCCGCGCCCTGGCGGCCCGCTACGGCGCCGATCCCGGCCTGCCGGCCGGCCCCTGGAATGCGGCGCTGGACCTGTTGCTGGCGCACCGTTCGGTGCGTGGCTACCGGCCGGATCCGGTGCCGGCCGGCACGTTCGAGACCATGATCGCAGCGGCGCAGTCGGCGGCCACCAGCTCCAACCTGCAGACCTGGTCGGTGGTCACCGTCGACAATATGGAGACCCGGCAGGCACTGTCCGAGATTGCCTTCAACCAGAAGCACATCCTGCAGGCGCCGTTGTTCATGGTGTTCCTGGCCGATGCCTCCCGCAACGCCCGCCTGGCGGAGCAGGAGAAGACGGAACTGGCCGGCCAGCCCTTCATGGAATCCTTCCTGGTCGCGGCGCTGGACGCTGCCTTCGCGGCGCAGAACGCGGTGCTCACCGCGGAATCCCTCGGCCTGTCCACCGTCTATATCGGCGCGATCCGCAACAACCCGGTGCGCGTGGCGGAGCTGCTCGGCCTGCCGCCGCAGGTGATGGGCGTCTTCGGCCTCTGCGTCGGTTACCCGCTGCCGGGCATGGAGGGTCAGGTGAAGCCGCGGCTGCCGCAGAGCGTGGTGGTGCACCGGGAGACCTATTCGACCGAGGGCGAACAGGATGCGCGGCACGAATTCGACAAGCGTCTGTCCGAATTCTCGGAGCGGAACGGCATGGGCCCGGCCGGCTGGACGCAGCGGGTTATCCAGCGGCTCGGCACCTTGAAGGCGCTGTCCGGGCGCGACCGGATGCGCGCGGCGATCGAAGCGCTGGGCTTCCCGCTGCGCTGACCGCCAGGCGGCAGCAGCCGCCGCGTCATTCTCGACGCGGCGCGCTTGCCGCCACGGATCCGTGCTGCCGGGGTGCGGCTGGTATGGAGGGAGCCCGCCCAGGTGCGACCACCTGGGCGGGCCCGGATCAGGTGCCGATCAGCGCAGGCGCTGCCCGGCCATCGGCAGCATGATGACGACGCCGGCGGCGCAGGCATTGACCCGCATGCGCTCCTCGGCGACGTCGCCCTGATAGACGATGCGCACGTCATAGGTGCATTCGCCGGCCGGCAGGTTGAAGGTGCGGGTGCCGCGCGGCGCGATCACCTCATTGGCGCCGAGCCGGTCTTCGCCCCAGTTGCTCTCCGAGGAGGGCGAGGCATAGACGTTGTTCACCACGTTCGGCGTGGTGTTCGACAATTGGAAGGTCGGGTTGCCGCTGGGGCCGGACGGGCCCGAGGGATCCGACTTTTGCGCCAGGGCGACGGCGCTGGAAGCAAGGATCACGCACAGCGAGAGCGCGGCACGACGCAGCATGGAGACATTCCCCGAATGTGTTACGCTGCCAGGATATAAAGACAGCGCCAAACGGTGGGAAGCGCGCGGCACCCGCATGTCACGCCGAAATCACGGCCTCGGCGTAACATGTGCGCAAGGTGCTACTCGGCCCGGATATTGTGCTCACGGATCACGCGGCCCCATTTCGCGCGGTCCGCCAGGATCTGGTCGATGAAGGCCTGCTGCGTGCCGCCCAGCGGTTGCAGCCCGTTCTCCACGAAGCGGCGCTGGACCTCCGGCGCCTGCATGGCGCGGTTGATCTCGGCATTCCAGCGCGCCACCAGCTCCGGACTCATATGGCCCGGCCCGACGACGCCGAACCAGTTGTTGATGACGAAATCGGCCAGGCCCTGGCGCGAGATCACCGGCAGTTCCGGCATCAGGGGCGAGGCTGCCGGCGCGCCATAGGCCACGGCACGCAGCCCGCCGGCGCGGATCTGGCCCAGATATTCGGGCATGTTGCCGAACATGATCTCGACCCGGCCGGCGGTGATGTCGAGGATGGCGGGGGTGCCGCCGCGATAGGAAACCTGCTCGAACCGGGCCCCGGTCAGGGACTGGAACAACACGCAAGACAGCTGCTGGGAGGAGCCGGGCCCGACCGTCGCGCAGCTCAGGGCGCCCGGCCTTTCCCGCCCGATGCGGGCCAGATCCTGCCATGTGTGGATCGGGCCGTTCGGGTTGGCGACCAGGATGTTGTAGACCGAGGCGACATTGACGATCGGCGTCAGGTCGTGATCGACGTCATAGGGCACCGTCTGCATCTGCGGCGTGATGCTCATGATGCCCATGGAGCCGAGCAGGATGGTGTGGCCGTCGGGCGCGGCCCGCGCGGCTTCCTGCGTCGCGATCACGCCGGCGGCGCCGGTGCGGTTTTCCACCACCACGCGCTGGCCGACCTGCTGCGACAGCTGGTCGGCCAGGATGCGGCCCAGAATGTCGGAGGTGCCGCCGGGCGCGAAGGCGTTCAGGAAGCGCACCTCCCGTCGCAGGAAGGCATCCTCCGCCTGCGCCGCGATGGGCAACGCGGCAAGCGCCGCGACCAGCGCGGCGTAGAGAGCCCTCATGTTCATTGCGTTTCCTCCCTGTGTGATGGCGATCGTCAGCTCTTGCGGCCGTATTTCTCCAGGAATTCGGGACGGACGGTGATGCCGAGGCCGGGGCGGTCGGGGATCTCGACCATGCCGTCCTGCACCGGGAAGTCCTCCTCGATCAGATCATGCAGCATCGGATTGTGGCCGAGCGAGTACTCCAGGATGAAACCCGCGCTCTGGCTCGCCGCCAGATGCAGCCCGGCGGCGAAGGCGGGCGCGCCGGACCAGAGATGCGGCGCCAGGCGCAGGTTGAAGGCGCTGGCGATGGCCCCGATGCGCAGGCCTTCCGTGATGCCGCCGGCGATCGCCAGGTCGGGCTGCAGCACATCGGCGGCGCGCAGCTCCGCCAGCTCGCGGAAATCGTGGCGGGTGAACTCGCTCTCCCCGCTGCTGATCGGGACCGCGCTGGAACGGCGGACCTCGGCCTGGCCCTGCTTGTCGTCGGCGCTCACCGGTTCCTCGAACCAGAACAGGTCGCAATCCTCGACCATGCGGCAGAAGGCCTTGGCCTCGGCGACCGTCCAGGTGCCATGCGCATCGGCCATCAGCCTGATATCGGGGCCAAGCGTCTTGCGGGCGGCGCGCACACGGGCGGCGGATCGGGCGGGGGAGCCGTCCATGATGCCGACGCGCATCTTCACCGCGCGGAAGCCGGCCTTGTCGCAATAGCCCTGCAGCTGCGCGCCGATATTGTCGGCGTCGGCCCAGCCGCCGGAGGCATAGGCCGGCATGCGCTCCGCCCGGCGGCCGCCGAGCAGCCGCCAGATGGGCACGCCGAGCGACTTGCCCAGGATGTCCCAGAGCGCGGTATCGACGCCGGCGATGGCGGAGACCGACAGGCCGCGCCGGCCGAGCTGCGGCAGCACATGGCCTTCCGCCACCGCGTAGCCTTCGCGGGGGGTATTGTACATCACGTCCCAGAGGCGGGAGATGTCGCGCGGATCCTGCCCCAGCAGCAGCGGCGCGTAGTCGAAGTTGATGATGGCGGCCAGGCCGGCGCAGGCCGCGGCGCTGCCGACACCCGCCTTGCTCTCGCCCCAGCCGGTCAGGCCGGTATCGGTCTCGATCCGGGTGATGACCGAATCGAAGCTGGTGACACGGCCGAAATCGCTGACATGCTGCCGCTCATAGGGGATCGGCACATGGCACCAGGCGGCCTGGACATGGGTGATCTTCATGGCGCGCCTCCTCAGTTATGGCCAAGTGCCGCCCGGCGCGCCTGCGCGGCCGGCCAGGCGTCCGGATTGATGAAGTTCTGCGGCTGCTGCCCGGCCAGGATGCGCACCACCTCCTCGGCCGCGACGCGGCTGGTGACCGTCGCCGCTTCCTGGGTGATGCCGGCGGCGTGCGGGGAAAGCAGGACATTGTCCAGCGCGCGCAGCGGGTGATCCGCCGGCAGCGGCTGTTCCCAGAACACATCCAGCGCGGCGCCGCCGATACGCCGGTCGCGCAGCGCTTCGACCAGCGGCGCTTCCTGCACGACAGGGCCGCGCGCGACGTTCAGCAGCCAGGCATTGGGCTTCATGCGCGCCAGCAGGTCGGCGCCGACCAGGCCCTTGGTTTCCGGCGTCAGCGGGCAGGCCAGCGCGATGTAGTCGCTCTCGGCGAACATCTCCGCCAGGCTGGCCTTCCGCGCCGGCGCCGGCATCGGCGTATCGCCGCGGCGATGGCCCAGCACGCGCATCCGGAAGCCGAGCCCGGCGATTTCCGCCAGCCGCGACCCGATCGCGCCCATGCCGATGATGCCGAGCGTCTTGCCGGTCAGCTCGGTCGCCGCGGCGCTGCGCTGGCGCGCCTGGCCCCAGCCGGTGTCCAGCAGCCGCGCATGCATCCATTCCGCATGCCGCGCTGCCGCCAGCATCTGCGCCACCAGGAATTCCGCGACCGCATCGGCATTGGCGCCCGGCACATTGGCGACGATGACGCCCTGCTCCGTGCAGTGCTCGACCGGGATCATGTCGACGCCGACGCCATGGCGCACGGCGCAGAGCAGGCGCGGGCCGTGCGTCGCGATATCGTCCGGCAGCTTCTGCCGCACGATCACCGCATCCGCATCGGCGACCAGCGCGCGCATGGCATCGGGTCCATAGGCGGTGGCGGGCACCAGCTCATGCCCCGCTTCACGCAGGATGGCTTCGCCGATCGGCTCGATCGGATCGG
>DASYDR010000382.1:0-21581 GCA_036499545.1 Roseomonas sp. | reverse complement strand
CTCGCCGTCGGTGAAGCAAGGAATATGCGCTTCTTCGCGGTGCAGCAATCGCGACGTCCTCCTGGCCGACATGCGCTGAACGCATGCAACGTGGCGCCATCATGCGATCGGACTGAACGGGTCAGTTCAGAATGCGGGGCGCGGCCCGACATACTCCGCCCGCGGCCGGATCAGCCGGGGCTCCGCCCGCTGTTCCAGCGCATGCGCGATCCAGCCGGCGCCGCGCGCCACCGCGAAGATGACGAGGGCCGCCGCTTCCGGCAGCCCGAGGGCGCGGCAGGCGGCGGCCAGCGCGAAGTCGATATTCGGCGCCTGGCCGGACGCTGCTTCCGCCGCCGCCGCCAGCGCGTCGCGCAGCGGGTCCGGCGGCAACCGCGCCAGCAGCAGGGCGGCGCGCGGGTCGCCATCGGGATAGAGCGGATGGCCGAAGGCCGGCAGCGCCCGCCCCGGCCGCGCCGCGACCGCGGCCGCCACGCCGCGTGACGCCGCATCCCGCAGCAGGGCCGCCGCCGCCACGCTCGCGCCGCCATGCCGCGGGCCGGACAGGGCGGCGAGCCCGGCCGAGACGCAGGCGGCGAGGCTGGCGCCGCCCGAGGCCACCACCCGCACCGCGAAGGCGGAAACGTTCAGCTCGTGATCCGCCAGCAGCACGAGGGACATGCGCAGCAGCGCCGCGCCCTCCGGCCCCAGGGCCCAGGCCTCGGCGAGCTGGTCGTGGATCGGCCGCGCGCTGGCCGGCAGCCCGGTCATGCAGGCGGTGAGCAGGCGGAGCAGCCCGGCCGCATCCGCCGGCGCCGCGCCCTCCGCCCAGGCGAAGCGCACCCGGCCCCGCTCGAAGAGGGAGGCGCCGTCCGGCAGGCCATCCGGCGGCGCCGTGTTCACCGGCACGGCCGCCCCGTCGAAGGCAGCGGCGCGGTCCCACAGCAGGCAGGCGGCGTCCTCCAGGCTCGCGCTCTCCGCCAGGCGCAAGGCGTCGCCGCCGCGATACCAGGGCCGGCCATGCGCGATCAGGGTGATGCGGGACGGCAGCGCCGGCACGCCCCAGTCGAGCGCCGCCGCGGCGATGGCGCCAGGCTTCCGCCCGCGCGCCTGCGCCGCCGCCAGCCGGGCGATATCGGCGGCGCGGTAGAGCCGCCGGCGCGGATCCGCCGGATCCGGCACCGCCGCCACCAGCCCGCGGCTGACATAGGCGTAGAGCGTCGCCCGGGCGATGCCGAGCCGGCCGGCGGCGGTGGGCGCATCGAGCAGCCTGCCTTGCTTCATGCCGCCAGCATGCGCGGCGAAGCCCGGGCGATGCCAGTGGCGGCGGGCCGGTTCCTTTGGGATAAGACCGGCAGCACCAGGGCAAGCGACACATGTGGCGCCTATCGCGACGCGCTGTTTTGCCAGGCCGCGGCATCGGCGCTTCACTGGCGGCGGCTTTCCTCCTGCGCGGCGACGGACGATCGATGGCAGACCCCTCCCCTTCCGATAGCCCGCGCCCGCGGGCACGCGATATCGGCATCGCGCCCGGCATCCTGCGGCCGGGCCCGCGCAACGCCATCACCGACGTGGCCGGGGTGGCCGTCGGCCATGTCACGCTGATCGAGGGCGCTTCGATCCGCACCGGTGTCACCGCGATCCGGCCGCACCCGGACAACCCGTTCCAGGACAAGACCCCGGCCGGCTTCGCCGCCGGCAACGGCTTCGGCAAATTCGCCGGCGCCACGCAGATCGGCGAGCTCGGCGAAATCGAAACGCCGATCATCCTGACCAATACCCTCTCGGTCGCCGAAGGGCTGGCGGGGCTGGTGGAATGGACGCTCGCACAGCCGGGGAACGAGCGCGTGCTGTCCGTCAACGCCGTGGTCGGCGAGACCAATGACGGCTACCTGAACGACATCCGCGGCCGCCACGTCACCCGGCAGCATGTGCTGGATGCGATCGCCGCCGCCACCAGCGGCCCGGTCGCCGAGGGCTGCGTCGGCGCCGGCACCGGCACCCAGGCCTTCGGCTGGAAGGGCGGCATCGGCACCAGTTCCCGCCTGCTGCCGCCGGCGCTCGGCGGCCATGCCACCGGCGTGCTGGTGCAGACGAATTACGGCGGCGTGCTGTCGATCGCCGGCGCGCCGGTGGGCCAGGCGCTCGGCCGCTACTACCTGCGCCAGCAGGTCGAGGATCGCAGCGGCGACGGGTCGGTGATGATCGTGGTCGCGACCGATGCGCCGCTCTCCGACCGCAACCTCACCCGCCTGGCGCGGCGCACCTTCCTCGGGCTCGCGCGCACCGGATCCTCGATGGCGAACGGGTCCGGCGATTATGCGATCGCCTTCTCGACCGCTGCCACCGTCCGCCGCACGCCGGCGCGCCGGGCGCGGCTCGGCACCGTCGAGGAGCTGTCGAACGACGCGATGTCGCCGCTGTTCCAGGCGGTGTCGGAAGCGACCGAGGAAGCGGTCTACAATGCGATGCTGCAGGCGGTGTCCATCACCGGGCACCAGGGCCATCGCCTGGATGCGATCGCGCCGCCGGTGGTGGAGGAGATCATCCGGCGCCACGGGCTGGACCGGCGCGGCGGCTGATCGCCGGACGCTTGTCACAGCAGGCGCGCCGGGGAACTTGTTCTGCCCAGGGAATGGTGCGTATCTGCCCGCGATGAACCCCGTCTCCACCCCGCTCTGGCAAATCCTGTTCGCCGCGGCCAATCCCGGCGTCTTCCTGCCGGCGCTGGCGATCGGCTGGTTCTGCCGCAGCCTGCGCCTCGCATTGCCCGCCGCGCTGGCCTTCGCCGCGCTGCGGTTCTGGCTGGAGGTGACGGGGCCGCAGATGCAGGGCTTCGCGCCGGAGCCGCTGGCGCTGCCGATCGCGGTGCTGACGCCGTTCCTGCTCACCCTCGCCGTCTTCGCCCTGCGGCGTTGGACGCGCGGCAAGCAGGCGGCGGCGCCGCGCAGCATCGGCCCGCGCCTGGTGCATGCGATGCTCGGCGTGCCGCTCGGCTTCGGCGCCGGCTTCGTGTTCGGGCTGGTGATCGGCACCGTGGTGGTCGCGGTGGGCGGGTTCGGCAGCAGCCGGGCGGGCGCCGCCGATATCGTCGGCTTCGCCTTCATCCTGCCCGGCATGCTGCTCGGCCCGTTCATCGGCGCGGTGCTGGGCTGGTTCTACCCGTTCGGGCTGGGCCGCAAGCCGGCACCGATGCCGCCCGCGGCCGCGCATGGCGCGCCGCCCGCCGATGCCGCGATAACGCCGGGCTGGCACCTGGCCGGCATCGCCACGCCATCCGACCGGATCCTGATCGGCGGCCTGGATCCCTGGCAGTACCCCTGGCGCACGCTGAACCTGCCGCCGATCATCGTGGCGCACCCGCAATACCCGGTGCAGCGGCACCGGATGACCGCCTATGCGATGGACCTCGACCGCAGCAGCGTGCTGTTCGCGGCCGGGGAATTCTCCAAGGGCGTCTTCGGCTTCTACCAGCGCGACCCGGACGCCACGGGTTGATCGGACCAATCATGATTGG
The DNA here is from genome assembly GCA_036499545.1 of Roseomonas sp. Lineage (GTDB taxonomy): Bacteria > Pseudomonadota > Alphaproteobacteria > Acetobacterales > Acetobacteraceae > Plastoroseomonas. The sequence continues at coordinate 18,085 of DASYDR010000382.1, read as the reverse complement.
CCCCCGGCCCGAAGCCGCGCAGGCTGCGCGCCGCCGCGATCCGCCGGATCGCGACGGAGGGAGGCCTGCATGCTGCACACGCATTTCGCGGCGTTTGCGCGCTACAACGCCTGGGCCAATGCACGGCTCTATGAGGCCGCGGCGGCGCTGACGCCGGCGCAATTCACCGCCGATCGCGGCGCCTTCTTCGGCTCCTTGCAGGGCACGCTGAACCACCTGCTGGCGACCGATCGCATCTGGATGCAGCGCATCACCGGCGGCGGCGACGCGCCCGATCGCCTGGACGCCATCCTGTTCCCGGCCTTCGCGCCGCTGCGCGCGGCGCGGCAGGCGGAGGATGCGCGCATCATCGCCCATGTCGACGGGCTGGACGACGCGGCGCTGGCCGGCGTGATCCGCTATCGCCGCGTCACGACGCCGGAACCCTTCGAGGCGGCGCTGGCGCCGACGCTCGCGCATCTCTTCAACCACCAGACGCATCATCGCGGCCAGGCGCATGCGATCCTGACCGGGCTGGTGGGACAGGCGCCGGAGCTCGACCTGCTGTTCTACCAGCGCCAGGCGGCGGCCTGCCGGGCCTGAAGCATTCGTCATGCCGCGCTTCCGCGGCAGCACTTCTAGATTGCGCTCCATCCGAAGCGACAAGGTGGTCGATCCATGCGGGCGATGATGCGGGCGGCGGCGGTGGCGATGGTACTGGCGACCGCGTTCGGCGGCACCGGGCTGCAGGCGCAGCCCAGCGGCACGGCGCGGCAGACGCTGGAGCGGGAGATCCACCAAGGCATGCCCTATGCCCAGGCCCGCCGCATCCTGCTGGCGGCGGGCTGGCAGCCGGTCGCATCGCAGCCGCCCTGCCTGAACCAGGTGACGCCCGCGCTCTGCGCCGCGCTGCCGGAGGTGATGAACACCTCCTCCGGCCCCATCGCCTATACCGAGATGCAGCTGCGCCATGCCGGCAGCGGCGCCGCCGTCACCGTGCTGGCCACGGGCGACATCACGCGCTGGAACCGCCCCGGCGAGGAGGATGAGTTCACCGTCGAGCGGCTGAGCTTCCGGTAAGGCAGACCCTTCAGAAACCGGCGAAACGACGGCGGGCGGTTGCGGGGTAAGGCTCCACCAGCAACGGAGAGCCGCCATGCAACGAGAGATCATCCGCGTCGAGCCCCTGTCCACCTGGCTGGAACAGCGGCAGGTGCCGACTTCCGCCGTCACCCGCGCCGGCGACACCGTCTACGTCTCCGGCTTCCCGCCCTTCGACCCGGCGACCGGGGAGATCGTCACCGGCCCGATCGAGCGCCAGACCGAGCTGGTGCTGGAGCAAATGAAGCTCTGCCTGGAAACCGCCGGCTCCTCCCTGGCGCAGGTGCTGAAGTGCAATGTCTACTGCACCTCGGTCGCGCATTTCACCGCGGTCAATGCGGTCTATGCCCGCTATTTCCCGAAGGACCCGCCGGCCCGGATCTTCCTCAGCGTCCCCGCCTGGTTCGCGCCCTTCGACATCGAGATCGATTGCGTCGCCACCGTGTAGGTGGCGCCAAAGCCAAGGACGCCACCGTGTAGAGGGCGCGGGAACCGGGCCGATCGTTCAGGCGAGGAAGCCGGCAATGCCGTCCCACAGCAGTTTCAGCGACGTCACCACCAGCAGGCCGTAGCAGGCGCGATAGATCTGGCGCTGGTCGAGGACGCCGTGCAGCCGCCAGCCCAGCCAGACGCCGGCGGGAATCGCGAACAGGCAGACCGCCATCAGCGCCCAGACATCGGCGGCCGGATGCACCAGCAGCAGCCACGGCACCGCCTTGATCGCGTTGCCGACGGTGAAGAACAGGCTGGTGGTGCCCGCATAGACCTGCTTGCTCAGGCCGAGCGGCAGCAGGTACATCGCCAGCGGCGGCCCGCCGGAATGCGCCACCATGGTCGTGATCCCGGAGGCGAGGCCGGCGGTGATCGCCTTCGGTGTCGAGCGCGGGCGCGGCGCCGCCGTCGCGCCGCCGAACAGCCACAGGCCGACGAAGATCAGCGTGACCACCGCCATCACGATGGCGATGGCGCGGTGATCGATGCAGCGAAACACCAGGTAGCCAAGCCCGGTGCCGACCACGAGCCCGGGCAGCAGCAGCATAAGGTCCGGCTTCGACCAGGTCGAAGGCTTCCAGTAGCGCAGCGCGTACAGGTCCATCGCGATGAACAGCGGCGCGAGCAGGCCGCCGGCGGTGACCGGATCCATGACGATCGACAGGACCGGAATGCCGACGATGGCGAAGCCCCCGCCGAACGCGCCTTTCATGAAGCAGATCAGGAAGACGCCGGCGAAGGCGACCAGGATGGTGGCGAGTGTCAGTTCTATGCGATCGCCCTCCTCTCCGGATGACCGCCCCGGGGGCAAGACACCACGTCGGCGGGCCCTGGCAATATCCGGTGCAATGGGATTGATACGAGCGTACTGCTCCGTGAATTCTGTCAGATCAATCGGAACATTGATCTCGGTACAATTGAGATGCCGGGCGGCCGGCTGGTACCGCGCGCGCCGCCCCGGCGCCCGCCGCCAGATCGCGCTTGCCTGGCCGCGTGGCGCGACGGATCGTGATGCCCAGGGAAACCGGGAAACGTCATGAACCGCTTCGCCACGGCGCTCGCCGCCGCGCTGCTGCTGCTTGCCTTCGCGGGGCCCGGGGCCCATGCGCAGCGCGGCGACCCGCACGCGCTCCGCGTCCGGCTGTTCGGGGATCTGCGTACGCTCGATCCCTTCATCAGCCCGGAATACATGGCCCGCAACCATGGCTACATGGTCTACGACACGCTCTTCGCGCTCGATGCGCGCCTCGTGCCGCGGCCGCAGATGGTGGAACGCTGGACGGTCAGCGCGGACCAGCTCACCTGGGATTTCACGCTGCGCGACGGGCTCGCCTTCCATGACGGGCAGCCGGTCACGCCGGCCGACGTCATCGCCAGCCTGCGCCGCTGGGCGGTGCGCGACGGGCTCGGCCAGCAGATCATGGCCCTGGCCAGCGCCATCGAGCCGACCGATGCGAAGAGTTTCCGCATCACCCTGCGCCAGCCTTTCGGCCTGATGCTGGAAGCGCTGGCGAAACCGTCCGGCCAGCCGGCCTTCATCATGCCGGCGCGGGTGGCGGCGACGGCGCCGGAGACCGCGATCACCGATCCGACCGGGTCCGGCCCCTTCATGCTGCGGCGGGAGGATTGGCGCGCCGGCGACCGCGTCACCTATCGCCGCAACCCCGCCTATGTGCCGCGCGCGGAACCGCCGGACGGGCTGGCGGGCGGCAGGCGGGCCGGGATCGAGCGCGTCGAATGGGTCTACCTGCCCGATGCGCAGACCGCGCTGAACGCGCTGGTCGCCGGCGAGATCGACATCTTCGAGGAATTGCCGCCCGACCTGTTCCCGGTCGTGCAGCGCAATCGCGCCCTGCGGCTCGGGCCGCAGGACAGCGTCGGGGTGCAGGCGATCTTCCGCATGAACCAGGCGGTGCCGCCCTTCGACAATCCGCGGCTGCGCCAGGCGATGCGTCTGCTGGTCGACCCGGCGCAGGCGATGCCGGCCTATATGACCGACCCGGCGCTGTGGCGCGATTGCCGGTCCTTCTACACCTGCACCTCGCCCTATGCGACGGCCGCCGGCTGGGTGGCGCCGGACCTGGACGCGGCGCGGCGCGCGGTCGCCGCCAGCGGCTATGACGGCACGCCGGTCGTGGTGCTGGACGCGCAGGATTCCACCATCTCCCACACTTTCGCGCTGGTCGCCGCCGATATGCTGCGGCGTGCCGGCGTGACCGTCGATGTGCAGGCGATGGACTGGGCGACGCTGGTCCAGCGCCGGCTGTCGCGCAATCCGGGGCCGAATGGCTGGGGGCTGTTCGTCTCGGCGCCCTCCGGCCTCGACGGCATGGACCCGTCCGGCCACAACGCCATGCGCTCCGCCTGCGACCGCACCGGGTTGCCGGGCTGGCCCTGCGATGCGGAGATGGAGCGGCTGCGCGATGCCTTCCTGGCCGCGACCGGCGACGCCGAGCGGCGCGACATCGCGGCGGCCTATCACCGCCGCGCCACGGAGACGGTGCCCTACATGCCGCTCGGCCAGTTCAGCCTGGTGCGCGGCTATTCGGCGCGGCTCAGGGGTATCCTCGACGCGCCGGTGCCGGTGTACTGGAACATCTCGAAAGCCGCGGAGTGACCAGCACCATGCACGATGACACCAGGGCGAAGCTTGCCGCCGTCTCCACCGCCACCCTGACGACGGTGCTGTTCAAGCGCGGCTTCCGCAACGTCTTCCTGGCGCTGAAGCCGCTCGGCGCCGATGCGCCGCGCATGGTGGGGCCCGCCTATACGCTGCGCACCATCCCGGCGCGCGAGGATCTCGACGTGCTCGATGTCTTCAAAGATCCGGCGCATCCGCAGCGCAAGGGGGTGGAGGAATGCCCGCCCGGCGCGGTCTTCGTCATCGACAGCCGCGGCGATGCGCGGGCGGCCAGCGCCGGCGGCATCCTGATCACCCGGCTGCGCCTGCGCGGCGTCGCCGGCGCGGTCACCGATGGCGGCTTCCGCGACAGCCCGGAGATCGCGGCGATGGGCTGGCCCGCCTATCACGCGCAGCCCTCGGCGCCGACCAACCTGATCCATCACCACTGCGTCGACCTGAACGTGCCGGTCGCCTGCGCCGGCGTCGGCGTGCATCCGGGCGACATCATGGTGGGCGACGGCGAAGGCGTGGTCTGCATCCCGGCCGGCATCGCCGCGGCGGTCGCCGACGAAGCCTTCGAGCAGACGGCCTATGAGGATTTCGTGCAGGCGCGGGTGGCCGATGGCCACAGCATCCGCGGCCTCTACCCGATGACCGACGCCGCCAACCGGCCGATCTTCGACGCCTGGCGGCGCCAGCACGGGCGGTAGCGCCCGGTCACCCGGCCTGGATGGCGGGCTCGGTGACGGCATCCAGGGATCTGGCGGCGACGACGCGGTTGCGGCCCTGGTGCTTGGCTTCGTACAGGCCGCGATCCGCCCGCTGCACCAGCGCCTCCGCCACCGTCTCCCCCGCATCCACGTCCGGGATGGCGGCGGCGAGGCCGATGCTCACGGTCACCACCCGGCGCCCGGCGCCGGCCGCTGCATGGGGAATGGCCAGGGCTTCCACGGCGGCGCGGATCGTTTCCGCCCGCCGCATGGCCTCCGGCAGCGGCGATCCGGGCAGGAGCAGGATGAACTCCTCCCCGCCATAGCGCGCGGCCAGGTCCACGGGATGGGCGGCCGCGCCGCCGATCACGGCCGCGACGCGGCGCAGGCAGGCATCGCCCTCGGGATGCCCGTAGCGGTCGTTGAACAGCTTGAACTGGTCGACATCGATCAGCAGCACCGCCATCGGCAGCCGCAACCCGGCGCAGCGATGCCATTCGCGTCCGAACCCCGCATCGAAGGCGCGGCGATTGGCCAGGCCGGTCAGGGGATCCTCGGTGGCGACCTTGGCGAGTTCCGCCTCGAGCCGCTTGCGCTCGGTAATGTCGCGGGCGATGGCGACGATGCCGTCGGGCAGCCCGGTCACCGGATCCCGCACCGATCGCACGGTAGCCTCGAGCCAGATCCAGCGCCCGTCCCGGTGGCGGATGCGATAGGCCGTGGTCGCCGTCTCCACCTCCCCCGCATAGACCGGGGCGACGGCATCGAGCATCGGCTGCCGGTCATCCGGATGGGTGGCGCTGCTCGGCGCATTGCCGATCAGCTCGGATGGCGCATAGCCCAGGATCCGGCGGCAGGCGGAGGAAATGTAGCGGCGGCGGCGGTCGGGGCCGATGCGCGAGACCATGTCGCCGCTGTTCTCGGTCAGCAGGCGGAACTCGTCGCTGTTGCGGCGCGCGGCCAGCTCGGCGGCGCGGCGCCGGACCACCTCCCGCTGCAGCAGCAGGATGGGGGCGAGCAACGCGATGAGCAGCCCCACCGTCATCAGGCCGCGGATGATGGCGTGGAGCCGCCAGCCCGCGTCGATATCGGCGGCATCGCGCGTGACGCTGACCAGCAGCGGCCGGCCGACGACCTGGGCGAAGGCCCCGAGCAGCGGGCCTTCCGCCGGTGCATGCAGGGTGAGGACGTCATCCGGCCGCCAGGCCGCCTGGCGGATGATCTCGTCCATGTTCTCGCCGGGCGGCTGCGCGGCCCCCGGCGCGGCGGCGCCGGCCAGGCGGACGCCATCGCCGCGGTAGAGGCCGAGGGCGAAGCCGCTCTCCACGCTGCGCAGATGCGCCGCGAAACGCCGCCGGATGGCGCCGGTATCGAGCAGGGCGACGACCACGCCCGCGAAGCCGTCATCGGCATCCGCCAGGCGGCGGCTGAACGCCAGCACCTCCTGCCCGTCAGGCCCGGCGAACGGCCGGCTGATGAACAGCCCGCCCCAGGAGCGGTCGCGATGCACGCGGACATACTCCATCTCCGCCTGGCCCGGCGGCAGGGCGGCATCGGCGCGCGAGGCCAGGGTGACGCTGCCCCCGGCATCGACCAGGAAGACCAGGCGGAGATCCGCCTGGGCCGCGGCGCCGCCGAACAGGAAGGCCCGCCGCGGCACCGGCGGCGTCGGCGCGGTGGCGAGCCGCGCGGCGGCAAGCCGCAGCGCCTGGTCGAGCTGTTCGACCGACTGGCCGATCTCCAGGCTGACCAGCAGGCTGAGATAGCGCGCGGATTCCGCCGCCGCCTGCCAGTTCCGCTGGCGGCTGCCGAGCAGGTCCCAGGCGGTTCCCCCGCCGAAGGCCGCCGCGATGACCAGGCAGATCGCCGGCAGCCGGCCGAGCCGCCACGACCGGCGCCGGGCGGCTGGCGCCGCCGCGCCGTCATCGGCAGGCTCCGGGGCAGGCGGGACTGTCATCAGCCGGGGTTCCGCTGGGCCCGTGGCGGCTTTGCCGAGCCCGCCGGGCGCCACGCGGCTCTCGTGGTCATGCTGCAGGCTAGGCGGGAATTCCACAACGGGCTGTTAGCGCCGGAAACAATCCGCGTCGTGGTCGTTGACGATGCCGACCGCCTGCATCCAGGCATAGACGATGGTCGGGCCGACGAATTTGAAGCCGCGCCGCTTCATCTCCTTCGAGATCGCCTCGGACAGCGGCGTGGTGGCGAGCCGGGTGACGCCATCGCCGCGCAGCACCTTGCCGCCGGTGAAGGACCAGCAGAAATCGGCGAAGCCTTCGCCCCGGGCTTCCATCGCGCAATAGATCTGCGCGCCCTTGATCGTCGCCTCGATCTTGGCGCGGGCGCGGATGATGCCGGGATCGCCCATCAGGCGCTGGATCTCGGCTTCCCCGAACCGCGCGACCTGGGCCGGGTCGAAGCCGGCGAAGGCCTTGCGGAAGGCGTCGCGCTTGCGCAGCACGGTGATCCAGGCGAGGCCGGCCTGGAATCCCTCCAGCATCAGCATCTCCCACAGCATGCGGCCATCGCGCTGCGGCACGCCCCATTCCGTGTCGTGGTAATCGCGCATCTGCGCGTCCTCACCGGCCCAGGCACAGCGATGCGGCATGAAATCCCCCCATTCCGGAAAGCGGATGGTCGCATGCGCGGGGGCCTGGGCTCCAGCCGGCATCTCAGGGGCTGTAATCCGTGCCCGAAGCGCACTAGGTATTACTGCATTCCAGGATGGTATTACGGAGCACCTCATGTCGACCACCGTGACCAGCAAGGGCCAGGTGACCATCCCCAAGCCGATCCGCGACCGGCTGGGAATCCAGCCGGGCAATGCTGTCGACTTCGAACTCGCGCCCGATGGCCGCGTCGTCCTGGTCAAGGTCGGCGGAAAGCCGCCCCGCAGCCGGTTCGAGGTGCTGCGCGGCCGGGCGGGCCCGGGCCTCAGCACGGATGAGATCCTGGCGCTGACGCGTGGCGAGGAATGAGCGCGACTCTGATCGACACGAATATCCTGCTCGATCTCGTCACCGATGATCCGGCCTGGGCGGACTGGTCCGTTCGCCAATTGGACATCGCCGCGGCGAGCGGCGCGCTCGTCATCAACGCCGTGGTCTATGCCGAGCTCTCGGTACGCTTCGCGACGATCGAGGCGCTGACCGCCGTGCTGGATGAGGCGGGCATCGTCCTGGCGCCGATCCCGCGTCCGGCGCTGTTCCTGGCCGGAAAGGCCTTCCAGCGCTACCGGGCGGCTGGCGGCGCGCGGACGGGGGTGCTGGCGGATTTCTTCATCGGCGCCCATGCCGCGGTCGACGGCGTCCGCCTGCTGACCCGCGATGCGCAGCGCTACCGGACCTATTTTCCGACGGTCGGCCTGATCACGCCCTGAAAGCCTTTGGAGACCGGTGCCGGCCGGCGCCTTGCGCCCGCGTGGCGCTTGCCGCAGGACTGCGGCCGGTCATCGTATTTCACCAGAAGGGCGGCCCGCGGCCGTGTCAGCCATGCTTGCAACCGCGGCGCATGCCGATCCGGAGAAGGATGCGCGGGCTGCCGCCGCGCGCTGGTCGGCGGCCTATACGTCCAACGATGTCGACGCGATCGCCGCCGCCTATTGGCCGGATGCCGTCCTGCTCGGCACCACCAGCCCGGTGATCTCCGAAGGCACCGCGGCGATCCGCCGCTACTTCTCCCACCTGCCCGGCAGCGGCAACCGCAACGCGATCACCGAGACGCGGATCTTCGTCCTCGGCGCGGATGCGGTGGTGCTGGCCGGCTTCTACACCTTCACCCGCATGGCGACCGGCGCGCCGGTGCCGGCACCGGCGCGCTTCACCTTCCTGGTGACGCGCCGCGACGGCGCCTGGCGCATCGCGCACCACCATTCCTCGCCACATGTGCAGCCTCCCGGCTGAGCCGGGTCAAACAGGCTCCGCCCCCAGCGCCGCGCACCAATGCGCCTGCCGCGCCTTCAGGGCGCGGTCGGCGCCATAGGCCAGCGCGTCCGCATCCAGCCGCTCCAGCTCCTCCAGCGTGAAGGCCTCGGCGGGATGGGTGTTCCAGGCCGCCTGCAGGCTCCGGTACGGGAAGGCGCCGTGGCGCAGCGTGAACCAGATCCGGTTGCCGATGGTGCCGAGATCCGGCGCGCGCCCGACCCAGCATTGCCCGGTCGGCCGGCAGCGCACCGCATAGATGCCCGACGCCACCTTCCGCTCCCGATAGGCCGCCACCGCCGCCTTGCGCGCCGCGCCATCCATCGCCCTGCCCTCGCTTGCCTGAAGGCCGGCGCAATATCACCCGGGCGATATTGACGCAAGGTTTTTACCCGGGTAATTCGCGCTGATGTCCGATCCCCTTCCCGATCCCCGCCCTTGCACCGCCTTCGACGGGCCCCGCCGCATCGCGCGGGGACCGCTCGCGGCGGTGGCGCTGGCCGTGCGGGCGGCGCTCGCCGCCGACCCGCCCGGTCCGCTGCTGGTCTTCGACGACGTGACCGGCGCCGTCATCGATCTCGACCTGCGCGGCACCCCGGCCGAGGTCGCGGCGCGCCATGCCGGCCTGGCCGAGCCCGCCGCGCCGCGCGGCCGCGGCCGCCCCCGGCTCGGCGTGGTGGCGCGGGAGGTGACGCTGCTGCCGCGGCATTGGGACTGGCTGGCGCTGCAGCGCGGCGGCGCTTCCCACGCGCTGCGGCGGCTGGTGGAGGAGGCGATGCGCGCCGATGCCGGGCAGAGCCGCGCCCGCGCCGCCCGCGACGCCGCCTATCGCTTCCTTTCGGCCATGGCGGGCGACCTTCCGGGCTTCGAGGAAGCCGCCCGCGCCCTGTTCGCCGATGACCGTGCCCGCTTCGCCGCGGAGGCCGCCGGCTGGCCGCCCGACATCCGGGCGCATGCGCTGGCGCTGGCCTGGGCGGGAGATCCGGCGGCCCCTTCCTGATCGGCCCGGAGGGCGAGCGCTGGGACCGGGCCCTGCTGGTGCGGCAGAGCTCGGTGGCGGCCTTCCTCGGCTTCGCGACCGACGCGGCCTATGCCGCCGGGCTCGGGCATCGCCTGGCCGCCATCGCGGATTCCCGGCTGCTGCCGCTGACCGCATTGCCGATCCCGGCCCCTTGACGCCGGGGCGGTGCGCGCCAGATAAGTGAGCAAGCACTTGCTCATTCATGGACATGATGGCCCGCCCCCTTTCCGAAGAAAAGCGCGACGCGATCCTGGCCGCCGCCGCCACCCTGGTGGCGGCGGAAGGCACCGGCGCGCCGACCGCGCGCATCGCCCGGGCGGCCGGGATTTCCGAAGGCGCGCTGTTCACCTATTTCGCCACCAAGGACGCGCTGCTGAACCAGCTCTACCTCGAGATCGAGGCCGGGCTCGCCGGCGCCATGCTGGATGACTATCCCTGGGCCGGCTCCGCGCGGGACCGGATGCGCCACCTGTGGGACCGCTTCCTGGATTGGGGCGCGGCGGATCCGGTGCGCCGCCGGGCGCTGAAGCAGCTCAAGGTCTCCGAGCGGATCACCGCCGCCAGCAAATCCCAGAGCGAGGTGAGCTTCCGCGACATCAAGGCGATGCTGGAACAAGGCCTGGCCGGCCATGTCGCGCCGAACCAGGACATGGGCTTCGTCCGCCACGCCTTCGGCGCGCTGGCAGAGATGACGCTGGACTATGTCGCCGACCGGCCGGGCGAATACGAAGCCCGCAAGCGGGCCGGCTTCGAGCTCCTCTGGAAAGGCATCGCGGCCTGAGGCCCGCCAGGGGTTTGCCTTATAAATGAGTGCGTAGGCACTCAATATACCCAACCGAAAGGACCACCCATGCCCAATACCTGGCTCATCACCGGCAGCGCCCGCGGGCTCGGCCGCTCCATCACCGAGGCGGTGCTGGCCGCCGGCCACCAGGTGCTGGCGACCGCGCGCGATCCGGCGCGGCTCGCCGATCTGCAGGCGCGACATGGCGACCGAATGGTGCCCTTCGCGCTCGATGTCACTGACGCCGCGGCGGCGCAGGCGGCGGTCGATGCCGCGGTCGCGCGCTTCGGCCGGCTCGACGTCCTGGTCAACAATGCCGGCTACGGCCATGCCGCGCCCTTCGAGCAGACCGGCGCCGAGGATTTCCGCGCCCAGATCGAGACCAATTTCTTCGGCGTCGTGAACCTGACCCGCGCCGCGCTGCCGGTGATGCGCCAGCAGCGCGCCGGCCACGTCATCACCATCTCCTCGGTCGGCGGCCGCACCGGCACGCCGGGCATGGCCGCCTACCAGGCCGCGAAATGGGCGGTCGGTGGCTTCACCGAAGTGCTGGCCAAGGAAGCCGCGCCCTTCGGCGTGAAGGTGATCGCGGTTGAACCCGGCGGCATGCGCACCGACTGGGGCGTCACCGCCCGCGGCAATGCCCCGGCCGTGCTGCCCGACTACGAGCCCAGCGTCGGCGCGATCCTCGGCCTGCTGCGCACCTATGTCGGGCAGGAGATCGGCGACCCGGCGCGGGTCGCGGCGGTGATCCTCGACCTCGCCACCCGCGACAGCCTGCCGGCGCACCTGCTGCTGGGCAGCGATGCCCGGCATGTCTTCGAACTGTCGGAGGCGCAGCGCCAGCAGGATGCGCGTGACTGGGACGCGGTAACCCGCTCCACCGATTTCGCCGGATCCGACCTGTCGGCGTTGTCCGGGGTGAAGCTGTAGCCCTGGGCCGCGCGAGGGCAAACGTCTGGCGACCGATGATCGGCGGCATGGGAGCCGTCAGGATCTCCGGTCGGGAATGGCGACATCCTGCCCGGCCCGCCGCGCCGGCGAGACGCGCGGGTCAGGAGAGGGGCGCGGTCATGGCGTCTCGGCCGACAACAGGCGGTGCGCCGTCGCAACCGGCAGATACAGGGTATTGGGGCGCTCAATCAGCGCCGTGAACCCGAAAGCGGCATAGAATGCCGCCGCCTTCTCATCGATGGCGTCGGCGAATATGGCATGAGCGCCTATCGGGGCTTCGGCGACCGTCTTGATGGCGTCGAACAAGAGCGCCTCGCCGAGGCCAAGCCCTGCATAGGATCGATCCCGCCCAAGCCAGCCGATCAGCACCGCCGGAACGGTCGGATAGCGCGGCAACCGGCTCGCCAACGGCTCGGGAACGGCCGTGAGCGGCACGTTGCTCGATGAGAGCGTGTAGAAGCCCGCGACCCGGTCGGTCTCCAGGTCGCGGGCGACAAAGCAGGTTGCGTATCGGCGCTTGATGTCCTGGGTGACCGCTTCGCGGAAATAGCGGTCGATCCGTTCATTGCCACACGAGAACGCCTTGCGCTGGTGGCCTTTGCCGAGCGGCTCTATCGCGAGCCTTGCACTCACCGAGGCGCGATCAGATCAGCGTGGCGCCTGGCGGCGCGCACCAGGCGGGCATTGGGCGCGGGCGGGTCGATCAGCGCCTTGGCAAACCGCACCTGATCCTCGGCAGCCAGACGCAATATGTCGGCTTCCTCGACCGTGCGGCGGGCATCCTCGCCAGCCGTGGCGATGAGATAGCCGGTCAGCGTCATGCCGCGCAGCCGTGCGGCGCGCTGCATCTGCTCATAGACGTCGACGGGCACCCGCGCTTCAAGGCGGGCGGTTTCGACTTCACTTGCTGGCCTGGGCATGGCGGGCCTCCTTGCCTCGATCAAATACGGCATATTGCCGGTTTTTTCAAGGATCAGACCGGCCGAGCGATCTGACGATGGCCATTCTCGCTGCGAACATGCCAAACCTGCCGGACCGCATCGGCCAGGCCCTGACGCCCCGAAATGCGGCGGAAAGGCCGATCACACGTTTCCCGCGGCGCGCGCGATCGCCAGCAGCCCCGTCCCGATGGCTAGCGCCCCTGCCGCGCGCGCGACCGGCACGCCGGCTGGTGCCAGGCGTTCGGCGGTGATGGCGGCCGTCACCACCGCCATCACCCGCAAATCCATGACCCCGGCAGCGAACAGGATCGCGGTCGGCCCGGCGCAGGAACAGGCGCAATGCACGCCGAGGCGCAGCCCGTGCCGCCAAGCGGCGCCGGCGCCCGGCGGCAGGCGCACGGGTGCCGCCCGGCAGCGGGCGAGATGGCGCGCTTTCCAGCCGCTGCATTGCAGCACCCTGGCCGCCAGCATGGTGCCGCCGGCCAGGGCCGGCACGCCGCGCGCCAGCCCCGGCTGCCGCAGCGCAAGCTCCGCCAGCGCCATGCCCAGCGACAGGGTGGCCATGCCGACCGCCATCCAGACGCCGCCATACCCGGCGCCCACCAGCAGGGTCAGCAGCTCGCGCCGCGCCGCCCCTGCCCCGCCGATCGCCCGCCGATAGCGCCACAGCGCCGGCACCAGGGATGGCAGCATCATCGCCGCCAGCATCGCGGCCCACATGCCGAGGAATGCGGCGGCGACGTCGGCCCGGTCCTGGCCGCAGATCGGCAGCCAGGCCAGCGACAGCAGCCAGCCGCCGGGCATCGGCACCGCGCCCATCGCCGCCATCGACGCCGCCCCGGCGACGGTCGCCGCGACGCCGGCCGCGAAGACCAGCGCCGCGGCGCCGAGGAAGACCGCGCCCGCGGCAGGCGCCCCGGCCGCCGCCTCAGCGCCCGCCATAGTCATCATGGCGGCGCCACCAGACGCCGGTCTCGTTCCGCCCCAGCGGCGCGCGGTCGAGCCACTGGTAGGAACCCCAGATGCTGTCCACCCCGCGCGCATAGGCGGAATAGGTGTGGTGCACGGCGCCGTCCTGCATCGCGAAGGCGCTCAGCCCCGGACGGTCGCGATGGAAGCCCGCCTTGTCGGTGCCGCACATCGCGGCGAAACTCACTTCCGCCGCATCGCCGCCGCCTGCCTCGCCCTGCCGCCAGCCGGCGACCGGCTCGCGCCGGAAATTGTAGTCGATGCCTTCGCGCTGCTGCGCCTCGGTGAAGGCGACATTGAAATCGGCGTTGAAATCGCCGCCGAAGGAGGAGGCCCAGGGGAAGCTCCAGCCCATCCGCTGCTTATAGGCCTGCAGCTTCGCGAGCGGCGCCCGCGACACCGCCATCAGCGTGACGTCATGATTGGCCAGATGCACGACGAAGCCGCTGAACCCATCCGCGATCATCGAGCAGGACGGGCAACCCGCCGTCCAGTCCGGGCCGAACATGAAGTGGTAGACGAGGAGCTGCGAGCGTCCCTGGAACAGATCCGGCAGCGTCGCTTCCCCGGCCTCGGTCTCGAAGCGATAGGGCTTGTCCATGCGGACCCAGGGCAGCGCCTGCCGCTGTTCCGCCACCGCGTCGCTCCGGTGCGTGAGATCCTTCTCCGCTTCCAGCAGCGCGAGCCGCGCCTGCAGCCATTCCGCGCGCGTCCCGGTCCTGTGTTGCGCCGTCATCGGTCTCTCCTTGGTTGGTGGCCGGCACATGGACTAGGACCAGGGATCGCGGCGGTGGGAGTGACAAGTGTGGCGGGATTCCGATGGACTCGCTGATCACCGCCGCGGCGCGCGCGCTGGCCGCGGGCGATCCGCTCGGCGCCCTGAACCGCATCGCGCTGCGCGATGATGCGCCGGCGCTCGCGCTGCGCGGCATCGCCATGTCACAGCTCGGCGATTTCGATCGCGCAAAGCTGCTGCTGCGCCGCGCCGCGCGCGCCTTCGGCCCGAAGGAAGCGGTGGCCCGCGCCCGCTGCGTGGTGGCGGAAGCCGAAATCGCGCTCGCCTCGCGCGACCTGGCCTGGCCTGCGAAGGCACTCGACGCGGCGCGGCTGACGCTGGAACGGCATGGCGACCGGGTGAACGCGACGCATGCGCGGCATCTCGAAGCCCGGCGCCTGCTGCTGATCGGGCGCGCCGATGCGGCGGAACAGGCGATCGCCGCGCTCGATCCCGCGCCGCTGCCGGCGACGTCGCGCACCGCGCATGCGCTGCTGGTCGCGGGCATCGCGATCCGGCGGCTGCGCACGGCGGCGGCGCGCACCGCGCTCGCCGAAGCCGGCCGCGCCGCCGCCGATGCCGGCATCCCTGCCCTGACCGCGGAGGTCGACAGCGCCTGCCAGGTGCTGCGCGTGCCGGCCGCGCGGCTGATCGCGCGCGGCGGGGAACGCCCGCTGCGGCTGGCGGAGGTGGAGGCGCTGCAGGCATCGGATGCGCTGGTCGTCGATGCCTGCCGCCATGTCGTGCGCGATCCGCGCGCGACCGTGCCGCTCACCACGCGCCCGGTGCTGTTCGCGCTGGCGCGCGCCCTGGCCGAGGCCTGGCCCGGCGATGTATCGCGGGATGCGCTGGTCGCGCGCGCCTTCGGCGGCAAGCACGCGGATGAATCGCATCGCGCGCGGCTACGGGTGGAGATCGGGCGGCTGCGCGCGGCGCTGCGCCTGCAGGCCAGCATCAGCGCGACGCGGCGCGGCTTTGCGCTGGCGCCGCGCCATGCGCGGGAGGTGGTGGTGCTGGCGCGGCCGGTCGAGGAGCGGCATGCGGCCGTGCTCGCCTTCCTCGCCGATGGCGAAGCCTGGTCGAGCTCGGCCTTGGCGCTGGCGCTCGGCGCCAGCCAGCGTAGCGTGCAGCGCGCGCTCGATGCATTGGCCGCGGATGGCAAGGTGCAGCCGCTCGGACGCGGCCGCGCGCGGCGCTGGACGACGCCGCCGGTGCTCGGCTTCACGACAAGCTTGTTACTCACGGCGCTGCTGCCGGGGTGATTAGTACCAACGGGTCAACCGAAGACCGGGAGGTCACGATGCAGCGCTCAGCAGCCGAAATTCTCCGCGACTACGGCCCCTTTCCAGAGGCGCGCCAGGTACACGGCGTGTCCTTCGACGGGCAGCATGTCTGGTTCGCATCCGGCGACCGGCTGAACGCGCTCGACCCCGCCAGCGGCGCGGTGGTGCGCTCCATCGCTGTCGCCGCGCATGCGGGCACCGCCTTCGATGGCCGGCACCTGTTCCAGATCGCGGAGGATCGCATCCAGAAGATCGATCCGCGGACCGGCGCCGTGCTGGCGAGCATCCCCGCGCCCGGCAATGGCGGCGATTCCGGCCTCGCCTGGGCCGAGGGCACGCTCTGGGTGGGCGAGTACCGGGCGCGGAAGATCCACCAGGTGGACCCCGACACCGGGAAGGTGCTGCGCAGCATCGCCTGCAGCCGCTTCGTCACCGGCGTGAGCTGGGTGGATGGCGATCTCTGGCACGGCAGCGCCGAAGGCGAGGAGAGCGACCTGCGCCGCATCGACCTGGAGACGGGCGCGGTGCTGGAGCAGCTGGACCTGCCGAAGGGCGTCAGCATCTCCGGGCTGGAATCCGATGGCGGCGACCGCTTCTTCTGCGGTGGCGGCAAGAGCGGCGCATTGCGCGCCGTCCGCCGGCCGCGCCGCGTGGGAACGGAGAGCTAGGCGCGAGCAGACCCGACCGGAGGGATAACGGCTGCCGGGTGGGTTCGAATCCCGCCCTCTCCGGCGCGCCGTGCAACTGGGTGCGAGGCCCTGCCGGGCAGATCGGTCCTGACCATGTTGCCCGTCAGCCGTTGACGGTGCCCACGGTCCAACGCGGAGCGGCCAGTCGCGGCGTGTTCCTGACGAAGGCCGCCACGCGGGACGCATTCCACGCCCGGAGCTGCGCCGCCATGGCCGTCACGCCGATAGCGCGCGGATCGGCACCATGCAGCGCCGCACGCAGCATCGCGTCCCTTGGCATGGACATCGGTGCGTCGAAGGGACCATCAGCGTCCCGCAGCAGCAGCACCATCCGCCGCTCGGTGACGAAGACGCCGATCGCGAAGCTGTATCCTGCGTGCACGATGGTGGCAGCCGGCTCCGACCAGTCGATCCGCGCAGCCGCCTCGCGTTCGGCAGGCGTCCATTGAAAGTCACCCGCCGCCCGCGGCGCTTCCAGGAGGCTGTGGAGGCGAGCATGGTCGAGTTCCTCGATCGCCTTCCGAAGCTCGGCCATTCCCGTATCGATAGACCTTCGGTTCAGGCGCCGGCCGCGCGGGACGACGGGGCCGCGGATCCCGATCGAACCCGGCAACAGGATGCGACCGTGACGGTCGGCGATGTGGAGCTCGACATCAGCGCCGTCGGGGACCGCGGTCACGGTGAATTCGTGACCGCGATGGACGAAGATCAGTGGCGGATGTTCGTCAGGCCTGCCGCGGGCCACTCCTCACGCCTCCGCAGCGCGTTCCGCCATCGTGCCAGGCCGTGCGTGACGATGCGCCGGGTTGCCCGGCTGCGACCCGCACCGGTCCGAAGACGCGCGCCGCATTTGCCTCGCCAGAGCGATCAGATCGACGGATCGGCCCCCGTCGCCGATGATGATGCCGCGCGCATGAACGCGGCGCGCCTGCTCCACGACCAGCGCACATGCGTCTTCGAGAAGATCGCCAATCGCCGCGATCGCGGCGCCAACGCTCTGGCGGCTCGGCATCCGTGCCAATGGCAGCGGCGCACGCCGGACGGCGGGCTGCATGCCGGTGTAGAAGATGCGCATCCTGCTGAACGCAACACCGAGCCGCGCGACCGCCAGTTGCGCCAGATAGGACGACGCGTCGGCCCATCGCGGGTCACGCATACCCAGGATGATGGTGACCGTATCGTCGTGCTCGAAGCGGATGCCGCATCTGCGATGATGCGGCAGGAGCGTAGCGGGGCCCAGGACTTCGACGTCCAGCGTCGTGATGGCCGCGCTCGCCAGGGAATCGACGGCAAGCCTGGACGACAGAACGGACTGCATGGTCACGGTGGTGGCTCCTGCGGAGAGAGGTGTTCGCCCGATCTCGCGAGCCTTCTGGCAGGAACGCCGCGCGTGGCGCTCTCCGGTTCTTGCTCTCCAATCCAGCTCGCCTCGATCGTGCCGGGGATCGCGGCACCGCGGCATTCCAGGGCAACAAACGGAGTGTGCGCTGGCGCGCGCGGCTGGAGCATGACCGGAGAGCGTCAGGGAGACACGCGCATGAAGCGCCTGCTCGCGCTGCATGAGATTGCCGCGCTGCGCGGAGATGGGCTGCGCCCCGATCTGGTGGCGCTCCTGCAGAGTCCGCGGCCCGCCGCGCGCATGCATGACGGCGCAGGTTCCACCGGGGAGCGCGGCAACATCGTGCCGCTTCCGCCCCGAAAACCCCTCCCGAATGCGGCTTCCCCGCACCACGCGGCGCGCCTGCCGTCCACCGACACATAGCGGGCAGCAGCTGCACGTCACCACGCGATCGATCCCGGGCGCCATCGTCTGCGAGATGGGCCGTGTCCTGGGATCTGCGGTTTCG
>DASYDR010000381.1:0-12990 GCA_036499545.1 Roseomonas sp. | reverse complement strand
ACCAGTGTCTCCGGCGGGTATTCATCCAGGAAATGCCGGATGGTGCGCGGCACGGTGCAGAGGAAGGAGGGCACGCCATCCGTCGCCTGGACCAGCGAATGCCCGCGCGCATCGGCCAGTACGCAGGCGAAGTCGTGCGATTCGCGGACGATGGTGGAGAAGGAGGTGCGCAGCAGTGCCGCCGCCGCCTCATCCACCACGGAGATGAGGCGGGTCCAGAGCAGTTCCAGCGTCACGGGGTCGAAAGGCGTGCCCGTCATGTCAGTTCACCCGAATGCCGGCGGTATTGATCACCGCGTTCCACTTGACCGTCTCGTCCGCGAAGAAGCGCCGGCTTTCCGCGACGGTGCCGCCGACCGGGATGGTGCCGAGCGATTCGAAGCGGGCCCGCACCGCCGCGTCGGCCAGCACCGCCCGCACATCGGCGTTCAGCCGCTCCAGCAGCGGCGCCGGGGTGGAGGCCGGGGCGGCCAGCGTCATCCAGGCCGTCGCGACATAGCCCGGGGCGCCGGCTTCCTGCGCCGCCGGCACGTCGAGCAGGCTGACCCGGGTGGCGGAGGTCACCGCCAGCGCCCGGATGACGCCGGCCTGCACCAGGGGCGGCACGGTCGGGATATTCTCGAACATCGCGTTGATGTTGCCGGCGGCGAGGTCGTTCAGCGCCGCCGCACTGCCGCGATAGGGCACATGCGTCATGCGGATGCCGGTCTTCAGCAGGAACAGCTCGCCCGCCAGATGGGTCGAGCTGCCATTGCCGGCGGAGCCGAAGGTAAGCTCGCCCGGCTTGCTGCGGGCCAGGGCGATCAGTTCCCGCAGGCTGCGGGCCGGCAATGATGGATGCACGATGATGACGTTGGGCATGTCCGCCAGCACGGTGATCGGCGCCAGGTCGGTGGCCGGGTTGTAAGGCAGGTTGCTGTAGATCGCGCTGGCGGCGTGGATGCCGATGGTGCCGAGCAGCAGCGTGAGCCCGTCCCCCGGCGCCCGCGCCACCACTTCGGCGCCGATATTGCCGCCGGCGCCCGGGCGGTTCTCCACCACCACCTGCTGGCCCCAGCGTGCCATCAGGCGTTCCGCCATGATGCGGGCCAGCACATCGGCGGTGCCGCCGGCGGCGAAGGGCACCACCAGGCGGATCGGGCGCGTCGCCCAGGAAGCTTGCGCTGAGGCGGCGCCGGGCCTGGCCAGGACGCCACCCAGGGCGCCGCCGAGTGCGACCCATCCGAATTCACGACGTTTCATGCGGGCTTCTCCTTTGAATCGGGTCCCGTGTGTCCCTGGCGATGGTCTTGCGGTTTCTTCGGCAGCGTCTTCGAGAGGACGCCTGTGTAGAGGTCGCGGCCGGCGGCGATATGCCGCCGCATGGCACGCTCCGCGGCCGGCGCGTCGCCGGCCACGATCGCCGCCACCACCGCGGCGTGCTCCGCGAGGATACGCTCCGGCCGCTCCGTGGTGTCGCGCGCCAGGTGGCGATAGCGTTCGAAGGCGAGCAGCACCTGCTGGTGGCAGGCGGCCGCGGCGCGATTGGCGGCGAGGCGGCGCAGCGCCTCATGGAAATCGAGCCCGGCGGCGAGCGTCAGATCGGCATCGCCGATCCGCGCGACGCGCACCAGGCGGTCCTGCGCGGCGCGCAACGGCGCCGGGTCGGCTTCCCCGGCCGCGACGCGGCCCGCGGCCTGCGCGGCGAGCAGGCCTTCCAGCACCTCCCGCGTCGCGGAGAGCTGGGCCATCTCATCCAGGCTCAGCGGCGGCACCCGCAGGCCGCGCGCCGGTTCCCGCACCAGAAGGCCGAGCGCTTCCAGCCGTTGCACCGCATCGCGCAGCGGCGTGCGGCTGATCGACAGCCCGGCGGCCAGGCCTTCCTCCGTCACCAATTCACCCGGCGCGATGGTGCCCTGGCTGATCGCGCGCCAGACATGGCGGAAAGCGCGCTCCGCGGCGCTCAGACCGGCTTCCGGACCCTCGATCTGGAACATGCGATCGATCATGCATCCATGTATACATGAATTCATGGAAATGCAACACCACCCGAAGGCGGTGCTGCATCGATGCCGGATTCAGGCCAGATAGCCCGCCGCCCGGTCGGTGCCGATGGCCGCCGCGGTCCGGTCCGCCGCCGGCCCATGGCCGCCGCCGCCGGGTGTCGCCAGCGACACCGTATCGCCCCGCTGCAACACGTACTGCTTCTTCGGATCGACCTTCTCGCCGTTGATCTTCAGCACGCCTGGCGCCCCTGCCTCACCCCCTTCGATGCCGAAGGCGGGGAAGATGGTCCGCTCGGCGAGGAAGGAGACGGCGATCGGCGTCTCCGACCGGCTTTCGATCAGCACCTCCTGCCCGAGGCCGCCGCGATGCCGGCCCGGCCCGCCGCTGCCCGGCCGCAGCCGCTTGTGGTGCACGCGGATGGGCGCGATGTGCTCGCTGATCTCGATCGGGGTGGAGGAGACGTTGGACGGCCAGGACAGGCAGGAAATGCCGTCGCCGCGCATGTTGGCGCCCATGCCGCCATTGAAGAAGAACATGTTGGCATAGGGCTTGCCGGCCGCGTTCACGCCGGACTGGTTCATGCCCCACATCGGCGATCCGCAGGCGGCCATCACCCGGTCCGGCACCACCTGGCCGAGGCAGCCGAAGACCAGCATCGGCAGGTAATGCCCGATCAGCATGCGCGACCCGCCGGAGGCCGGGAAGACCGGGTTCACGATGCAGCCCGCCGGCGCCACCACCGAGATCGGCCGCCAGGCGCCTTCATTGTTCGGCAGATTGGGGCTGGTGCAGACCTTCACCCCATACATCACCATGGCATAGGTGTAGCAGAGCGCGCAGTTGATCGCCCGGTCGACCTGGGCGTCGGTGCCGGTGAAGTCGGCGGTCACCTGGTCGCCGGCGATGGTCAGGGCCATGCGGATGGTGATCGGCTTGTCCATCAGCCCGTCGGTCTGCAACTCGCTGCGATAGACGCCGTCCGGCAGCGCCGCGATCGCGGCCCGCATGGCGGTTTCGCAGCGCGTGTGGATCTCGGTCGCCAGGTCGCGCAGATGCTCGAGCGAGGCCTGCTCCATCAGGATCAGCAGCCGCTCCTCCATCAGGTCGAGCGCGACTACCTGGGCCCAGAGATCGCCCAGCGTCTGCTCCGGCGTGCGCACGTTCTGGCGCAGCATCGCGAGCAGGGTCTCGTCCGGCTTGCCGGCGCGCAGCAGCTTGAGCGGCGGGATCTGCAGCCCTTCCTCGAACACCTCGCGCGGCTCGGGGCTGCGGATCTTGCCGCCGATATCCGGCGCATGCGCGGTGGAGGCACTGAAGGCGACCAGCTTGCCGTTGCGGAAGATCGGCTTCGCCACGGTGATGTCGGGCAGATGCCCGGTGCCGAGCCAGAGGTCGTTGGTGATCAGCACGTCGCCCGGTTCCAGCTGGTCTTCCGGGAAGAAGCGCAGGAAGTGCTTCACCGTCTCCGGCAGGGTGCCGATGAAGCTCGGGATGCTCTCCGTCGCCTGCACCAGGGACTGGCCGGTGGCATCGGTGACGACGCAGGAGAAGTCGTAGCTCTCCCGCACCAGGGTGGAGAAGCTGGTGCGCACCAGCGCCGCCGCCGCCTCATCGACGAGGGAGATCAGGCGCCGCCACAGCAACTCGATCTCGACGGCATCGAAGCGCCGCGGCGCGGTTTCGTTCGCGGTCATGCTCAGGCAGCCTCTTGGATCGTGCGTTCGGCAAGGATGGAACCGTCGGGCAGCACGCTGATGCGCGCATCCGGGCCGACGATGAAGGTGCTCTCATTCTCCTCGAAGACCGCCGGGCCCTCGAGGATGGCGCCGGGCGCGAGCGCGTAGCGGTCGTAGACCGGGGTATCGAGCTCACCCTCGGCATCGGCGAAATGCACCAGGCGCCGGCCCTTGAGCGCGGCGGCACCAGGCTTACCGGAGGCGATGCGCAGGGTGCCGCCGGCGCCCGGCATCGGCGCCGCGACGGACAGGCGGAGCGCCACGAACTGCACCGCGGCGCCGGGCGGCGTGCGCCCGAACAGCACGCGATAGGCGGCTTCGAAGGCCGCCAGCACGCCGGCGGCATCCAGCACCTCCGGCAGGGCGACGGTGATCTCGGAACCCTGGCCGACATAGCGCATGTCGGCCAGCCGGCGGACGCTGCGGCGGGCGAGGTCGGCGCCGGTGTCGCGCACGATGGCCAGCGCATCCTGCTCCAGCCCATCGAAGACCCGCGCGACCTCCGGCCAGGCGACGGTCGCGAGCGGGGTGTTGAAGGAGGTGACGCGATCGATGCGCGCCGGTGCCATCAGCATGCCGATGGTGCTGCCCGCCCCCGCCCCCGGCGGGCAGACGACGCGGGAGACACCAAGCTTGCGGCCGACATGCCAGGCATGGACCGGCGCGGCGCCGCCGGTCGCGAGCAGCGCGTAGTCGCGCGGCACCCGGCCGCGCTCCGCGATCGCGACGCGGGCGGCACCGGCCATGTTCTCGTTCACCACGTCATGGATGCCGAAGGCGCCGCGATCCCCGTCGAGGCCGAGGCTGCCGGCCAGATCCGCCAGCGCCGCCTTCGCGGGCCCGGTATCGATCTGCATCGCGCCGCCCAGGAAGAAATCGGCGTTGAGATAGCCGAGCGCCAGATCGGCGTCGGTCACCGTCGGCGTGGTGCCGCCGCGGCCATAGCAGACCGGGCCCGGCTGCGCGCCGGCGCTCTCCGGCCCAACCTGCAGCGTGCCGAGTTCGCTCCGCCGCGCCATGGAACCGCCGCCGGCGCCGATCTCGATCAGCTCGACCGTCGCGATCTGGATCGGCAGGCCGGAGCCGCGCAGGAAGCGCTTGGTGCGCGCGGCTTCGAAGCCCCAGGCGACCAGCGGCTCACCGTCATCGACCAGCGCCAGCTTCGCCGTGGTGCCGCCCATGTCGAAAGCCAGCACGCGATCGAGCCCCGCATGCCGCCCGAACCAGGCGCCGGCCAGCGCGCCGGCGGCCGGCCCGCTTTCCAGCAGCTGCACGGGTGCGCGCTTGGCTTCGGCCACATGCGTCAGGCCGCCATTGGAGAGCATCAGGAACAGGCCGCCGGGCACGCCGGCGCGCTTCAGCGCGGCTTCCAGGGTATCGAGATAGGTCTCCGCGATCGGCCGCACATAGGCGTTGGCGACGGTCGTCACCGCACGCGGATACTCGCGGATCTCGGGCGCGATGTCGCAGGACAGCGAGAGCGACAGGCCGGGGAAGCGCTGCGCCACCGCGGCCGCCACCGCCCGTTCATGCGCCGGATTGGCATAGGCGTGCAGGAAGCAGATGGCGAGGCTGGTCACCCCCTGCGCCACCAGGTCCGCCACTTCCGCCAGCGCCCCCTCGACATCGACCGCCAGCTCCACGCTGCCATCCGGCGCCAGGCGTTCGCGCACCTCCCGCCGCCAGGGGCGCGGCACCAGCGGCTTCGGCATTTCGAGGAACAGGTCGTAGAGCTCGTATTTCCGCTCCCGCCCGATCTCCAGCACGTCGGCGAAGCCGGCGGTGGTGAGCAGGCCGGTGGCCGCGCCCTTGCGTTCGATCAGGGCGTTGGTGAACAGCGTCGTCGCATGCACCACGCGGCCGATCGAGCCTGCCGCGATGCCGCTCTGGTCGAGCAGCCGCGCCAGGCCCTGCATGGCGCCGCGGGAAGGATCGTCCGGCGTGGTGCTTTCCTTCCAGATGGCCGCGCGCCCATCGGCGGGGTCGAGGATGACGAGATCGGTGAAGGTGCCGCCGATATCGATGCCGAGTGAGAGGGACGCAGTCATGGCTGTCCTTGCTTACAAAAAGCCCGTGGTCAGGCGGGAAACTCAGTCGCCGCGGATGTTGTTCGCCTGCACCACCTGGGCCCAGCGGGCACGGTCGCGGCGGATGCGCTCCGCGAAGGCGGCGCCGCCTTCGGCGATCGGCAGCAGCCCGCGTTCGAGCAGGATGCGGCCGGTCTGCGGGTCCTGCACCGCGGCGGCGAAGATATCCGCCAGCCCGTCGCGGATCTCGGCCGGCAGCCCGGCCGGGCCGGCGATGCCGAACCAGTTGTCGATCTCGAAGCCGGGGACGCGGCCGGCCAGTGCCGGCAATTCCGGCATCAGCGGCGACGGCGCCGTCGCGGTGACGCCAATCCCCTTGAGCTGCCCGCCGCGGATCTGCGGCGCCACCTCGGCGACATTCGCCACCATGATGTCGACGCGCCCGGCCGAGACGTCGAGCGTCGCCGGTGCGCCGCCGCGATAGGGGATATGCGTCATGGTCACGCCGACCGAACCGCAGAACAGCGCCGCACCGAGGTGATTGATGGAGCCATTGCCGGAGGAGGCATAGGTCGCGGCGCCGTTGCGGCCGCGCGCATAGGCGACCAGCCCGTCGACATCGTCGAAGGGCGCATTCGGCCGCGCGACGAGCGCCATCGGCGTGCCCGCCAGCAGGGAGACTGGCGTCAGTTCGCGGTCGAGATCGACCGGCATCGGGATGCCGGGGATCGCCGGCAGCACCGACATCAGCCCCATGATGGCGCTGGCGAGGGTATAGCCGTCGGGCGTGGCGCGGGCCGCCGCCTGCGCCGCGATGAAGCCATAGGCGCCGCTCCGCACCTCCGGCACCACGGCGACGCCGCGCACGCGCTGCATGCCCTCGGCGACCACGCGCACCAGGATGTCGACGGCACCACCCGGCGGGTAGCCGATCAGGATGCGGATCGGCTGCTGCGGTGCCCAGGCGGCACGCGCGGCGGGCGCGAAAGCGGCAGTGGCGGCGCCGGCCAACAGGGCACGGCGCGGCAAACGGAATTCGATCATCTTGTCACCTCCTGGCCTGGCCGGGGCGGCGGTCATCCCTGCGCCGCCGGGTACATCGCCCGGCTGGCTTCATGGTCGCCTTGGCTCATGCAATCCCTGCATGAGCCGCAGCAGCTCTCGCCGCTGTGAACAGCGCCGAAGCCAAGGTTCCCTGGAACGGGAAGAGTCGCAACTGAAACCTGTTCATGCCTTCATGATGATCGGGAATGACCCTGATGATCTGCCCGGCCGATCCGGACCTTCGGGCCGCCCGGCCCTCCCCAGGACGAATCGCATGCGCCGCCACGTGCCCGCCACCGCCGCCCTGCAAGCCTTCGAGGCCTGCGCCCGCCACCTCAGCGTCTCCCGCGCGGCGGAGGAGCTGCGGCTGACGCAAAGCGCGGTCAGCCGGCAATTGGCGGGGCTGGAGGCGCTGCTCGGGCTGCGGCTGTTCCAGCGCGTGCGGCAGCGCCTGGTGCTGACCCCGGCCGGCGCCGCCTATGCGCCGCAGGTCCGGGGCAGCCTGGCGCGGATCGAGGGGGCGACGCTGGAGCTGCTGGCCCATCGCGGCGGCGGCGGCACCCTGACGCTTTCCGTCTCACCCACCTTCGGCGCCCGCTGGCTGGTGCCGCGCCTGGCCGGCTTCCAGGCGGCGTATCCACGCGTGATGCTGAATTTCCGCAACTACGAGACCCGGATGACGCGGCTCGACTTCGCGGCCGAGGATGTGGATGCCGCCGTCTTCCTCGGCGAGGAGGACCGGCCCGGCATCGTCACCCATCGCCTGGTCGAGGATGCGCGGGTGCCGATCTGCGCGCCGGCGCTGCTGCCCGACCTGCACGGCGCCGCCGACCTGCTGCGGCAGACGCTGCTGCAGCAGACGACGCGGCCGCGCGGCTGGGTGCAATGGTTCGCCGAAGCCGGCTGCGCCGCCCCGGAAGCGCTGCGCGGCCCGCAATTCCACAACATGGCCATGGTGGCCGAAGCCGCCGCCGCCGGCCTCGGCGTCGCGCTGCTGCCGCGCTTCCTGGTCGCCCAGGAGCTGGCCGACGGCCGGCTCGCCGCCCCCTTCGAGCAGCCTCTGCGCGGCAGCGAGGCCTATCTGCTCGCCTATCCGGAAGAAGCGGCGGAGGTGCCGGCGCTGCGCGCCTTCCGGGACTGGCTGTTGTCGGAAGTCGCGACGCGGGTCTAGCTTGCGCAAAAGCCCGCGCCGTTGCGCGGCCAGCAGGAGGAAGCATGGTCCAGATCCGCCATGCCATCGATTGCGATCTGCATCCCTGGGTGCCCGGCATGCAGGCGCTGGCGCCCTATCTCGACGAATTCTGGCGCGACCAGCTCACCGAGCGCGGCATCACGCATCTCGACAGCCAGAGCTATCCGCCGAACGCGCCGCTCACCACCCGCGCCGACTGGCGCGACGCGAAAGGCGAGGCGCCGCACAGCGTCGAGACCCTGCGCGCCCAGGCACTGGACCCCTGGGATACCGATATCGGCATCCTGAACTGCCTCTACGGCGTCCAGATGGTGCTGAACGAGGATATGGCCGTCGCCTTCACCCGGGCGCTGAACGACTGGGTGCGCGCGGAATGGCTGGACCGCGACCCGCGGCTGCGCGCCTCCATCATCCTGCCGCTGCAATCGGTGGAACGCGCGGTGGAGGAAATCGAGCGCCTGGCCGGCGACCGCCGCTTCGTGCAGGTGCTGGCGCTGGTGATGGGCGAGCAGCCGCTGGGACGCCGCCAGTACTGGCCGGTCTGGCAGGCCTGCGTGAAGCATGGCCTGCCGCTGGCGATCCATGCCGGCAGCGCCTATCGCAACCCGGTCACCTCGGTCGGCTGGCCGTCCTGGTACCTGGAGGATTACGTCGCCCAGGCGCAGGGTTTCCAGAGCCAGCTCGCGAGCCTGATCACCGAAGGCGCGCTGACCAAGTTCCCCGAGCTGAAGGTGGTGCTGCTGGAATCCGGCGTCTCCTGGCTGCCGGGCTTTCTCTGGCGGCTGCAGAAGACCTGGAAGGGCGTGCGCTTCGAGGTGCCCTGGGTGAACCGCCCGCCGGCCGAGATCGTGCGCGACCAGGTGCGCCTGACCGTGCAGCCCTTCGACGTGCCGGAGGATGCGGCGACCGTCGCACGCTTCCTGGACCACCTGCGCTCCGACGCCATGCTGCTCTGGGCCAGCGACTGGCCGCACGCGCAGTTCGAAGGCGATGCCCGCATTCCCGCCGGGATCCCGGCGTCGCTGCTGCCGAAGCTGCTGCGCGACAATGCGCTCGCCACCTATGGCCGCATCCAGGCCACTGTCACGGAAGGGGTATCGGCATGAACCTCATCGTCCCTCCCGGGCAGGCCGAAGGCCTGGCGCCGGGCCGCCCGCCGCAGGCGACGCTCGGGCTGATCGATGTCGACATCCACCCGCGCGCGCATTCGCTCGACGTCTTCAAGCCCTACCTGTCGCAGCGCTGGTGGGAGTACCTGCAGGCCTATGGCATCCGCGCGCGGCACGGCTTCACCCGCGGCCAGCCGCCCTTCCCCAAGGCGCAGCCGCTCGCGTCCCGGCGCGACGCCTGGCCGCCCGGCGGATCGCCGGCATCCGATCTCGGCTTCCTGCGCACCCAGCACCTCGATCACTACGGCGTCGATGCCGGCGTGCTGAACCCGCTGCAGCCCTCCGGCCAGGGCGACCAGAACAACCTGTTCTCCGCCGCCATGGCGCGCGCCGTGAACGAATGGCAGCTGGAGGAATGGACGCGGCCGGAACCGCGCCTGCATGCCAGCATCGTCGTCCCCTATGAGGATGCCGAGGCCTCGGCCGCCGAGATCCGGCATTGGGCCGGCCGCCGCGATTTCTGCCAGGTGCTGATGATGAGCCGCACCGCGGAGCCGGTCGGCAAGCAGCGCTACTGGCCGATCTACGAAGCGGCGCAGGAAGTGGGCCTGCCGGTCGCCTTCCACGCCTTCGGCTACAGCGGCTGGCCGATGACCAATGCCGGCTGGCCGAGCTTCTACATCGAGGAAGTGTCGGAACACGCCACCTCCTGCCAGCCGCAGATGACCAGCCTGGTCGTCGAAGGCGTCTTCGAACGGTTCCCGAAGCTGAAGATCATCCTGATCGAATGCGGCTTCGGCTGGCTGCCGGCGCTGGCCTGGCGGCTCGACAAGCACTGGAAGACGCTGAAGTCGGAAGTGCCGCATCTGACGCGCGCGCCGTCCGAATATCTGCGCGAGCATGTCTGGGTCTCCACCCAGCCGATGGAGGAGCCGGAGAAGCCTGAGCATCTGCTCGACCTCATCGAATGGATCGGGCCGGAGCGGATCCTGTTCGCCAGCGACTATCCGCATTGGGATTTCGACGATCCGCGCCTGGCGATCCCGTCGATCATCCCGCTGGAACAGCGCCAGGCGATCTGGGGCGGCAATGCCCGCCGGGCCTACGGCTTCTGAGATGCCGGCGCGTCATGTCGTGGCGGCGCTGGGCGAGATCCCGCCCGGCGGCCGCAAGCTGGTCGAGGCGGCTGGCCGCCGGATCGCGGTCTTCAACCTGGACGGCGAGTTCTTCGCGCTGCTCGACCGCTGCCCGCATCAGGGCGGCTCGCTCTGCAGCGGCATCGTCACCGGCCATGTCGAGAGCAGCGAGCCGGGCGAGTACCGCTATTCCCGCCGTGGCGAGATGGTGCGCTGCCCCTGGCATGCCTGGGAGTTCGATATCCGCACCGGGAAATCCTGGTTCGACCCGCGCCGCATGAAGGTGCGCAGCTTCCCCGCCGCCGTCGCGAAGGGAGCCGAACTGGTGGAAGGCCCCTATGTCGCGGAGACCTTCCCGGTCCGCATCGAGGATGACTACGTGGTCGTGGAGGCCTGACCGCCGCGCCACGCCGCACACAGGGGGGACATACAATGACGGCACGACAGCGGATCGGCCGCCGAGCGCTGCTGGCCATGCCGGCGGCGCTGGCGGCACCTCGGCTGGCACGGGCGCAGGGCTGGCCGGAACGGCCGGTGCGCATGCTGATGGGCTTCCCGCCCGGCGGCCCGACCGACATCGTCGGCCGCCTGATCGCCAGCGGCCTGCAGGAGGCGATCGGCCAGCCGGTGGTGTTCGAGAACCGGCCCGGCGCCAATTCGGTGCTGGCCGCCGAGGTCGTCGCGCGGGCGGCGCCGGATGGCTACACCCTGCTCTTCGCATCCAATTCGCTGGTGATGAATGCCAGCGTCTATGCCCGGCTGCCCTATGACCCGGTGACGAGCTTCGCGCCGATCGGCCTGGTCGCGACCTCGCCCAATGTCTTCTGGTGCGGCACCGGACAGCCCTGGCGGACACTGGATGAGGTCGTCGCCGCGGCGAAGGCCAATCCCGGCCAACTCGGCTATGCCAGCACCGGCAATGGCGGCAACGGGCATTTCGGCGGGGAGACGCTGCGCCAGGCGCTCGGCATCGACATCACCCATGTCCCCTATCGCGGCACCGCGCCGGCGCTGCAGGACGTGCTGGCCGGCCGGGTGCCGCTGATGCTGCAGACCCTGGTCGGCGCCATCGGCCCCTATCGCGCCGACCAGCTGCGGCCGCTGGTGGTGTTCGGCCCGCAACGCGCGCCGGAATTGCCGGATGTGCCGACGCTGGCCGAGCTCGGCCATGACGTGGCGGATTCCGGCGTCTGGTTCGGGGTGCTGGCACCGCATGGCGCCCCGGCGCCGATCGTCCAGCGCGTCTCCGACGCACTCGCCGCCCTGCTGCAGCGGGCCGATACGCGGGAGCGGCTGGCGACCCAGGCCTCGATCCCCGCCTTTGCCGGGCCGGATGCCTTCGCGACCCGGATCCGTGACGATGTCGGGCGCTGGGCTGAAGTGGCCCGCCGGGCCGGGATGCGGCCGGAGTAGCCGGCGCCCGTCAGGGCGTATCGTCGAAGACATGCGCGATGCGCGCCCGCAGGCCGACGCGGGTGCCCGGCGCGATGCGCCCTTCGGCCTCCGCGGTGTCGCCGCGGGCGATCTCGGCCTCGATCCGGTTGCCGTCCTCCAGTTCCAGCTCCACCAGCAGGGCGCCACCGCGCGACGCGGTGCGGCGCACGATGGCGGGGACGCCGGGGCCTCCTGGCGGCAGCAGCTCGATATCATGCGGCCGCACCATCGCGAGGCCGCCATGCGGGCGGTCCGGCACCAGCGCGCGGCGCAGCCGTGCCGGCACCCGCAGCGCATCGCCCAGGAACTCCGCCACGAAGGGTGTCGCCGGGGTGTCGTAGACCTGATGCGGCGTGCCGAGCTGCTCCAGCCGGCCCTGGTTCAGGATCGCGACCCGATCCGCGAGTTCCAGCGCTTCCTCCTGGTCATGCGTGACGAAGACCGTGGAAAGACCAAGGCGATCGTGCAGTTCCCTGAGCCAGCGGCGCAGCTCCCGCCGGACCTTGGCGTCCAACGCGCCGAAGGGCTCGTCCAGCAGCAGCAGCCGCGGCTCGATCGCCAGCGCGCGGGCCAGCGCCACCCGCTGCCGCTGACCGCCCGACAGCGCGGCCGGCTTGCGCTCCGCGAAGCCATCCATCTGCACGGTGTGCAGCAGCGGCAGCACGCGGTCGCGGATCTCGGCCTCGGTCAGGCGCAGCCGGCGCGGCCGGGCGCGCAGGCCGAAAGCGACATTCTCGAACACCGAGAGATGGCGGAACAGCGCGTAGTTCTGGAACACGAAGCCGATCCGCCGTTCCCGCGCGGTCAGCGCCGTCGCGTCGTCGCCATCGATCAGGATGCGCCCGGCATCGAGGAATTCGAGCCCGGCGATCGCCCGCAGCAAGGTGGTCTTGCCGGAACCCGAAGGGCCGAGCAGCGCCAGCAGCTCCCCGGGCCGGGTCTCCAGCGTCACATCCTCGATCGCCGGGGCCTTGGGGCCGAAGCGCTTCACGGCGCCTTCGATGCGGATCGCCATGTCAGTCGCCCTCCCCGGCGCGCTGCCGCATGCGCCGTTCCAGCCAGAGCTTCAGCACCAGGGTGACGATGGCGAGCAGGGCCAGCAGGGAGGCGCAGGCGAAGGCGCCGACCTCGTCATATTCGCTGTGCAGGATCTCGACATGCAGCGGCAGGGTATTGGTCTCGCCGCGGATATGGCCGGAGACGACGGAGACCGCGCCGAATTCGCCCATCGCGCGGGCATTGGTCAGCAGCACGCCATAGAGCAGCCCGAGCGCCGCATTGGGCAGGGAGACGCGCAACAGGGTGGTGACGGCGCCGGCGCCGAGC
>DASYDR010000380.1:0-14589 GCA_036499545.1 Roseomonas sp. | reverse complement strand
GACGGCATGTCGCTGCGGCTGCCTGCCGCCGCGGCCCCCGCCCGCGACTGATTGCACTGGTCCGCGCCCCCCCCGGGGCCGCGGCCGCGCGCATCTTGTCCGCCATGTTTGAGGGCGGACAAAAAGCCATGGTATAGAGCGCCGCCCATGATCACGGTTCGTCCCATGCGCTTCAGCGCCCCGATTCTCCTGACTTTGGCGGCGGTCCTTTCCGGCTGCGGCGGCGACGATGGCCTGCGCGCCTGGGATGGCTCCGAGCGCGGCCGCCGGTCCCCCGGCGCCGAGAACGCGGCCGCCAATACCGCGCCCGAGCAGCTCTATGCCGACGGCATGCGGGACCTGCGCGCGCAGAACTACGCCGCCGCGGTGCGCAATTTCGACTCGGTCGAGCGCGAGCATCCCTATTCGACCTGGGCGACCAGCGCGAAGCTGATGGGCGCCTATACCGAATACCAGCGCAGCCGCTACACCGAGGCGATCGGCGCGCTGGACCGTTTCATCCAGCTGCACCCCGCGCATCGCGACATCGCCTATGCCTATTACCTGCGGGCGCTCTGCCAATATGAGCAGATCAACGACGCGGAGCGCGACCAGCGCCAGACCGAAATCGCCATGCAGGCGATGCAGGAAGTGGTCAGCCGCTTCCCCGACACCGCCTATGCCCGCGACGCCCGGCTGAAGATCGACCTGGCGCGCGACCACCTGGCGGGGCGGGAGATGAATGTCGGCCGCTTCTACCAGCGCCAGGGCCTCTATACCGCGGCGATCAGCCGCTTCCGCCGCGTGGTCGAGGAATACCAGACCACCAACCACGTGCCGGAGGCGCTGCACCGCCTGACCGAGATCTACCTGACGCTCGGCCTGCGCGACGAGGCGCGGCGCACGGCGGCGGTGCTCGGCCATAATTATCCGGGCAACCCCTGGTACCAGGACAGCTACGCGCTGCTGGTCGACGGCGCCGCGGCCACCGCACCGGACCGCCCCGGCTTCATCACCCGCGCCGTCGACTGGCTCTTCTGATCGGAGCGCGGCGCGCATCATGCTCGCCTCGCTGGCCATCCGCGATGTGGTGCTGATCGAGCGGCTGGACCTGGCCTTCGGGCCCGGCCTCACGGTGCTCACCGGCGAGACCGGCGCCGGCAAGTCGATCCTGCTCGACGCGCTCGGCCTCGCGATCGGGGCCCGGGCGGAAGCCGGCATGGTACGTGCCGGACAGCCGCAGGCCAGCGTCGCCGCCGCCTTCCTGCCACCGGCCGATCACCCCGTCTTCGCGCTGCTCGCCGAACAGGGCATGCCCGCCGAGGAAGAGGTGGTGCTGCGCCGGGTGGTGCAGGCCGATGGCCGCAGCCGCGCCTTCATCAATGACGACCCGGTCGGCGTCGCGCTGCTGCGCCGCGTCGGCGCGATGCTGATCGAGGTGCAGGGCCAGCACGACCAGGTCGGCCTCGCCGATCCCGCGACGCATGGCGGGCTGCTGGACGCCTTCGGCGCGCTGGAGCCGCGGCGCACCAGGGCCGGCGCGGCCTGGTCCGCCTGGCGGGTCGCCGAGCGCGCCCTGGCCGAGGCGGAGGCCGCCATCGCCGCCGCGCAGCGCGACGAGGAATGGCTGCGCCACGCTGTCGGCGAATTGACCGAGCTTGCCCCCAGCGAAGGCGAGGATGAGGAGCTGGCGCGGGAACGCCTGCGGCTGCAGCAGGGCGAACGCCGCGCCGAGGCGATCGCGCAGGCGATCGCGGAGCTGACGCCGCGCGACCGGCGCTCCGGCTCCCCTGCCCGCGCGCTGCGCGAAGCGGCGCGGGCGCTGGAACGGCTGCCGCCGCCGAACGAGGAAGCGCAGCCGGCGATCGCGCTGCTGAACGCCGCGCAGGAAGCGGTGGCGGAGGCCGAGACGGCGCTGACCCGGCTGATGAGCGAAGGCGGCCCGGATCCGCGCCGGCTGGAGCAGGTGGAGGAACGCCTCTTCGCGCTGCGCGCCGCCGCCCGGAAGCACAGCGTGACGGTGGTGGAGCTGCCGGCGCTGCTGGTCACGCTGAAGGACCGGCTTGCCTCCCTCGATGCCGGCAGCGGCCGCGTGGCGGAGCTGGCGCGCGGCGCCGCCGCGGCGCGCACCGCCTATGCCGATGCCGCGCGCGCGCTGACCGAGGCGCGGCGCGACCAGGCGGCGAAGCTGGAACGCGCGGTCGCCAAGGAGCTGCCGCCGCTGAAGCTCGACCGCGCCCGGCTGGCGATCGAGGTCGCGGCGAAGGATGAGAGCAGCTGGGGCCCGGACGGGCAGGACCGCGTGACCTTCCTGGTCGCGACCAATCCCGGCCAGACGCCCGGGCCGCTGGCGAAGATCGCCTCGGGCGGCGAGCTGTCACGGCTGATGCTGGCGCTGAAGGTGGTGCTGGCGCGCGGATCGCCGGTGCCGACGCTGATCTTCGACGAGGTCGATGCCGGCATCGGCGGCGCCACCGCCGCCGCGGTCGGCGAAAGGCTGGCCCGTGTCGCGGAACGGCTGCAGGTGCTGGTCGTCACCCATTCGCCGCAGGTCGCGGCACGCGGCATCGCGCATCTGCAGGTCGCGAAATCGGTGCGCGGCGAACGGGCGGAGACCCGCGTCTCCCAGCTGCCGGCGGCGGCACGGCGGGAGGAGATCGCGCGCATGCTCGCCGGCGAACGGGTCACCGACGCCGCCCGCGCCGCGGCCGAAAGCCTGCTGTCCGATGCCCGCTGACACGCAGGTCCGCGCCGCGGCGGCGCCCGACGCGGCGGCGCTGCTGCCGCTGGTGCGCGCGATGAACCAGGAGCAGGGCGACCCCCAGGATATCGTGACCGAAGCCGACCTCGCGGCGCTGATCGCCGAGGCGCAGGTCAGCGTCGCGATACGGGACGGCGTGCTGGTCGGCTACGCCACCGGCCACGCGACCTTCGAAACCGCGCATGCCGAGCGCGGCCTCTATGTCGGCGATCTCTACGTCGTGCCCGCGGAGCGCCGGCACGGCATCGGCCGCGCGCTGCTGGCGCGGCTCGCCGCCGCCGGGCAGGCACGGGGCGCACGCCATCTCTGGCTGACGGCGCGGGAGGACAACACCGCGGCGCATGCCTTCTACCGCCGCCTCGGCGGCCAGGGCGAAAGGGTGCTCGCCTTCGCCTGCGTCACGGACGATTTCGAAGCCCTGGTCGCGGAGGCAGCCCCATGAGCGAGACCCTGACCGAAGCCCAGGCGGCCGCCGAACTCGAACGGCTGGCCGCCGAGATCGCGCGGCACGATGCGCTCTATCATGGTCAGGACGCGCCCGAGATCACGGATGCCGACTACGACGCCCTGGTGCGCCGCAACCGCGCGATCGAAGCGCAGTTCCCGGACCTGATCCGCGCCGACAGCCCATCCCGCCGCGTCGGCGCCGCCGCGTCCGAGACCTTCGCCAAGTCGCAGCATGGCGAGCCCATGCTCTCGCTCGACAACGTCTTCGGGCCGGAGGAATTCGCCGAATTCGCCGCCCGCATCCGCCGCTTCCTCGGCCTCGGCGCCGAGGAGACGCTGGCCTTCGTCGCCGAGCCGAAGATCGATGGCCTGTCGATCAACCTGCTCTACGAGAAGGGCCGCTTCGTGCGCGGCGCGACGCGCGGTGACGGGCTGGTGGGCGAGGATGTCACCGCCAATCTCCGCACGCTGAAGGACCTGCCGCTGCGCCTGAAGGGCCCGCACCCGGACCGCATCGAGATTCGCGGCGAAGTCTTCATGGAGAAAGCGGATTTCATCATCTTTCGCGACGCGCAGGCCGCGGCGCTGGCCGAGCGGCACCGGCGCCGCGAAGCCGGCGAGAAGCTCGGCGAGGCCATCGTGGTGCCGGCCAATCCACGCAATGCCGCCGCCGGATCGCTGCGCCAGCTTGACCCCGCGATCACGCAGCGGCGCCCGCTGAAGCTCTTCGCCTATGCCATGGGCGAAGCGAGCGAAACGCCCGCCGACACGCATGAGGCGTGGCTCGAGCGGCTGCGCGGCTGGGGGTTCACCGTGAACCCGTTATCGAAGCTGCTGCCGGACGAGCACGCCGCCGCGGCCTTCCAGACGGAGATGGGCGAGCAGCGCGCCGGCCTCGGCTATGACATCGACGGCGTGGTCTACAAGCTGAACCGCCTCGACTGGCAGCGCCGGCTCGGCTTCGTCGGCCGCGCGCCACGCTGGGCGGTGGCGTGGAAATTCCCCGCCGAGCGGGCCACCACCAGGCTCCTCGCCATCGAGATCCAGGTCGGCCGCACGGGTGCGCTGACCCCGCGCGCGGTGATGGAGCCGGTGAATGTCGGCGGCGTCGTGGTGCGCCATGCCACCCTGCACAATGAGGATGAGATCGCGCGCAAGGACGTCCGCGTCGGCGATACCGTGGTCCTGCAGCGCGCCGGCGACGTCATCCCGCAGATCGTCGGCATCGTCCCCGATGCGGAGCACGACGCGCGCCCGCCCTTCGTGCCGCTGACGGCATGCCCGATCTGCCACAGCCACGCGGTGCGCGACGGCGACGACGTGGTGCGCCGCTGCACCGGCGGCCTGATCTGCCCGGCGCAGGCGGTGGAGCGCCTGAAGCACTTCGTCTCCCGCCGCGCCATGGATATCGAGGGCCTGGGCGAGGAGAACATCCAGCGCCTCTATGACGAGGACCTGCTGAAGAGCCCGGCCGATATCTTCCGCCTGGCGCCGCATGCCGAGCGCATGCGGCAATGGGAAGGCTGGGGCGCCAGGTCGAAGAAGGGCGAGGATTCGCGCAAGGTCGCGAACCTGCTCGCCGCCATCGAGGCACGCCGCCGCGTGCCGCTGGAACGCTTCATCTTCGCCCTCGGCATCCGCCGTATCGGCGAACAGAACGCCAAGCTGCTGGCGCGCCACTACGGCTCCTTCGCCGCCTGGCGGCAGAAGATGATCGATGCCCGCATCATCGGCTCCGAGGAGCGCGAGGAGCTCGGCAGCATCCAGGGCATCGGCCCGGCCATCGCCACCGAGCTGGTGGAGTTCTTCGCCGAACCGCGCAACCTCGCCGCGCTGGACGACCTCGCCGGCCAGGTGACGCCGGACGACGCAGCCGGCAACGCCGCCGCCGACAGCGCCTTCGCCGGCAAGACCGTGGTCTTCACCGGCACGCTCACCACCATGAGCCGCGACGAGGCCGAAGCCATCGCCGAGCGCCTCGGCGCCAAGGTCACCAAGAGCGTGTCGAAGAAGACCGATTTCGTCATCATCGGCGCCGATGCCGGCTCCAAGGCCGCCAAGGCCGCCGAACTCGGCGTCGCAACGCTCACCGAGGAAGAATGGAAAACCCAGGCCGGCATGGCCTGACCGCATCAATCCGGCTGATACCTTCGATCAAGGCATTGCGCTGGACGGCGCGCGGACCGCGCGAAACACTCGGCCCATGCCCGTCGATCCCGCCCTTCTCGCCGGCTATCTCGGCGCCTGCGTGCTGCTGATCCTGACCCCTGGTCCGGACATGGCCTTCGTGCTCGGCCAGGCGTTGGCCGGCGGCGCCCGCCGCGGCTGGGCCGCGACGCTCGGCATCATGGCCGGCGCGCTCTGCCACGTCACCGCCGCCGCCCTCGGCGTCGCCGCCCTGGTCGCGACGCACCCCGCCCTCTTCACCACGCTCCGCCTCGCCGGTGCCGCCTATCTGCTCTGGCTCGGCGTCCAGGCGATCCGCTCCGCGCTCGCCGGCGGCGGCGGGCTGGTGCCCAAGCCCGGCAGCGCCGGCGGCGGCCTTGGCCCCGCCTTCCGTCAGGGCATGCTCACCAACCTGCTGAACCCCAAGGTCGGCCTGTTCTTCCTCGCCTTCGTCCCGCAATTCGTCGAC
Organism: Roseomonas sp.; assembly: GCA_036499545.1. GTDB lineage: Bacteria > Pseudomonadota > Alphaproteobacteria > Acetobacterales > Acetobacteraceae > Plastoroseomonas. The sequence goes on along the minus strand of DASYDR010000380.1, from coordinate 8,767 downwards.
CCCGGCCGCGCCGCACCCGGCCTGCAGATGCTGATCCTCGGCCCGCTGCTGCCACTGCTGTCGCTCCCCTTCTTCGCCGTGCTGATCGCTGGCGCCGGCCGCGTCGCCGCCCGCCTGCGCACCGGCCGCGCCGCCCGCTGGCTGGACGGCATCGCCGGCACGCTGTTCTGCGGCCTCGGCCTGCGGCTGCTGGTGGGGGCGCCGAAGTAAGGGCGCGTGGCCGGTCAGGTCAGGCGGCAAAGCCGGATCAGGATCCCGGCGGGGATTTGCCATTCCTGGAACAGTTTGCAGGCGTGCTCCATGCTGAGGCCCCGCTTGCAGGCCAGCAGTCCCGACTCGCGGGAGCCCAGGCGCCGCGAGGTCGAACTGAGTATGACCTGCCTCCTCCGTGTGTAAGCGCAGCGCCTTGATGGGATCGCGTACCTCAATGGCCCAATGCCCATCTCGTCATTCTCGATCAGGGCGGATACCCATCACACGGTCTGCGGGTCGATAGCGTCGTGGTCCTTGCGCGTGCCGACGAATTTGATCAGGACGCGCTGATAGGCAAAGGACATGCGGACGAATTACGCGGAACTTCTGCCCGCAGATGTCGAAGATGACCGTGTATCCGCCGCGAAATCAGCGCTGTTGAACATAACCCTCACGTCGGCCGGGGTCTTCCAGCGGCATTGGCGGCCAATCCAGACCAGACCCGCAGGGACAACCCCATGGCAACGACATCAGTCATCCCACCTGCCGCGCGAGATGAAACTGTCGCAGCGAATCATCGGCGCCGCGCCGTCTGATTGTATCCGGGCGCGGCGGTCCGCAATCTCCTGGCAAAGCGCGCGCGACTGATCACGAACGCCCGAGTTGAAGGCCGACCGAATCGAGATTCGGTAACGGCTGCTCATCGAAGAGCCGTTTGGCCTCACGTATTGGGGGTCTCTGGTTTCGATATCGACAGCATAGTCACCGGGAGCAAACCACGGACTGGAGACTGATTCCACGCTGACAAGCGCTGACAAAGGTATAGCCAGCCGCGGCAAATACGCAGAAGTAGAAGTACCATCCCACATCATATAGTAGACGGCCCTGTCGGTCACAGCTACGGCGCCGCCGAGCGAACGGTTGCGGTCGATAGCGCCGGGCACCAGAAGGATCTCCAGAGCAGTCGGAGCGCCGCGCATGATGACCAGCGTGCTCGGCGCGACAAAGCGAGGTTCCGCATCATCGGCGGGTAGGACCTGCCGGATACGCCTCTCTATGTCAGGCCTGCCTGTCGGCATGGATGCACATGCGGCAATGAGCGGGATTAGCAGAAGTGCCTTGAGCAGAAGGCGTACCGGCACACTATACTCCTGCGAAACTGGCCACCGAATATGCACCATCTCTTATACGCTCTCGTAACTTGACGGAAGGCACACGGGAGACGAACGGCTCTGGCCGGCGCGCAAAATCGGCAGGCCGCTGATCAGGGAGAGGTCCAGGAGGATCCATCCTCCTGGCGGGATTGGGGTCCGGGGAGGTGCAGCGCCCCTACCCCGGATGCGCCAACACCTCCAGCGCCTCCGCCAGCAGCCCCGCCGGGTCGCGGCCGCCGCCGCGGCTGACGCTGGCGATGTGGCTGCCGTCGCGCAGCAGATGACGGGCGCCGGGCAGCAGAGCGCTGCTGACGGGGACCAGGCCGTCGCTGGGCCAGGCGCCTTGGGTCGCCATCCAGCGCGCCGCCATGCCGTAGAGGCGGTCGCGGCCACGCAGGCCGCGGGCGGGCAGCGCGGTGGCCAGGCAGGCAACCGGCAGGCGGGCCAGCAGGCTGCCGATGGCGTCGGCGTTGGCCACCATCCAGGAGGCGCGGCGGGTGGTGGTCAGGTCGCGCAGGCCTTCGCCGCTGCCGATGCGCAGCAGGCGCGCCAGGCCCATGGCGGCGGCGTCGAGCGGGCGGGCGCGGGTGACAGCATCGGCGACGGGGCTGCCGAAGAAGGGCGACTGCAGCGCGACGAAACCGGAGCAGCGGGCGGCGGCGGCGGGATCGAGCAGGGCAGCCAGGGCTTCGAGGCCGCCCTTGCTGTGCGCCACCAGCAGCACCGGGGCGGGTTCGGCCAGCAGCACGTCGCGCAGGCGTTCGGCGTTCCGGGCGATCGGGGCGGCGGTCGGCAGACGGACGACGTCCACCGTGGCGCCCTGCGCGCGCAGCCAGGCGGCGAGGCCATGCATGTAGTCGAGCCCGACCGGCCGCAGCGCCGCCATCACCTCGCCCATCAGGCCATGGACCAGGAGGACGCGTTGCCCGGCGAGGCTGTCCGGCCGATTCAGACCTTCGCGGCCTTCGCCGCTACGGTCATCGGACGGGGGCATCACAGCGGCGCGCAGGCCGCGCGCAGCCAGTCCGCGACGGGGCCGGCCACCTGCGGCGCGACCTCGGCCAGCACGCGCGCGTGGTAGGCGTCGATCCAGGCATGCTCGGCCGGCGTCAGCAGCGCGGGGTCGATGAGCTGGCGGTCGAAGGGTGCCAGCGTCAGCGTCTCGAATTCCAGGAACATCTTGCGCGCGCCTTGCACCTCGGCGCGCCGCACCAGCAGCAGGTTCTCCTGCCGGATGCCGTATTCGCCGGTGGCGTAGAAGCCGGGCTCGTCGGACAGGATCATGCCTTCGCGCAGCGGCACCATGCGCGCGGCACGGCTGAAGGCGACCGGGCCTTCATGCACGGAGAGGTAGCTGCCGACGCCATGGCCGGTGCCGTGGTCGTAATCCTCCCCGGCTTCCCAGAGCGGGCGGCGGGCGATGCCGTCGAGATGCGGGCCGCAGACGCCTTCGGGAAAGCGCAGGGTCGCCAGCGCGATATGCCCGCGCAGCACGCGGGTGACGCGTGCGCGCAGCAGCGCGGGCGGCGCGCCGGGGCCGGTCCAGAGGGTGCGGGTGATGTCGGTGGTGCCGTCCGGATACTGGGCGCCGCTGTCGATCAGGTAGCATTCGTCGGCCGCGATGCCGCGGTTGCTGGCCTCGGTCGCGCGGTAATGCACGATGGCGCCGTGCTCGCCGGCGCCGGAGATGGCGGGGAAGCTTTCGCCGCGGAACAGCGGATCGGCGGCGCGGAAGGCGAGCAGGCGGTCGGCGGCTGCGATCTCGCTCAGCCCGCCCTTCGGCGCCTCCGCGGCGAACCAGGCGAGGAAGCGGATCATGGCGGCGGCGTCGCGACGATGCGCGCGACGGGCGCCTTCGCGCTCCACCGCGTTCTTGCAGGCGCGCGGCAGGCGGCAGGGATCTTCCCCGGCGGTGACGGTGGCGCCGGCGGCGCGCAGCCGCCGCGCGATCCAGGCCGGTGTCGCATCGGCATCCAGGCGCACGCGGCCGCGCAGCGCATCGAGCGCCGCCGGCAGCTCGGCGCGCGGACGCAGGCGGACGGCATTGCCGAGATGCGCGCGCACCGCCGCGTCGGCGCGGCCGGGATCGAGGAAGAGGTCGACGGCGCCGGCGGCATCCACCACCGCGAAGGACAGCGGCAGCGGCGTATAGGGCACGTCCTGCCCGCGGATGTTGAGCAGCCAGGCGACGGAGGACGGATCGGCGAGCACCACCGCCGCTTCCCCCGCTTCGCGCAGGGTCGCGGCCAGTTCGGCGCGCTTTTCGGCGGCATCGCGGCCGGCGAATTCGGCGCCATGGACGCGCAGCGGGGAAGCCGGTGCCGCGGGGCGCGCGACGGCCCAGACGGCGTCGAGCGGATTGGCTTCCAGCGGCACCAGGGTCACGCCCGCGGCTTCGAAGCGCGCCAGCGCCGGTTCGGCGTGCAGCCAGGGGTCGAAGCCGATGCGGCTGCCGGCCGCGTGGTCGCGCAGCCAGTCGGCCGGCGGTTCCTCGGTCAGGTGCCGGCGTTCCCAGAGCGTGGGGTCGGTCTGCTGGGTGACCTGCAGCGTGTAGCGGCCATCGGTGAAGACCGCCGCGCGATCGGCGAGCACGATGGCGAGCCCCGCGCTGCCGGTGAAGCCGGTCAGCCAGGCCAGGCGCTCTGCCGAGGCCGGGACATACTCACCCAGATGCTCATCCGCGCGGGGGACGAGGAAGCCGGCGACGCCCGCATCAGCGAGCCGGGCGCGAAGGGCGGCGAGGCGTTCGGCAGGGGTCACGCGACGGGTTCCTCACGGATGGTTACGGCATGTTTGCATGCATCCACAGGAAGCCATGCAACCAGGTGATGTCTCAACTGCTGCAAATCCGCATCAAAGTTATAGGGAAAAAGCCTATTTGTGCACCTGCGAACAACGCCCGGCGCCGCGGTGGGTGCCTCCACCGGACGCGGACGGGCGTGTCGCAGCCGAGGAATCTTAACATGGACGCCCGCCTGACCGAGAGGGAGCTTGCCCGCCTTCTTCGTCTTCCCCCCGCCAATTTCCGTGACGCCGAGGAGCGCGAGGCCATCCGCCACGCCGCCGTCGCCGCCCGGGACGCGGCGCTCGTCGAAGGCCTTCGCCGCACCGGCCGCGGCATCGTCGCCGCGCTCAACCTGGTGGCCCGTACGCTGGTGAGCTGGCCGGTGAAGCGCCGCACCTATGCCGAGCTGCTGAGCCTGAGCGACCGCGAACTGGCCGATATCGGCCTCAGCCGCGCCGATGTCAGCCGGGTCTTCGATCCGGATTTCGCGCAGCCGCAGCGCGGCGCCAAGGCGCCGGTCGCGCTCCGTTCCGGGCGCCCGCTGGCCGCCTGACCACAATTCAAGGCGCGGGGCTGCGCATGGCAGCCCCGCGCCCTGGATGCTTTCATGACCACCGCGTCATCCGGCCCAATGCCGGCATGACCCGCCCCGCCTGGATCGTCGTTCTCGCCGCCGCCCTGTCCGTGAGCCTGGCGCTCGGCATCCGGCAGACCTTCGGCCTGTTCCTGCTGCCGCTCGGCGCGGAACACGGCATCACCGCGACGGCCTTCGGCCTGTCGGTTGCCATCCACAACCTGCTCTGGGGCATCGGCCAGCCGATCACCGGCGCGATGGCCGACAAGTATGGCGCCGGGCGGGTGGCGCTGGCGGGCGCCGGCTTCTACGCCGCCGGCCTGCTGCTGATCGCGGCCTATCCTTCCGCCCTGACGCTGTTCCTCGGCATCGGCATCCTGACCGGCATCGGCGTCGCCTGTGCCGGATCCGGTACCGTGCTGTCCGCCGTCGCGCGCGCCGTGCCGGCGAACCAGCGCGGCAATGCGCTCGGCCTTGCCTCCGCCGGCGGCTCCTTCGGGCAGGCGGCCATGGTGCCGCTCGCGATGACCAGCATCGGCGCGCATGGCACCCAATTCGCCTTCGCCATCCTGGCCTCGACCCTGGTGCTCGCGCTGTTCATCGCGCCGAAGCTCGAATGGAAGCCCGGCAAGCCGCTCGGCGCCGCGCCGGTCGGCCTCGCCGGCCTGCCCGACCTCGCCCGCAAAACGCTGGCCAACAAGGGCTTCGCCCTGCTGACCGCCGGCTTCTTCGCCTGCGGCTTCCAGCTGGCCTTCCTGACCGCGCATCTGCCGGCGCATCTCTCGCTCTGCGGCCTGCCGGCCTCGCTCGGTGCGACATCGCTGATGCTGGTCGGGCTGTTCAACATCCCCGGCAGCTGGCTCTGCGGCCGGCTGGCCAACAGCGTGCAGCCGGAGAAGGCGCTCGGCGTGATCTACCTGATCCGCACCATCGCCATCGGTGTCTTCGCCAGCACCGTCCCCAGCGAATGGGGCACCATGGTCTTCGCGGCGGTGATGGGCTTCGTCTGGCTCGGCACCATCCCGCTGACCTCGGCGGCCATCGCGCGGCGCTTCGGCGTCGCCGATCTCGGCGCGCTCTACGGCCTCTGCTTCTTCTCCCACCAGGTGGGCGGCTTCCTCGGCGCCGGCGTCGGCGCCGTGCTGGTGGACGTGAACGGCAATTACGACGCCTTCTGGCCGGTGATGGTGCTGGTCGGGCTCGGCGCCGTCGCGGTCAACTGGGCGGTGCGCGCGCCGGCGCGGGTGGCGGCGGCCTGAACAGGTGAGGTGATCGAAGGGCTGAATGGCGGGCCCGATTGCCCGAACCGACATCGACAAGCCGCGCATCGGGGCGGAGCTGGTTTCGAACGCATGCGCCGGCCATGCAGCGCGGGCGTATCCGTCCGGCATTGAAGACGGATTTGTCGCGGAGGAGAGCCGGCGCTACGCCGAACTGATCGATCGCGTCGAGATCACCGCCGGCTGAGGACACGCCATGACCATCGCGGCACTGCAGCCCAGGGGCGAAGGCCATCGCTTCGTCCTCTACGCCGATGCCTGCTCCGGTGTGCCGGGCGCGCCGCACGCGGCGAATTTCGCGCGGGTGAATGCGGTTTTGCAGCAGCTGTCGCCGCCGCCGGAATTCATCCTCTTTCCAGGCGACGAGGTCATCGGCCTCACCGCTTCGGCCGAGGCGCTGCGCGCGCAGTGGCGCCACTTTCTCGAGGTGGAGATGGGTTGGACACGCGGCATCCCGACCTTCCACACCACGGGCAACCATACTGCCTATGACACCGTGAGCGAGGATGTCTTCAGGGCCGCGCTGCCGCATCTGCCGCGCAACGGGCCGCCCGGGCAGGAAGGGCTCAGCTACTCCGTCCGGCGCGGCGACCTCGCCATGGTGTTCGTGCACACGCTCTGGTCCGGACCTGGCGGGGAAGGCCAGGTCGAGACGGCATGGCTGCGCCAGGAACTGCACCGCCACCGTGACGCGCGGCATCGCCTGGTGCTGGGTCATCATCCGGCCTTTCCCGTGAACGGCTTCGCCGGCGACTGGCAGCGCGAGATCGGGCCGGGCTGCCGCGAGGCCTTCTGGGACACGCTCGTGGATGGCGGCGTGTTCGCCTATCTGTGCAGCCACATCCTCGCCTTCGATGTGCAGGTGCATCGCGGCGTGCTGCAGGTGACGACCGGCGGCGCGGGCACCGGGCATCGCATGCCGGAAGGCATCGAATACCTGCACGCGCTGCATGCGGCGATCGACGGGCAAGGGCTGCGCTACGCGGTGCTGGATGATGCCGGCCATGCGCGGGAGGGGCTGAGCTGGCCGCCGCCGCTGCCGCCCGACGCCACCTGGCGGGCACTGCCCCTCGGCGAGAGCCCCGCGCCCTTCACCGGCCGGTGCGCCGCGCATCCCGCGCCACGCCTGCTGGCATTGAGCCTGCTGGGGCGGGCCGCGCCGGACCAGGCGGCGGCACAGACGCTGTTCGCCGCGGCGGCGAAGGGCCAGCTTGCGGCGGTATGGATCGGCCTGCGCGGGCCGGAACAGCGGCTTTGCGTGATCCTGGCGGCGGCACCGGGACGCAGCCCGAGCTACTGGTTCGGCCCCTGCTTCGCCGCGGGCGAGCCCATCCGGCTCCAGTTGCTGCTGCATGGCGGGATGGGGCCGGGCGGCGTGATGTGGCGCCTGGATGAGAGTTCGCCCTGGAATTCGCTGCAATCAGCGGCTTCCCAGGGAGCGGAACGGATCGACTGGCCCGCTTATTGGCACACGGGCCTGGATGGACAGGGCCAAAGACCTTTCGCCGGCACGGCGTTGGAACTTCGGTACTGGAGCGCGATCAGCGCGACGGAGCCATGATCGGGATCATCCGTCCGCATCGCGGCCTTCGCCGGCAGATATTACTGAGAAACGCCATGGCAAGACAAGCGGCCAGCCGCTTCTGCCAATACTGTTTGTCATTACTTCCCAGACAGAGTACCAGGCAGCCGTAACACGATCACGGGCGGAATCGCATGCAGGAAGTCGTCGGCTTCGTCGCGCAAGCCCTGGCCACGCAGGATGACGTCGAGCCGATTGCCGGCGGCTACCTTCGCACGACGGAAGAAGGCTTGACGATGCTCGCCTTCCTCCCCATCCCCCAGGGCGGCCATTCGGGTTTGGTCACCGGCGTAGCCCTGGTCGAGACCCGCTTCGCATCTGACATATGGGCAGACTGCGACGACGATTTCATCGCCTGGCTCAACCAGCGTGCTGCCGCCGGATCCTTCTTCCGCGATGCTCGTGGCGTCGGATGCCGGCTGACTTATTCACTCTACCATGACGATCCGCTGGCACGCTGGATCGCCATGGATCTACTCGGGGCGTTCGGCAGGCAACTCGCCATCGGCCAGGGTCTATTCGCGATGGAGGTTTCCCGGGCGCATTTTCACGCGTCGCGACAGGTGATCGGGGTTTCGCGGCACTGGGCCAAGCGGCTGCCGCTGGACGCCTTCGAGGAGATTGCCGATGGCCTGCGGCAATACTGGGGGATCGTCTCGTCCGCCGAATCGCACCGGCTGGTCTTCGAAGTGCCCATGACGGCGGACACGGCGACGCGCGGCGTCGATCCCGATGCCGAGACGGCGCTTATCACCATCCGCACCGATATCCAGCACCCGCTTGCCGGCGTCGGCTATTGCGCCACCATCGTGCTGCCCCGGCAGCCGCCGCCCGAACTCCTGACCATGTGGTGCACGCGGCTGAACGCGCTGGAGCATCAGCAGCAGGACTTCGCACCGAGGCTCGGCGCCTGGGGCAAGCGCGACCTCGGAACGCGGCTCGTCTACGGGCTGTTCTGTCCGGCGGATGCGGCCGGCCTGAACCGGGCGACCAATATCGCGCACTGGATGGTCATGCGCGCGCTATGGGTCAGAACGAATTTCTGGACACCGGATGTCGGCCTTCATTATCGCGGAGAAGACGCGTGATGCGGGACGCCGATGGGCCCGATCCGGTCGAGCGCTTCCTGGCAAGCGTCCGCTCCTGCCTTGCACTGTATCAGGCATCCCTGGTCGAAAATCATGAGGAGCGATCGGCGAC
>DASYDR010000379.1:0-2144 GCA_036499545.1 Roseomonas sp. | reverse complement strand
ACCGCCGCCAGCACGAAAGGCGTCAGGATCGACTGGAACAGCCAGAGCGCGAAGATCAGGCCGCCGGTGAAGCCGAGGATCAGCGCCATGCGCTGGCTGCGCGTCGCGGTGCGCGGGGCGGATGGCGGCGGGAAGCTGCCGCGCCCGGGCGGCGGCGGCACGGGCGGACCCGGCAGGCGGGGCGGCGGGCTCACGGCGCGACACCCCGCCGCGCCGCGGCCACCACATAGGCGGCGCCGGAGACGAGCGTCGTCACCGCCACCACCCAGACCATGGCGTCGAGCAGCCCCGGCGCGGAGAGCTGGAAGCCGAGCAGCCCGAGCGGCAGCCCGGCGCCGGCGATCTGCGCCGCGGTATTCACCTTGCTGATCAGCAGCGGCTGGATATGCAGGCGCAGCCCCGCCAGCCAGAGCACCAGGTAGCCGCCCACGATCACCGCGTCGCGGAAGACGACCAGGATCGCCAGCCAGTCCGGCAGGGCGCCGATCGCCGCCAGCGTGACATAGACCGAGACCAGCAAGGTCTTGTCCGCCACCGGGTCCAGGATGGCGCCGAGTGCCGAACGCGCGTTGCGCACCCGCGCGAGCCAGCCGTCGATGGCATCCGAGATGCCGGCGGCGGCGAAGACCAGGAACGCGATGTCGAGCCGGTGCTGCAGGATCAGCCACACCGCCGCCGGCACGGCGCAGAGCCGGGCCATGGTGATGATGTTGGGCAGCGTGAAGATGCCGCCATGCATCCCCGGCCCGTCACCGGTATGGTCAGGATCGACCGGCAAGGCCCACGCGCCAGGCATCGGCGGCCGGCGCCCCGGCCTGCGGCGCGGCCGTCTGCGGCGCCAGGACGATGCCCGCTTGCACCAGCTGCTCCGCCGCCGCCGGTGCCGGGGCGCGGAGCGACAGGCGCAGCCGGGCGCGATCGGTCGCGATCGCCACGACGTCGACGCGGGCGACCTGCGGCGCGCCGGCCAGACGCCGGCGCAGTTCGAGCCATTCCGCCATGCCGCCATAGCGGGCGACCGCGACGATGGAAGCGATGGCCGGGCTGGGGGCATCCGGCCGCGCCGAAGCGGTGGCCTGATCGCCGCCCGCCGCCCCGCCGCCGCCGAGCAGCCCCTGCGTGCGGGCACGGCTGAAATTCACGGTCACGCGAGCGATGTAGCGGGTCGGCGCCGTCCGCTCCTGCTCGATGACGATCGATTCGACCATGCTGTCGAGCTGGCTGTCCGAGACGGAGCGCGGCCCGGTGCCGGCCGCGCCGACCAGCCGGTCCCAGGCGATGCGGCGCGCGGAGGCCAGCGCCCGGTCGCGGGCGACCACGCCATTCTCGGCACTGGCTTCGGCCGGGATGCCGCGCTGCACGTATTGGATCGCCGCCGGGGCGGCGGCCGTCGGCTGGGCCTGCTGATCCTGCGCCCGCGCCGGCCCGCCCAGACCGAGGATCAGGGCCGACAGGATCGGGATTGCGCTGAGCAGCGCGCCATGGTGGTTTGCGCCCGATCCGGGGATGAACCAGGACCTGTTGCGCCGGGCGAAGCCCCGCATCGCTGCGTCTCCCCTTTCTCGGGCCCCAGCCCATAGCGTATCGGAGCCGGTCATGACCAGTCTCACCTACCGCGACGCCGGCGTCGACATCGACGCCGGGGATGCGCTGGTCGAGGCGATCAAGCCGCTGGCCCGCGCCACGTCCCGCAAGGGCGCTAACGCCAGCCTGGGCGGATTCGGCGCATTCTTTGATCTGAAGGCCGCCGGATTTACCGATCCCCTGCTGGTTTCGACCACCGACGGCGTCGGCACCAAGCTGAAGATCGCCATCGACTCGGGCCGGCACGACACCGTCGGCATCGACCTGGTCGCCATGTGCGTGAACGATCTGGTCGTCCAGGGCGCCGAGCCGCTGTTCTTCCTGGATTATTACGCGACCGGCAAACTGGATGTGGCGGCGGGCAAGGCGATCATAGCCGGCATCGCCAAGGCCTGCCAGGAAGTCGGCTGCGCCCTGGTCGGCGGCGAAACCGCCGAGATGCCGGGCATGTACGAAGCCGGCGACTACGATCTGGCCGGCTTCTCGCTGGGCGCGGTCGAGCGTGGCGCTGTGCTGCCCAGGCTGGATGAACAGCGCGCCGGCGACCTGATGATCGGGTT
>DASYDR010000378.1:0-6827 GCA_036499545.1 Roseomonas sp. | reverse complement strand
CGCCCTGCCCGTCCCCGGTCCAGGCCAGCGGCCGGCAGCATGCCGCCGGGCGCGCGGCCTGTCGATCCAAGCCCGGCGATCTCCGGCAGCGACCGGATCCGCGACAACACCGACGATGAAGGGGAAGCCTGCCAGTCGAATTCGGGCCGGCCGCGCGTCAGGGACCGGGCATGCAGGTGCTCATGCATCGGTGGGGCCGCTATCCTGTCCGCCTCTCCGGCGCCTGATCCCGCGGGTCGCCGCCGGCCGTCAGGGCTGCAGCCGCGATGGCCTGCTCAGCATGATGGAGCCATAGCCGAGGGCGGTCGCGACGTTCCAGATCCAGGATTCCGCCGCCGCTTCCGACGCGAATATCCGCAGGCCCTGCGGCGCCTTCTCGACGCCCGGGCGTTGTTGCCCCCGGATCAGGAAGGACGCCCCCCAGCGACCCGGATGCGACTGCTCGATGCTCGCTTCGAAGCTGGTCCGCTCTTCAGCTTTCGGCATGGTCTCTTCCGCCATGACGCGCCCTTCTCGGAAATCCTGTTCGCGTCGGCGCCGGTGACGGCAAGAGGGGTGCCACGGCTCCAGGCCTTGGCACCCCTCGACGCGTCGCATCCGGACCCGATCAAGCCGGTTCAGCAAGCCGCCATCAGGACGGGTCGTCCCGCAGATGGCCGCCATAGGCCGCCGCCACCGCCGCCACGAAGGCGCCGATCAGCATGGACAGGGCTGTGAACAGCGCGAGCCTGGCCGCGGCCTTGCGTGCCGCATCGGCCGCCTGCTGCGCGCGCTGCGCCGCTTCCCGGGCCTTGGTGAAGGCCTGGTCCACCCGCGTCCGCGCCTCATCCGCCGCGATGCCGGTGCGCGCGGCCACGACCTGCGCCAGGTAATCGCGGTCGCCGGTGGGAAGCTGCCCGGTGGTGACCGCATTGCCCAGGATGGTCGTCACCTCGCGGCCCATCTGTTCGTCGCTCTGCCCGCCCGGATTGGTGGTGCCGGGCTGGGAGGAGCGCAGCAGCGCATCCATGTCGTATTGCGACAGGGACCCGGCCGCCGTGTTCGCGACCTGGGCCGCGCCTTGCCCCAGCGAACCCGCCACCTGGCCCGCCGTGCCGGCCGCCCCGGTGATGGCCGAGGTGAGCAGCCCCGCCGTGACGATGGTGGCCAGCGCCCAGGCGAGCAGGCCATGCGCGGTGTCGCGGAAGAAGACCTCGTCCCGATGCACCGAAAGCCAGCGGGTGCGCAGGCGCCCGGCGACATAGCCGCCCAGCGCCGAGGCCAGCCACTGGACGACGATCAGCCAGACCACGGTCATGATGCCGAGCGTGGTCGCGGAGATCCCCTCGTCATGCCAGGGCGAGATGGAGGAGAAGCCCAGCCCCGCGCCCACCGCGATCAGGATGAGGGAGGCGGCACAGGCCACGACGGCGCCGGCGATGATGGCGGCCCAGGAGGTGGCGGATTGCTCCGTCGCCGCATGGTCTGCCAGCACGGCTGCGCCGGGCCGGTCATAGGTGCTGCCCGACATGGCGTCAGCGCCCCAGCAAGGCAAGCAGGATGATGATCGGAATGGGAATGCCCAGGAGCCAGAGAAGAATGCCGCGACCCATGTGACGTCTCCTTGAAATACAAGGTCAGAACACGCGCCGTCGGGGAACAGTTGCGCCACGCGTCGAAATTGCTGCGGTGGTGGCCTGCGCGCCCCGGCGCGATGGGGGCCTGCACTAATCCGCCGCCCGATGCGACGCCTGCTGCGTCTGGATCTCGTCGAGCACCGCCTCCGGCGAGACGTCGCGCTTCATCTCCTCGAATTCGCTGTGATCGCGGGCAGCGATCCCGAGATGCGCGCTGATATCGGCGATCATCTCGGCGATCTTCGTGAGTTCGTGCTCGGCCAGGAGGGTGATCTGCAGGTCGAGGTCGGCGCGCTCGTCGGAGGCGATCGCCATGCGGTTCTGGCTGATCAGGACGAAGGTCGACAGGAAGATGGCTTCGATGGATGCGACGGTCGCCACGACCGAGAAGGACGCGTCCGGGCGGGTGACGAAGGGCAGGATATCCAGGTCGACCAGCAGCCAGGTCCCGAACACGGCGAGGTGGAGATAGACCGAGCGCATGCTGCCGATGAAGGCCGTGACGCGCTCGGCCACGCGCTCCTCCGTCGTCGCGTCGGTCGCCTGCCGCCGCCGCCGCGCCTCCATCGCCTGGATGTTGCGCCTGATCGCGGCGCTGAGGCTGTCCGGTTCGGCGGCCCGCGGTGCATCGCCCGGCGCGCGACGGTCGACGGGTTTCGAGGTTCGACCATCCTGCATGACCAGGCCTTCCCATCGCCGGTTCGAAGCATCGTGCCGCGCTCAGGCGGCGTGTCGCGCCGCCGCAGCCGGCGTCGCCGCCGTCCCGCCGCACTCGTCATCGAGCACGGTCTTCAATTGATCCAGTTCCTTCTCGGTCTTGTCTTCGAGGCTGATGAAACTGTTCTTGGCATCCGTGGTGACACGAATGAGTTCGTCGAGCTTCAGCTGCAGCGCCCGGGTGTCGCGGTTCTGCGAATTCTGGATGAGGAACACCATCAGGAAGGTGACGATCGTGGTGCCGGTATTGATGACGAGCTGCCACGTGTCGGAATAGGCGAAGATGGGGCCGGTGACGGCCCAGACCAGGACGATGATGGCGGCGCTGATGAAAGCGATCGGACGGCCGCTTTGCTCGGCGACCGCATGCGCGACTTTGTCGAACGACATGGAAGGTGTCCTCTGGTGGGTCACCCGGCGCGACACAAACGAGGCCGCCCGCCGCGGGTTGCCGCCGAGGGGGCTTCGGGCGCCGGACGGCCGCGTCAGGGGCTGCCCAGCAGCCCTTCGATCGCGCTCCGCAGCTGGTCCAGCATATAGGGCTTGCGCAGCGCGCGGACGCCGGCCTCGAGGCCGCCGGGCACGTCCGAATAGCCGGTGGTGATCAGGATCGGCAGCGCCGGGTGCAGGTCGCGCGCATGGCGCGCCAGCTGGCCGCCATTCATCTTCGGCATCGAATAATCGGTGATCAGCAGGTCGAGGGCCCCGCCCTTGTCGAGATGCGCGATCGCCTGGGCGGCGGAATGCGCTTCCACCACCTGCCAGCCGAGTTCGCGCAGCATCATCCCGGTCGCCGCCGCGATGATCCATTCGTCATCCACCACCAGGACCGTGCGGGACGCCGTGGCTTCGGCCGGAACTGGCATGGGATGGTCGGACTCCGTGCTGGGTTGCCCAGCGCGCGAAGGCGCGCCAGGGCGCAGCAGCAACGCCATCCGGCGGGAATGGTTGCGGACCCAATGCGATACCGCCCGCCGGCGCCGCCGTCCATAGGAGCGGATGCCGAATCCCATGGCATCCGCTATGCTCGGCGCCACGGCAGGCAAGGCGACCGCGGTCGCACCGGATGGAGCGACCATGGCGCTGGTGAAGAAGACGACGCTCGCGAACCGTTCCAGGCCGCGCGGCCCGGCGCCAACGCCACCCCCGGAAACAGCACCGCCCCCCCGCCGCAAGCCCGCCACCCGCCGGGACACTGCCGGTGAGCGCATGGCCGCCGCCAGCCTGGAACTGGCGGGCGGCATCGCCGAAGCCGCCGCCGCCGTCGAGGAACTGCGCCGCGCCCTGGGCCTGATCGCCAGCGGCGCCGAGGAAGCGGCCGGTGCCGCCCATCAATCCCTCGCGGCGGTGGTGACGATGACCGCCGCCTTCGCGCAGGCGCGCGACAAGGCCGAGGCATCGCGCCAGCGCGCGGAGGCGCTGCAGCTGCTGCTCGCGCAGGCAGGTGAGGCGATCGACGCTTCGGCGCGGGCGGTGACGGCCAATGCGCGCCGGCAGCTGGCCACGGTGCAGATCGTCGGCGCGCTCGAGGGCCATGCCGCGCGGATCGGCGAGATCACCCGCAGCGTCGCCGACATCGCCGACCAGACCAACCTGCTGGCGCTCAACGCCGCCATCGAGGCGGCGCGCGCCGGCGATGGTGGCCGTGGCTTCGCCGTGGTCGCCGACGAGGTGCGCGCCCTGGCCGAGGCCGCCGAGAAACGCTCCCGCGATATCCAGGACCTGGCCGAGGGCATCGCCACCGCCGTCCGCGACGTCGCCGGGCGGCTGCGCCAGGCCGCGACCGTCGCCGAGGACGAAGCCAGCTCCGCCGCCGCGGTGAGCGCGACGCTCGCCGCCGTGCGCGGCGAGATGGCGATCCTCGGCGAGGAGAGCCAGGCGATCCTGCTCGCCGCCGTCGAGGCCACTGGCGCCGCCACCGAGATGCGGCGCGGCGCCGAGAGTGTGTCGAGCGCCGCCGAGGAACAGGCCGCCGCCGCCGCAGAGGCGCAGCGCGCCGTGCAGCAGCAGGGCCAGTCCCTGGAACAGAGCCAGGTGGCGTCCGACGCCCTGGCCCGGATGACGGACGCACTGGTCGCGGGCGCGGCCGGGGCCGAGGCGGCGCAGGACGCGGCCGCGGCGGCGGAGGAGCTGTCGGCCACGGTGCAGGAACTGTCCGGCACCGCCGGCGAGATCCTGACCGCCATCGACCAGATCAGCCGCGGCGCCGCGATCCAGGCCGCGGCGACGCAGCAATCGAGCGCCGCGATGGCGCAGGTCGAGAAGGCCGCGGCCATCGCCGCCGCCCGCGCCGCGGCCAGCGCCGACCGCGTCATCGGCGTGCAGGCCCGGATGGGCGATGGCCGCAAGACCGTGGCGGCGCTGATCGCGGGCGTCACCGCCGCGGCGGCCGAGAATCTCGCGGTACAGGCGATCATCGAGCAGCTGGAGGACCAGGCGACGGCGATCGGCCGCATCGTCGACGGGCTCGGCCTGGTCGCCCTGCAGACCACGATGCTGGCGACCAGCGGCGCCGTCGAGGCGGCGCGCGCCGGCGATGCCGGGCGCGGCTTCGCCGTGGTGTCGGGCGACATCCGGACCCTGGCCGGCGACGCCGCGGCCAATGCGGACGCGGTCAAGGCGCTGGTGGGCGCCATCGCCGGGCAGATCGGCAAGGTGCGGCGCGACGTCGAGCAGGTCTCCGCCCTCACCGAGGCGGAGCTCGAAAAGAACCGCGCCATCGAGGCGCGGCTGGACCGCGTCCTGGCCGACATGCTGGCGCTGCGGACGGGGGCGGAGGAGATCACGGGCGGCGCCGAGGACATCCTGTCCTCCAGCGGCCAGGTGACCGCCGGCATCGGCCAGATCGCGGCGGCGGCGGAAGAGGCCAGCGGCGCGGCCACCCAGGCGGCGACCGCCGCCCGGCAGCAGGCGCAGGGCGCCGAGGACCTGGCGGCGGCGATCGAGGAAATCGCCCAGCTGGCCAACGAGCTGCAGCGCGGCGCGGAAGGCTGAGGGCATGGCGCAGCGCCTGACGGTGACGGCGGACGGCGCGCGCATCGCCCTGGCGGCGAGCGCGGTCGCGGAGGTGATCCGCGCGCCGCGCATCACCCGCATGCCGAACGGCCCGTCCAGCCTGCTCGGCGTCACCCATCTGCGCGGCGCCATCCTGCCGGTGCTCTCGCTCAGCCGCCTGCTCGATCCCGGCAGCGCCGCGGCCGGCGCCGACCGCGTCGTGGTGTTGCGCCGCGATCCCCCGATCGGCCTGGCCGTCGACAGCGTCGAAGCCCTGCGCGCGGTCGAAGCGGGCGGCGCCGCGCCGGCGGATGGCCAGCTGCTGCTCGACCGCGCCGGCGGCGCCGAATGGCTCGACCTCGACGCCGCGCTGCGGGCGCGCTTCGCCGGCCTCGGCGGCCTGGCCCGGGGCGCGGCGGATCGCGCGCCGGATCGCGCCGCGCCCGGCCCCGCCGCCGCGCCGGTCGAGGACCTGGCCTTCCTGGGCTTCACCCTCGCCGGCCAGGATTACGCGCTGCCGCTGGAGGCGATCGCGGAGGTGCTGCCGCTGCCGCCCACCATCGCCGCGCTGCCGCATACCGACGGCGTGCTGCTCGGCGTCTTCGCCCATCGCGACGCGGTGCTGCCGGCGATCGCGCTGCGCGCCCTGCTCGGCCTGCCGGACCGCGATGGCGCGGCCGGCGAACGGGCGGTGCTGCTCCGCGTCGGCGGGCAGCGCCTGGCGCTGGTGGTCGATCGCATCGACAGCATATTGCGCGCCCCGCGCGACCGGGTCGGGCCGGCGCCCAGCCTGTTCAACCGTGGCGCCGGGGAAGCCCGCATCGACGCGGTGCTGCGCCGGCCCGATGGCCGCGGCCTGGTCTCCATCCTGGCGCCCGGGCGCGTCCTGGCCGATGACCGCGTCGCGCGGCTGCTGGCCGAAGCCGATCACGCGAAGGAGGGGGTGATGGACGCTGCGGCGCCGATCGCGGCGCGCGAGCGCTTCGTGGTGATCCGGCTGGGGACGGAAACCTATGGCCTGCCGATCGGCGCGGTCGATGAGGTGGTGCGCCTGCCGGAACGGCTCAGCCGCCTGCCCGGGGCGCCGGCCTATGTGCGCGGGGTGATGAACCTGCGCGGCCGCGTCATCCCGGTCATCGACCAGCGCCATCGCTTCGCGGTCGCGCCCGGCACCGCGCCGGCCGCTTCCGGCAGCGGGCGCGTGCTGGTGATGACGCTGGGGCCGCTGCAGGTGGGCTTCGCCGTCGACGCCGTCTCCACCATCATCGAGGTAGCGGCCGGGGAGCTGCTGCCGGCGCCGGCGCTCGGCGCGGACGGGGCGCTGTTCGACCGCGCCGTGCCGGTCGATCGCGACGGCGCGGTGATCCTGCTCATCGATCCCGCCGCCCTGCTCGACCGCGCGGAGGCGGATCTGCTGCGGGATCTCACGGCGCCGTCGCGGGCGCCGTGATCAAGCTTCTCATCGTCGATGATTCCGCCCTGATGCGCCGCGTGCTGGGC
>DASYDR010000377.1:0-9097 GCA_036499545.1 Roseomonas sp. | reverse complement strand
GCGGCGATGCCAGCGCCACCGATCGCCTGGTCATCAGCGGCGGCCGCGCCAGCGGCGACACCGCGCTGCGCATCGCCAATGCCGGCGGCCCTGGCGCGCAGACGGTGCAGGGCATCCGCGTGGTCGAGACCCGCAATGGCGGCAGCACCGATGCCAATGCCTTCCGGCTGGACAGCCGCGTCACCGCCGGCGCCTATGAATACCAGCTCACGCGGGTCGGCCAGGATTGGTACCTGCGATCCTTCGCGCCCCCGCCCGAGCAGCCCGGCGATCCCGGCCAGCCATCCGGCCCGATGATCCCGCTCTACCGCCCGGAAGCGGCGCTCTACGCCCCGATCTCCGCGATCGGCCGCCAGATGGGCCTGGCCACCCTCGGCACGCTGGATGCGCGCCGCGGCGAGGAGGAGGCGATCAGCGCAACCGATGCCCTCGGCAAGGAAGGCGAAGCGGCCCGCTTCGCCGGCTGGGCGCGCGCGATCGGCGAACGCAGCCGCAACCGCTGGGACGGCACCGTCGATGCCCGCGCCACCGGCGACCTGGTCGGGCTGCAGGCCGGTTTCGACATCCTGCGGACGCGGCCCTATGCCGACGGGCACCGTGACCACGCCGGCGTCTATGTCGCCTATACCGGCTACAACGCGCCCTCGGTCTCCGGCTTCGCGCTCGGCATCCAGAACCTCCGTGTCGGCCGGCTGTCGCTGGAAGGCCCGACGGCAGGCGGCTATTGGACCCATTTCGGGCCGTCCGGCTGGTATGTGGATGCGGTCTTCCAGGTGAACTGGTTCGACGCGAAAGCGCGCTCCGACTACGGCACCAGCCTCGGCACCAGCGGCACCGGCCACACCGCCTCGCTCGATGCCGGCTACCCGATCCGCCTCGCGCCGCGCTGGCGGATCGAGCCGCAGGCGCAGGTGATCTGGCAGAGCGTTTCGGTCGACCGGTCGCGTGATGCCTTCTCCCCGGTGGATTGGGATGCGGGCGATGCGGTGACCGGGCGGCTCGGCGCGCGACTGCAATACACGGTGCGGACGCCGGAGGCGGTCTGGCAGCCCTATGCCAAGGTGGACCTCTGGCACGCCTTCTCGGGCAATGACCGGGTCGGCTTCGGCGGCGCCCCGCCGGCGATCGCAAGCCGGTTCGGCCAGACGGCGCTGGCAGCGGGGGCCGGCATCACCGCGCGGGTGAATGCCAATACCAGCTTCTACGCGCATGCCGACTACCGCTGGTCGGTCGCCGGCGACAGCCGCCAGACCGCGGTCCAGGGTGCCGCCGGCCTCCGCGTCAGCTGGTAACGCGCCACGCTTGCGCGCGCCCGGAGCCCGGCCATCGCGTCCGGATCAGCGCGATGATCGGCCTGTGACAATGACCATTCGGAAACAAAGAATGCCCTCCTGAGACGAAACATGACTTATGGATACGATATATCCATAGTCATGGGGTGACAGGAGCCGCCGACACACGCATTGATGGTGCTTGATGTGCTGTTTAGGAAGGAACTGGGTCCTGCCGGGATCCGGATTCTGTCGTGGCGGCGTTTCTTGTCATTGCCCAATGCCTGGAGGCGCGATGTCGACAATCGTCGAATTTCACGCGGGAAGAAAATCGAGTCCGGGCCTGCTTCCCGGCGCGGAAGCGCCGCGGGGCCTTTCCTTACCGGCCGCGCCATGATGCGGCCCAGGTCGGAACCGCACGCGGCCATTCATCAGGCCGCGCCGGGCTGGACACCGGCATTCGGCGAGCGTCTGCAGACGCTCTTCGAGCGGGTCGGCGGCATCACCAAGGCGTCGAGTATTTCCGGTGTCACCCTGGAAACCCTGGCATCCTGGCGCGACGGAAAATCGCGCCCGGCCTTCCTGGCGCTGGCCGGCATAGCGGGGCGCGCCGGACTGTCGCTGGATTGGCTGGCGACCGGCCACACGCCGGCCGGTGCGGGCGCGGCGCCCGGCAGCGCCGGCGCGCCACGGCTGTTCGGCCAGGTCGGCATCGATCAATTGGCCCACGCCTTCGAGGCCGCCTGCACCCAGGCGAAACTGCCCGTCACCGGCGACACGCGGCGCCTGCTGCACCTGACGGTCATCCTCTATGACCTGCAGATGGAACAGCAATCCGGCGCGGTAACGCCCGGCATCGCCAAGGTGCCGGATTGATCGGCGGCGCGCGGGTTCACGCGCCGGGCCGGATCAGCCGCCCTTCTCACCATCCAACGCCTGGCCGCACCAGCAATCCGCCCAGGCCGGGCGCTGTCGGCACAGCAGCAGGCATCCGGCCGTATCGGGCATTGCCCCATCGAATGCGCCGTGGCCCGGGAGATCGAGCGCTTCGGCCACCAGGGGCGCCTTGCCGCGCGGCGGCGGCGATAACTGTCTTCCCATCCTGGGCGACCAACTCATCTCAATTGTGACCAAAGTCGACTTTATTGCTTTCTCTCGACAATCGCAACGGAATCCAGCCGGCAGATTTGTACCAATTTTCGATTATTAAGTTATTAATGACCCAACCTGCTGCTCGCCAGCGGACGGCCGAAGCCGCCTCCGCCGCGACACCATCCGCTATCGGGACGTCATCGCGCCTTCCCGCCCCGCCAGGACGTCCCCGGCTGTCGGCGGCAGCAGCACGAAGGACAGGCAGGACAGCCCCGAGGTCAGCGCCACCACCAGGAAGGCCATCTCGAAGGCGAAGCCCGTCAGCTGTGTCCCGCCGCCGTTGAACAGGTGCAGCAGCATGGCCGCGAAGGCGACACCGAGGCTCTGCGACACCCGCTGCGCCATCTGCGACAGCGCCGTCGCATGCCCCATCTCCGGTGCCGTAATATCCGCGAAGGCCAGGGTGTTGATGCTGGTGAACTGCAGTGCCCGCACCACGCCGCCGAGGAAGATGATCAGCATCATGATCCAGGGGGCCGTGCCCGGCGAGAAGCTGGCATAGGAGGCCATGGAGATGGCGGCGATCAGCGCATTCCAGACCAGCACCCGGCGGAAGCCGATCCGGCGCAGGATCCGCCGCATCACCGTGCGCATGCCGAAGGCGCCGACCGCGGAGACGAAGGTGATGGCCCCGGATTGCAGCGGCGAATAGCCGAACACTTCCTGCATCAGCAGCGGCAGCATGAAGGGCAGCGCGGCGAAGCCGATGCGGAACAGCGATCCGCCAAGCAGGCTGGCGCGGAAGGTCGCGAAGCGGAACAGCTTCAGGTCCAGGATCGCATCCGGCACCCGGGCCGCGTGGCGCACGTAGAGCCCCGTCGCCGCCAGCCCGGCCACCGCGAGCAGCACCGCTTCCCCGTAGCGGCCATGCGAGGCGGCATCGAGCCCCAGGATCAGCGCCCCGATCCCTGTCCCCGACAGCAGGAAGCCCCGCATGTCGAAGCGCTGGCGAATGCCGCCTTCGACATCCTTGATGAACAGCAGGGTCAGCAGGATGCCGAGCGCGCCCACCGGCAGGTTGATCCAGAAGATCCAGCGCCAGGAGCTGACGCCGGTGATGAAGCCGCCGAGCAGCGGGCCGATCGCCGGGCCGATCGCGGTCGGCAGGCTCATCAGGATCATCGCGGAGACAAGTTCCTGCTGGCTGACCGAGCGCACCAGGATCAGCCGCCCGACCGGCAGCATCAACGCGCCGCCGAAACCCTGTACCGCGCGCGCCAGCACCATCGTCGTGAGGTCGGTGGAGGCGGCGCAGAGCAGCGAGGCCAGGGTGAAGATGCCGATCGCGGCGCAGAAGACGCGGCGCGCACCGAAGCGATCGGCGACCCAGCTGCTCATCGGCAGGAAGACGCCAAGCGACAGCAGGTAGATGGTGATCGCCGAATGCAGCCGCAGCGCCGGCTCGCCGAAGCTCTCCGCGATCGCGGGGATGGCGGTCGCCAGCGCCGTCGAATCGATCTGCTGCATGATGATGGCGGATGCCACGATCAACGGAACGGTCTTGCGCGCTTCCAACCTGGTCAGGTCTCCCTTGTCCCCACCCCGGCAGGAAGCTGCAGGGTCGACGCATGCGTCGACGGACCCGGATCATCTTGGCGCCCGGACGGCAAAGGGGCCACCCGCCGCCGGGTGACCCCTTCGCAATCCAGGCGACGGGCGGGACCTTACCAGTTGATGCGGATGCCGATGGTACCCTGGACGGCGCTCTGGCGGGACCGTCCGCCATCGACCGACCAGCGGTAGCCGGCATTGGCGTAGAAGCTGGTGTTGGTGTTCACCCGCGCGGTGACGCCGGCGCCCGCTTCCACCGCCGTGTCGCCGAACCGGTTCTCGATCGGCGCACCGCTGCCGAAGCTGGCGCGGTCGGTGCCGGAGAAGGCGTGCCATAGGTTCAGCTTGGCATAGGGCTGCCACAGCGTGCCCCGGGTGTCGCGGCCGGTATATTGCAGCCGTGCGCCCAGCCGCCCGGTCCAGGCGCTGCCCTCGTCCCAGTCGACGCTCGAGAAGGTGTCGCGAGAACGATCGACCGAGATGCTCTGGTAGATGATCTGCGCCTGCGGCTCGACCTGCCAGCGGCCACCCGTGCCGAAGCGGATCGGGTAGCCGGCCTCCAGCGAGGCGGTGTAGCCGGTCGCATTGGTGCTGAGGCCGGCACCGTAGTCCGACCGCGCGGTGATGTCGTACCAGCTCGCCTGGAAGACGGCGTCGACATACCAGCCGCTGGGCCCGAAATGGGTCCAGTAGGCGCCGACGCTCGGCCCTTCCATCAGCAGCCGGCCGACGCGCAGGTTCTGGACGCCGAGGGCGAAGCCGGAGACCGAGGGCGCGTTGTAGTTGGTATAGGCGACATAGACGCCGGCGTGGTCGCGGTGGCCGCCCGCGTAAGGCTGCGTCCGCAGGATGTCGAAGCCGGCCTGGATGCCGAACAGGTCGCCGGTGGCGCGGGCATCGACGGTGCCGTCCCAGCGGTTGCGGCTGCGTTCACCGAAGCTGCGCGCCCAGGCGCCATTGGCATAGGGGCTGGATCCGGCCAGGCCGCGGATGTTCTCTTCCTCGCCGACGCGCTCATGCAGGGTGCCGAGGCTCGCCAGCCCCATCTGCCGGGCGATCGCCGGGATCGGCGCATAGAGCGCCACCTCCGGCCGGTAGAGCGGGATCGCGGGGGTGTCGGGGGTGCCCGGCTCCTCCGGCGAAGGCGGCGGATTGAGCAGGAAGGACCGCAGGAACCAGTCGTCGCGGGAGGTATTGCCGCCGCGGAAGAGCTGGTACTCGAAGGCGCCGGCGGCGGCGCGGGTATCGAGGCGGAAGGCGCCGGCCGCGGTGGTGCCGCCGGCCTGGGTCTCGACGACGCGGATGCCCTCGATCGTCTGCGCGCCGGGGCCGCCGATATTGGTGATGCGGATGCCGGTATCGCCAGTGGCGGTGCCGCCGCGGATGACGAGCCGATCCGAGGCGGAGCCGTCGCCACCGAGATAGGTGTTGAGCGCCAGCACGCCACCCTGGCCGGTATAGTTGCCGGCCACGGTCAGGGTGGTGCCCGGTGCGCCGCGGAGCGAGACCAGGCCGGCATTGCCCAGGCCCGCGACGGTCTGGTCCTGGCCAGCGAGATCGAGCCCGGCGCCGGCGGCGACGGCGAAGGCGGAGGCCGGGCTGAAGACGCCCGGGGCGCCGGCGCGCAGGATGCCGGCATTGACCGCGGTGGCGCCGCCATAGGTATTGCCGCCGGTCAGTACCGTGGTGCCGCTGCCGTCCTGCCGCACCGCGCCGGTGCCGGAAATGACGCCGCCAAAGGTCAGGGTATCGGCGCGGTTGAAGACCAGCGTGCCGCTGTTGGCGATATCGCCCTGGATGCTGCCGGTGGTGCCGCCATTGCCGAGCTGCAGCGTGCCGGCGCTGATCGTCGTGCCGCCGGTGTAGGTGCTGTCGGCGGTCAGAATGGTGGTGCCGGTGCCGGCCTGGCGCACCGCGCCGCTGCCGGCGATGGTGCCGGCGAAGACCACCGCGTCGCTGCGGTTGAAGACCAGAGTGCCGTCATTGGCGACGTCGCCAGTGATACCGCCGCTGGTGCCGCCATTGCCGAGCTGCAGCGTGCCGCCGCTGATCATCGTCCCGCCGGTGTAGCTGTTGTCGGCGACCAGCACGGTGGTGCCGCTGCCGTCCTGGCGCACCGCGCCGCTGCCGGCGATGGTGCCGGCGAAATTCACGACGTCGCTGCGGTTGAAGACCAGAGTGCCGTTGTTCAGCACATCGCCCTGGATGCTGCCGGTCGTGCCGCCATTGCCGAGCTGCAATGTGCCGGCGCTGATCGTCGTGCCGCCGGTGTAGATGCTGGCGGCGGTGAGGATGGTGGTGCCGGCGCCGACCTGCTCCACCATGCCGGTGCCGGAGATCGTGCCGGCGAAGGTGGCGGTGTCGCTGCGGTTGAAGACCAGCGCGCCGTTGTTGGTGACGTCGCCGGTGATGCTGCCGCTGGCGCCGCCATCACCGAGTTGCAGCGCGCCGGCGCTGATCGTGGTGCCGCCGGTATAGGTGCTGTCGCCGGTCAGCACCGTCGCGCCGGTGCCATTCTGCCGCACCGCCCCGGTGCCGGAGATGGCACCCGGCAGCGTCATCGTATCGCTGCGGTCGAAGGCCAGGGTGGCGTTGTTGGTGATGTCGCCCTGGATACTGCCGGTCGTCCCGCCATTGCCGAGTTGCAGCGTGCCGGCCGTGATCGTGGTGCCGCCGGCATAGGTGCTGTCGCCGGTCAGTATCGTGGTGCCGGTCCCGATCAGCCGCATCGCGCCGCTGCCGGAGACGACGCCCGCGAAGGCCAGGGTGTCGCTGCGGTCGAAGACCAGCGTGCCGCTGTTGGCGACGTCGCCGACAATGCTGCCGGTGGTGCCGCCATTGCCGATCTGCAGCGTGCCGGCGCTGATCGTGGTGCCGCCGGCATAGGTGTTGGCGGCGGTCAGGATGGTGGTGCCGCTGCCGTCCTGCCGCACCGCGCCGGTGCCGGAGACGACACCCGCGAAGGTCACGATGTCGGAG
This sequence comes from Roseomonas sp., assembly GCA_036499545.1. Lineage (GTDB taxonomy): Bacteria > Pseudomonadota > Alphaproteobacteria > Acetobacterales > Acetobacteraceae > Plastoroseomonas. The sequence continues at coordinate 2,144 of DASYDR010000377.1, read as the reverse complement.
CGGTTGAAGGCCAGGGTGCCGTTGTTGGCGACATTGCCGGTGATGCTGCCCGTCGTGCCGCCATCGCCGAGCCGCAGCGTGCCATTGCTGATCGTGGTGCCGCCGGCATAGGTGTTCGCACCGGTCAGGGTCAGGCTGCCCGCGCCGGTCACCGTCAGCCCGCCGGCGCCGGTGATGCCTTGCGCGATCGCGGTGGCGAAGCCGTTGGTGTCGATGGTGCCGCCCGGGGCATTGATGCTGATGGCGCGGCTCGGCGACAGGTTGAAGCCGGCATCGAAGCGCAGCGTGCCGCCGTTGAAGGTGAGCGGGCCGGCCGCCGCGCCGAGCGCCGCGTCCCGCGTGATCGCCAGCGTGCCCTGGGTGATGATGGTGCCGCCCGAATAGGTATTCGTGCCGCTCAGGATGGTGGTGCCGGCACCGGTCTTCTCGACCTGGCCGGTGCCGCTGATCGGCCCGGCATAGGTGCCGGTGTCCGGCTGGTTGAAGCGGAGCAGCCCGTTATCGGTGACGGAGGGCGGCAGGCTCTGCGCGCGCGCTTCCAGGATGCCTGTCGGATCGATGATGATCTGGCCGGTGAAATTGGTGTTGGTGCCGGTCAGGATCAGCGTGCCCTCCTCGACCGTCACCACGGTGAGGCCGGTGATGGTCCCGGAGAGCGTCCAGGTGCCGCTGTCGGTCTTGGTCAGCACCTCGAACTCGGTCATGTTGCCCGGCAAAGTGGCGATGCCGGTCCCGCTGAGGTCTATGGTGTCGAAGCCGGCCCCGGCGGCGAAGTTCCCGGTGATCACCGAGCCGGTGAAGAGGTGCAGCGTGTCATTGCCGCCGGCGAAGACGAGATTGCCTTCCACCCGGCCGCGATTGGTGAAATCGACCGCGGCGTCGCCGGAGGAACCGATGACATTGCCGCCGGTATCAGCCCGGATCACACCGGTGGCGTTGTTGACGACGGTGTTCAGCCCGGTCAGGTTCTCGAACCAGATCGCCGCGTTGTTGCTGGCCCGGATGGTGCCGTTGTTGATGATGGTATTGCCTGCCCCCTGGACATTCACCGCTTCCGCGGTCGGGTAGCTGCCGGTCGACAGGACAATGCCGCCCTGATTGACTGTCAGGGTGCCGTTGTCGCGGAACTCGATGGTATTGAAGCCGGTGGCATAGAACCCGCCATTGGTGGTGGCATTATTCTGGACGGTGCCGCCATTCTGCACGGTGATGAGGGCGTTGTCGCGGAGCGAGATCGCATTGAGATTCCCCACCTGGACGGTCGCCCCCGCACCGATGGTGACGATGCGGTTGTCCTCCGCCGCAACATTGCCGGTGCCGATGGTGCTGCCATAGGGATTGGGGGCGGCTGCGTTGCAGGTCGTCGTCAGGCCGCCCGTCACGCAATTCGCGAAGGCACCGGGCGCGACCAGCGACGCCACGCCGGCGAGCAGCGCGAAGCGCCAGCCGAAAACGGAAGCCGGCGGCATCCGGCCGCACGCCTTCAGAACAACACCCGAATCATCCTGCTTCTTCATTGACCGCTTCCCACATCTTGGCGATATATATTTCAGCAGCCGAGTACCTATGCGCATGATATCGGCGATGACTTGGATTCAGCCCCCAAATTAATCTGCGATTGTTGGCACGCTTCCGGACACCAACCTCGCAAGCGCCCGCGCAAGCATCCGAAGCGCGGCATCGGCGGCGCGGTACCCGGACCGGATCATCGCAACGCCCTCCCACCACGCGGCTTCGCCAAGCACCGTTCTGGGGGCAAAATCGCCGCAAGGTCCATTCTTTTTAAATTTAAAAGTCTAAATTTAGACAATCCTGATGTTGCCACAGCCAAGCCGACCGCTAGCCGTCGTCGCGCCGCCGTGCATTAAATTGTTTATTATCAGATATATAAACATCATACCGCTCGATGCCGCCGCCACCCGCCCCGCCGGACGCAAACAAATTATACTAGTTAAAAGATTTTGTGATGTTTTTTATACGAAGTCACGGCCGCCACGATTGCGCTTGCGTCCCGCTGCCCGCCTCTGGACAGGCGGTGCGAGGGGGACCGCCCGTGCCAGCACAGCGACGCAGCAGACTGAACGACCTCGCCGGGGCACTCCCCCCGCATCGCCCAGGCGGCATGCGCGCCGCCCTGCAGGATG
>DASYDR010000376.1:0-20670 GCA_036499545.1 Roseomonas sp. | reverse complement strand
CGCATCCCTGGCTTCCGCGCTGTCAGGCCGCACCGGCGACAGCGGCCGGTCGCGCGCGGCCGCAGTCGCGGCCTCGGGGCATCGCCGCGCTCGCGCGGCAGGAATGGGGTGGCGGCCTGCGGCAGCCAGAGAGCTGCCCGGCCAGCATTGGGCCTTCACCTTGTCGCCGAGCCATGGCATGCCGGGCAGCATCCCATCCACACGACAGGCGTTTCGTTCCATGTTGCTGCTGATTCCCGGCCCGGTGCAGACCCGGCCCGAACTCCGCGCCGTGATGGGCCAGGATATCGCGCCCTGGGACAACGACTTCCGTCCGGTCTATGCCGGTATCCGCGACCGGGTCCGCGACCTGGCCGGCGGCAGCCCCGAAACCCACGCCACCTTGCCGCTGCAGGGCTGCGGCCATTTCATGGTCGAAGCGGCGATCCGCACCTACACCCAGCTCGGCGCCCGTATCCTGATCCCGATGAACGGCGCCTATGCCAGCCGCATGGAGCGCCTGACGCGCGAAGCCGGCCGCGTCCCCGTCGCCCTGCCGGTCCCCGACACCCGCCCGGTGAGTGCCGAGGAAGTGGCCGCCGCGCTGGCCGCCGATCCCGACATCACCCATGTCGCGACCGTCTACAGCGAGACCGGCAGCGGCATCGTCAACGACCCGGCCGCGATCGGCGCCGCCGTCCGCAATGCCGGCCGCCGCATGATCCTCGATGCTGTCTCCGCCTTCGGCGCCCTGCCGGTCGATCTCGGCCAGCAGCCCGAAATCGACGCCATGGTCTTAACCTCCGGCAAGTGCTTCGAAGGCATGCCCGGCATCGGCTTCGCGGTCGCCCGCATCGACCGCACCCTGGCCGCCGCCGGCAATGCCGGGTCCTGGTGCTTCGACCTGGCCGATGTCTACAGCCACGCGCTGCGCTCCAGCTGGGGCAGCTTCCGCTTCACCCCCGCCGTCCAGGCGCTGAACGCCTTCGCCACCGCGCTCGACCTGCACGCCGCCGAAGGTGGTCAGCCGGTCCGCCTGGCCCGCTACCAGGAAAACGCGAGGCTCCTCTATGACGGCGCCCTGTCGCTCGGCCTGACGCCCTATCTCGAGCGCAAGCACCAGGGCCCGATCATCGTCACCATCCACCAGCCGAGCGACCGCGCCTTCGCCCTGCAGGCCTTCGTCGACGCGCTGAAGTCCCGCGGCGTGCTGATTTCCAACTTCTGCAACACCAAGGCGCCGACCATGCGCATCGGCTCGATCGGCGCCGTCGGTCCGAAGGACATCGCCTTCGCGGTCGAGGCGATCGGCGCGACGCTCGACAGCATGGGCATCGCCCGCCGCGCCGCGGCCTGACCGCCGGCGCCACGGCCGGAGGGTGATCCACGCTCCGGGCCGGATCCCGGGCGCATCGCGCGGACAGCCAGGGCGCGGCGCCGAGAGCCGGGCGGAAGCCCCGCTTGCGCCGCCGGGCCGGCCGCCGTAAGCGCGAAGGCTTACGCCCGGAGAATCCCTGCATGGCCACCGACCTCGAGATCGCCCGACGCGCGAAGCTGCTGCCGATCACCGAGATCGCGCAGCGCGCCGGCATCCCAGAGGCGGCGCTGGAACCCTATGGCCGCTACAAGGCCAAGGTCGGGCTGGATTTCGTGCTCGGCCGTGGCGAGGCGAAGCAGGGCGCGCTGGTGCTGGTCACCGGCATCAACCCGACCGCGGCCGGCGAAGGCAAGACCACGACGACGATCGGCCTCGGCGACGCGCTGAACGCGATCGGCACCAGGACGATGATCTGCCTGCGGGAGCCGTCGCTCGGCCCCTGTTTCGGCGTCAAGGGCGGCGCCACCGGCGGCGGCCGTGCCCAGGTGGCGCCGATGGAGGACATCAACCTCCATTTCACCGGCGACTTCCACGCCATCACCAGCGCCAACAACCTGCTGGCCGCGATGGTGGACAACCACCTCTACTGGGGCAATGGCCACGGCCTGGATGCGCGCCGGGTCACCTGGCGCCGCGCGCTCGACATGAACGACCGCGCCCTGCGGTCCACCATCGCGAGCCTGGGCGGCGTCGCCAACGGCTTCCCGCGCGAGGATGGCTTCGACATCACCGTGGCGTCGGAAGTGATGGCGGTGTTCTGCCTGGCGCGCGACCTGGCCGATCTGCAGGCGCGGCTTGGCCGCATGATCGTGGGCAGCCGCCGCGACGGCACGCCGGTCACCGCGCATGACCTGAAGGCGGATGGCGCCATGGCCGCGCTGCTGCGCGACGCGCTGGCGCCCAACCTGGTGCAGACGCTGGAAGGCTCGCCCGCGCTGGTGCATGGCGGCCCCTTCGCCAATATCGCGCATGGCTGCAACAGCCTGATCGCGACCCGGCTCGGCCTGTCGCTCGCCGATGTGGTGGTGACGGAAGCGGGCTTCGGCGCTGATCTTGGCGCCGAGAAATTCTGCGACATCAAGGCGCGCATCGGCGGGCTGTCGCCGGCGGTCTCCGTCGTCGTCGCGACGGTGCGCGCGCTGAAGCTGAATGGCGGCGTCGCCAAGGCGGCGCTCGGGACGGAAGATGTCGACGCGGTCGGGCGCGGCGTCGTCAACCTCGCCCGCCATGTCGAGAACATGCGCAAGTTCGGCCTGCCGGTGATCGTCGCGCTGAACCGCTTCACCTCCGACACCGATGCGGAGATCGCGGTGGTGCAGAAGGCGATGGCGGTGCTCGGCGCCGAGGCCATCCTCTGCACCCATTGGGGCGATGGCGCCGCCGGCGCGCTCGGGCTGGCGCGCGCGGTGCGGACGGAGATCGAACGCGGCGCGGCGCGTTTCGCGCCCCTCTATCCGGATGCCATGAAGCTGGCCGACAAGATCGGCACCGTGGCGCGGGAGATCTATCACGCCGCCGATGTCGCGATCCCGCCGCCGGTGTTGCAGAAGCTCGAGAAGTTCGAAGCACAGGGCTTCGGCGGGGTGCCGGTCTGCATCGCCAAGACGCAGTATTCCTTCAGCAGCGACCCGACCCGGCTCGGCGCGCCGACCGGCCATACGCTGTCCGTCCGCGACGTGCGGCTCTCGGCCGGCGCCGGCTTCGTGGTGGCGATCTGCGGCGATATCATGACCATGCCCGGCCTGCCGCGGCACCCCGCCGCCGAGACCATCGGCCTTGATGCCGATGGGCGCATCGAAGGGCTGTTCTAGCATGACCGCCGCCGAGATCGCCGCGCTGCTGCGCCAGGGCATGGCGCACCATGCCGCCGGGCGCATCGCTGATGCCGCGGCGCTCTATGGCCGGGTGCTGCGGCGCGCGCCCGATGACGGCAATGCCCACAACCTGGCCGGCATCGCGGCGCGGCAGATGGGCGACATGGCGGCGGCCCTCGACCACGGGGCCCGCGCCGTCGCCTCCAACCCCGGCAGCGCGATCTTCCATGCCAATTTCGGCGCGACGCTGGCCGAATCAGGCCGGCTGCCGCAGGCGGTGAAGGCTTTCCGCCATGCTCTGGCGGCCCGTCCCGACGACGCCGTCACCCAGCGCAACCTGGGCCAGGCGCTTTCCACCCTTGGCGACACCGCCGCGGCGGTCGAGGCGCTGCAGCGCGCGGCCGATCTGGCGCCCGACGCGCCGGAGCCGCATCTGGCGCTGGCCCACACGCTCCGCGATGCCGGCGACCTGCCTGGCGCCGCCAAATCCGCCCGCGCCGCGCTCGCGCGCTGCGCCGTGCAGCCGGAGATGGCCGAACAGGCGCGCTTCCTGCTGGCGGCGTTGGGCGAAGCGCCGGCGCCCGCCCGCGCCCCCGCCGGCTATGTCCGCGACCTGTTCGACCAGTATGCGCCGCGCTTCGACGCGGAGCTCACCGGCCGCCTCGGCTACGCGACCCCGGGCGAACTCGCCGCCCTGCTCGACGAAGCCGGCATCCCCGCGGCGCGCGGGCTGGAGGTGCTGGACCTCGGCTGCGGCACCGGCCTGTCTGGCCAGCCGCTGCTGCGCTTCGCCGCCCGGCTGACCGGCCTCGACCTCTCGCCCCGCATGCTGGCCGCGGCCAAGGCCCGCGGCATCTACGAAACGCTCGTCGAAGCCGATTTGCTCGCCTGGCTGCCGACCCAGCCCGCCGGCTTCGACCTGATCGTCGCCGCGGACGTCCTGAACTACCTGGGTGACCTGGCCCCGGCCTTCGCGGCGATCGCCGGCGCGCTGCGCCCGGGCGGCCATGCCGGCTTCTCGATCGAAACCGGGGATGCGGTGCCCTTCGCCCTCGGCGAAGGCCTGCGCTACCGCCACGCGCCGGCGCATGTGCGGGCGCTGCTCGCCGATGCCGGCCTCAGCCTGGTGTCGGAGCGTGACGCGGTGCTGCGGCAGGAGAAGGGCGGGCCGGTCGAGGGGCAGCTCTTCGTGGTCCGGAAATAGGCGCCCCTCGGCTTACGTCCCGAAGCACCGGTCACCCGCATCGCCGAGGCCGGGCAGGATGAAGCCGCGTGCGTCGAGCTGGCGGTCGAGAGCGGCGGCCAGCACCGGCACGTCGGGATGCGCGGCGGTGAAGCGCGCGACGCCTTCCGGGGCCGCGACCACGCAGAGGAAATGGATGCGGGTGGCGCCGGCCGCCTTGAGCTGGGTGGTGGCCGCGATCGCCGATCCGCCGGTCGCCAGCATCGGGTCGAGCAGCAGCGCGCCACGTGCGGCGAGGTCGGGCGGCAGCCGGGCCATGTAGCCGTTGGGCTGCAGCGTGGTTTCGTCGCGCACCAGGCCGATATGCCCGATCGGGGCCTCGGGCAGGATGCGGCGGGCGCCTTCGAGCAGGCCGAGCCCGGCGCGGAGCACCGCGACCAGGGCGGGCGGCGGCGCGGCCAGCACCGGATGCGGCATCACCTCCAGCGGGGTCGCGACCTGGATGGTGCGTTCCGGCAGGTCGCGCAGGGTTTCGGTGGCGAGGATGGCGCCGATCGCGGCCAGGGTTTCGCGGAAGCTGTCGGAAGCCGTGGCGCGGTCGCGCAGCAGCGCCATGCGATGGCGAAGCAACGCATGATCGCAGACCATAAAGCTCATATTATTGGCTCCTCAATCGCCGGCGCCGGCATCCGCCGGCTTGGCTACCGCGCTGCCAGGGCGCGCTGGCGGCGGCGGATGGTCGCGCGCGGGGCCGCATTCGCGGCCCCGGAGCATCGGCTTTGCCTCGCTCCGCCGAGACTATTGGCGGCCTGCGGCCGCGGGGGGCATTCTGTCAACGATCGGTCAAGCGTAGCTCGATGCGGCGGTTGCGCGCGAGGGCTTCCGGCGTGTCGGCGGTGTCGAGCGGCTGGGTGTCGCCGAAGGCCGCGGCGGCGACGCGGTTGGCCGGCAGGCCTTCGTTGATCAGCAGCTGCGCGACAGCGATCGAGCGCGCGGCGGAAAGCTCCCAATTGCTGGCGAAGCGGGCGTTGCGGATCGGGTTGCGGTCGGCGTGGCCGTCGATGCGCAGCACCCAGGACAGGTCCGGCGGGATCTGCGCGGTGATCTGCTGCAGCACGCGGGCGATGTCGCGGATCTGGCGTTCGCCGGCCGGGCTCAGCTCGGCGGAGGCGGCGGGGAACAGCACCTCGCTCTGGAACACGAAGCGGTCGCCCACGACACGGATTTCCGGCCGGTCGCCGAGCACGTCGCGCAGCCGGCCGAAGAAGTCGGACCGGTAGCGCTGCAATTCCTCGACCCGCGCCGCCAGGGCAGCGTTCAGGCGCTGGCCGAGCGCCACGATCTGGGCGTCCTTGTCGCGCCCGGCGGCTTCCGCGGCTTCCAGCGCGGCGGCGATGCGGGAAAGCTCCGCGCGCAGCGCGGTCAGGTCGCGCGACAGCAGCGCCGCCTGGGCGCGGGCGCTTTCGGAAAGGCGGGCATATTGCTGGCTCTCCTCCGTGCGCTGGGCGGCGACGCGGCGGGCTTCCTCGGCCGCCTGCTCGGCAGCGCGGCGGCGGGCATCGGCCTCGGTCGCCTGGGCGATGGCGGCCTGGCCTTGCTCGGCGCTTTGCGCCGCGGTCTGCTCGGCGGCGCGGCGCCGGGTTTCTTCCTCCTGCGCGCGGGCCAGCGCGGCGCGGCTCTGCTCGGCGCGCTGCTCGGCCTCGCGCTCGGCGGCCTGGCGGCGCTGTTCCTCGGCGCTGGCGCGCGCCATCGCGGCTTCCGCCTGGCGCTCCATCTCGTCACGCAAGGCTGTCAGTGCACGCACCTGGTCGGAGAGGCGGGAGAGGTCGGACAGCCGCGCTTCGATGGTGGCCCGGTCGGCCCGCACCTGCGTATCGAGCTGGGTCGCCTCCGCGCGCAGCGCCTCGAGCTGGCGGCGCGCCTCGGTCAGGTCGCGGGTGGTGCGGGCGGCGTCGCCGCCGACCGTCTCGGCCCGGGCGCGTGCATCGGCCAGTTGCTGTTCCAGCGCACCGACGCGGTCGCCGCGGCTGCGGGACGCGGTTTCCAGATCGGCGATGCGGGCGGCCAGGCGTTCGCGTTCGCCGCGGGCGGCGTCGCGTTCGGTGCCGAGGCGGTCGCGTTCCTCCCGCAGCAGGGACAGCTGGGAGAGGGCGGTGTCGCGGGCGGCGCCGGCGGCGGTGATTTCGGCCTGGGCGCGGGCGAGGCTGGCGCGCAGTTCCTCGGTGGTGCCGCGTTCCAGCGCCAGCATCTCGCCGAGTTCCGACATCTGCCGGTTCAGCCGTTCCAGCGCCCGGTCGCGGGTGGAAACCGCGGCGGCGAGGAAGCCCTGCGCCAGCACGAAGACCAGCAGGACGAAGATGATGACCATGAGCAGCGTGGACAGCGCATCCACATAGCCCGGCCAGGCATCCAGCCCGCCCCCACGCCCCCGCCGCCGGTCACCGCCCCCGGCCATCGCTCAGGACCCGTGCCCGGCGCCGAAACCGAAGCCACGCGGCCGCAGGCCGCCACCAGTTTCAGCGGGCTGCGAGGCGGAGCCGATGCAGACCGGGGCCGCGCATGCGGCCCCGCGCGCGACCATCAGCCGCCGCCGGCGCGCCCTGGCAGCGCGAAAGCCAAGCCGGCGGATGCCGGCGCCGGCGCCTGAGGACAAGATCATTGCCCAGGCTGCTCCGCGAGCGCCGCAATCGTCCGCGACAGGATCTTGATCTCGGTCCGGATTTCCTGCGTCGCCTGGACGCGGCCCTGTTGGCCGTCTTCCAGGATGCGGCGGGCATAGATCTCGATGTTGCGGAGATTGGCGCGCGTGGCTTCGTCCATGCCGCCGGCTGCCTGGCTGTCCGCCAGCCGCTGCAGCGCGGGGGCGAGCTGGGTCTGGCCTTCGGCGACGCGCAGCATCACCTGCTGGTTGGCGCGCATCAGCTCGGTCAGCACCGCCAGGCGCTCGGCCAGGGTCTGCATCGCCTGGCTGGCCTGGGACCGGTTCTCCTCCCCGCGCGCCAGGATGCGCTGCATCTCCTCGAGGTTCTCGGCCGTCTGTTCCAGCAGCGCCTGGACATAGGCGGGGACGGAGCCTTCGCCTTCCTGGCCGAGCAGGCCGGAGGACAGGCGGGTGATGCCGGCCAGCCATTCCTCCAGCTCGGTGGTGAAGCGGTTTTGCGCCTGGCCGGCGGTGAGGTCGAGGAAGCCCAGCACCAGTGCGCCGGCGAGGCCGAGCATGGAGGAGGAGAAGGCCGTGCCCATGCCTTCCAGCGGCCGGGCCAGCCCGGTCTTGAGCTGGTTGAACATCTGGTTGAGGTCGCCCGACCCCACGCTCATGCCGCCGATCACGTCCGCGACGGCGCCGATGGTCAGCAGCAGGCCCCAGAAGGTGCCGAGCAGGCCGAGGAAGATCAGCAGCCCGGTCATGTAGCGGGAGAGTTCCCGCTTCTCGTCGAGGCGCCCGATGATGCCGTCCAGCAGGCTGCGCATGGCGACGGCGGAGAGCGACAGGCGGTCGCTGCGCCGGGCCGCCAGCATCGAGGCCATGGGCGCCAGCAGCCGCGGTTCCCCGATGCCGGAGCCGCGCGGGCCGCGGAAGCCTTCCAGCCACTCCACTTCCCGCCGCAGCGACAGCACCTGGGCGATGGTCAGGCCGCAGCCGAGCAGCAGCACGCCGACGATGAGGCTGTTCAGCACCGGATTGGCCGCGAAGGCGTGCGTGAGCTGATGGCCGAGCAGCACCGTCACCAGGGCAACCACCACGAGGAAGCCCAGCATGCGCAGGAGGTATTGGGTCGGTCGGGTCATCGCGCCTGGTCACTCCGGGTCACGCCCGGAGGTAGCACATCGAGCCGGTCCGTGCCCGCCTCGGTACGCCCCATCGGGCGCAGATCAATGCGGGTTCCAGGCAGGCCGCCTTCGAGCAGCGCCGTTTTCGCGGCCTGGGCGCGGGCAAGGGAATTGCGCCGGGCGGTATGCGGATCGGTCACCGGGCCGGCGACCTCGGCGATCACGGTGACGCGGCCGCGCGGCGTGGCCGCCAGGCGCCGCCCGTAATCGACCAGCGCCTGGCGGGCGGCGGCGCTGAAGGCCGCGCCATGCAGGCGGATGCCGCCTTCGGGCAGCGCTTCCACGTCCGGTGGCAGCGGCGGCGGGGCGGCCGGCTGGCTGGGCGCGGTGGTGGAAGGCGCCGGACCGGGATCCAGCACCGGCGGCGCCGGCGGGGCCGCCGCCGGGTCCGGCAGGGAGGGTTCGTCCAGCGCCGGCTCCGGCTCCGGCGCGGGCTGGGCCGCGACCGGCGGGGCCGGCAGCAGCAGGAGCAGCAGCAGCGCGGCGCGGCGGCGCATCAGCCGGCGCGGGGCGGCGCCGTGCGGGCGGCCGCGATGCCCTCGGCCACGATTTCGCGCAGCTTCGGATGCAGGTTGGGGTTGCCGGCCACGATATTCCCGCTGGGCCAGGGGTCTTCCCCGTCCGGATCGGTCACGACGCCGCCGGCTTCGCGCAGGATGACGATGCCGGCCGCGCAGTCCCAGGGCTTCAGGCCGAGTTCCCAATAGCCCTCGTAGCGCCCGGCCGCGGTCCAGCAGAGGTCGAGCGCCGCGGCGCCGAAGCGGCGCACGCCGGCGACCTGCGGCATGATGCGGTTCAGGATGGCGGAGAATTCCGCCTTGCGCGGGATGCCGGCGAAGGGGATGCCGGTCGCGAAGACCGCCTGCAGCATGTCCCGCCGGCCGGAGACGCGCAGCCGCCGGTCATTGAGGAAGGCGCCGACGCCCTTTTCCGCCCAGAACATCTCGTCGGAGGCCGGATTGTAGACGCAGCCGGCGACGAGCTCGGTCTTCTCGGCGCTGATGCGGCGTTCGACGCCGGCCGAGATCGCCCAATGCGGGATGCCGTGCAGGAAGTTGGTGGTGCCGTCCAGCGGATCGATCACCCAGCGCCATTCCCAATCTTCCGCGCCGGAGGCGCCGGATTCCTCCATCAGGAAGGCAAAGTTCGGCCGCGCGCGGCTGAGTTCCTGGCGCAGCGTCTCCTCCGAGCGGAGATCGGCCTGGGAGACGAAGTCGCCCGGCCCCTTCACGCTGACCTGGAGCTGCTCGACCTCGCCGAAGTCACGCAGCAGGCGCTTGCCCGCCTTGGTGACGGCGGTGGTGAGGACCTGCATGGCGGGGGTGAGGCGGGGGGAGACGGGGGCCATACGTGATGTCCTAGGAGGGGCAAAGCCCCGGCAAACCGAAGGTGAGCCCTGGCGGACGGGCTGCAAGCCCGGCCGAGGCCGCGAATGCGGCCCGCCGGCTGTCCGGCGTCACGCCGGAGGCGTGCTATCCGCACGAAGCCGAGGGCGCGGCGGATGCCGCCCGCCCGGCGTCTAAGGGGCGGGCGCGCGGCGCCCGCGCGCCACGATTAGCCCTTGAAGCGCTCGTAGTAGGAAGCGTCCTCGGTCTTGACCACGATCTTCTCGCCCGCCGTGATGAAGGGCGGGACCATGGTCTTGACGCCGTTGGAGAGCAGGGCCGGCTTGTAGGAGGAGGAGGCGGTCTGCCCCTTCACCACCGGATCGGCTTCCACGATCTCGAGCACGACGGTCTCCGGCAGGTCCATCGAGACGGGTTCGCCTTCGATGAGCTTGACGTTGACGGTCATGTTCTCCTGCAGGAAGGGCAGGCGGTCGCCCAGGATATCCTGCGGCACCATGGTCTGTTCGAAGCTTTCCGGATCCATCAGCACCAGGTTGGTGCCCTCGGCATAGGAGTAGGTGAACTCCTTGTCCTCGGTGGTCAGGCGCTCGACGACATCGGCGGTGCGCCAGCGCTGATCCTTCTTGGCGCCCGATTTGATGTTGCGCATGTCCACTTGGATGATGGCATTGCCCTTACCCGGGATCATGATGTTCTGCTTGAGGATGGTGTAGCGATGGCCTTCGAACTCGATGACCATGCCGGCACGCATCTGATTGGCCTGCATCTTCGCCATGGAATGGGCTTTCCGGATCCGGGGATTGCAAATGAGCGGGCACGCCCGGGGAGTGCCCGGCGCGCGCAATGGGGAGGGGATACAGCGGGAGGACGGAAGATGGAAGGGGGAGCCCACACGCCATAGCGCCTGGCTAATTGCCGCTATATCATCAGCCGATACGGTTTATCCCAAGCTACTCTGACTGATAGTGTGATAGGCAAAGCGCTCTGCTTCTGTATAAACCAGAAAATCGGAGCATTGCGCCAATTTCCGTCTCCCATTTCGGAAATATTGCACGCGGAATGTTTTGTTTGCAGAATCTATGATAATTTCTTCTCTTGCACCGGCGTGAATGCACGACCAGCGATCTGTTGCTTCAGATTTCCAATCTCTCAATATAATTAGAGATTCTAGGGCATCTCGAAATGCTGCCGCTGAACTGTATCGCTTCTTAGGGTCGGATGCGCAAGCTTTTGTTACGATCTTCTTCAATTTGACAGGGACGCGCGTATGAAAGCCGAGTGCCTGAATAAGCGCCCCCGCAGCCATCTTGGCCCGCCAATTCGGGATTGCTGCCAAGCTGGCTTTCCAATCACTAATCAGGTTTAATCCGCGGAGCAGAGTAAGGCCGGCAGCATATATATCACTGGCGACAGAAAAAGATGGCGAAGCGCCACAGCATTCGGGTGCCAAATTTCTATTATAAAATTTAGTGCTTGGGCTTAACCCGCTGGACGCAAGCATGGCGATCCCAAAATCAGATAATTTCCCTCCTCCACCAAGTAAAATGTTGGCAGGCTTTATATCTCTGTGAATTAATTTCGGATGAGCATGATCTAAAGCGAAGAAAACATTCTTCATTAATTTAACTATATCAAAAATAGTGCATCCTTTATTTATCATGCTTTGCATATTGCCGCCTGATACGTATTCCATTTCTATTAAAAAGTACGGTTTTCCTAGATTGTCTGACCAATATTCTGCGGACTTAATCTGTACAATGTTCGGATGACTAGAAATATTTAAGAATTTTGCTTCTAAAGAGACGTCATCGTTTGGTTCGGAGGCCGGAACTATCTTGAGGGCAAACTGGCGTCCCACGAGGGTGTTCTCTCCGAGATAGACGTCTCCGAAATGGCCTTGGCCAAGTCTGCGTAGCAGCCTGAATTTGCCTGCGATCGTGTTTCCGCTTAGGTCGGGTCGAATCACATCGCCCCCAGCGCCGCGAGGGCAGCTAATTGCTCGCTTTTGGTCCAGTTTGGAGGATGTGCGCCGAGTATACTATCACAAGCCGCATATTTATCCGTAAATTTTATATTGTGGCGAAGAAAAAATTTCTTGCTAAAATTGGCTGCGATGAATTCTTTGCATTCTTTTTCGTTATCTAGTGCATATAAACTTAGTGCTCCAAATGGCAAAATCTGCCCTGCGACTTGCGACTGACTGTCGGCCGCCATGCTGAGCACATATGCAATTTTATCCGGCTGACAGGTCTGCATGATACTTACGAAAAGACTTCGTGCATTCCGCATAAATTCGGGCCGATTGTCGGTCAGCTGAAGCGGGCGGCGTTCATGCTTGATCACCTGAGGGGAAGCGGCTGTTCCTTCCAATACCACGAAGCGAATTAGATCTTTTGATGCGTGAAATCCTATGACGCGCAATGCCTGTCAACCTTATCCAGAGAGTAGGATCATTCTGCATCGAAACTATCTCTAGATCAACATAGGGGTATTGGTAAGCGATGTGGGAGGTCCAAGGTGCTTTGGGAGAAGGGCGCAGTCGCAAATTTAGTCACGTCATCCCCATCCCTGTGCCTCTCCCCCTCGCCAAAGCCGTTCCTGCGGTAGTTCAACTTGCTGCAACTTGCAGCCCACGGCATCAGCCACCCGCAGCCCGTCCACGCCGGCTGATAGGATTCCCCCCGCGAAGCCGGCGCCTTCGCCGGCTGGATACAGCCCCCGCGTGTTCAGGCTGACGAACTCCGCCCCGCGGCCGATCCGCACTGGGCTGCTGGTGCGGGTCTCAACGCCGGTCATCACCGCGTCTTCCATCGCGAAGCCGGCGATATCACGGGCGAAGGTGGGCAGCGCCTCCCGCATCGCTGCTACCGCGTAATCGGGCAGGCAGCGGGTCAGGTCGGCCGGGCGGACGCCCGGGCGGTAGCTGGGGAGGACATCGCCGAGCGCGGTCGAAGGCCGGCCGGCCAGGAAATCGCCGACGCGCTGCGCCGGGGCGCGCCAGTCGCTGCCGCCCTCGACGAAGGCGCGCTCCTCCCAATGGCGCTGGAAGCCGATGCCGGCGAGCGGGCCTTCGGCGCCGAAATCGGCGGGGGTGACGCCGACTACGATCGCGGAATTCGCGTTCCGCTCGTTGCGCGAATACTGGCTCATGCCGTTGGTCACCAGCCGGCCCGGCTCGCTGGCGGCGGCGACCACGGTGCCGCCCGGGCACATGCAGAAGGAATAGACGCCGCGGCCATTGCTGGCGTGGTGCACCAGCTTGTAGTCGGCGGCACCGAGCGTCGGGTTGCCGGCGGAGGGGCCGAAGCGGGCGCGGTCGATCAGGCCCTGAGGATGCTCGATGCGGACGCCGATCGACAGCGGCTTGGCCTCCATCGCGACACCCCGGTCGTGCAGCATGGCGACGGTGTCGCGGGAGGAATGGCCGATCGCCAGCACCACATGCCGGGCCGCGATGCGCTCCCCATCCGCCAGCGCCACGCCCGCCACCTGGCGGCTGCCGTCAGGCGCGGTGTCGACCAGCAGGTCGGCGACCCGCGCGCTCCAGCGGTATTCGCCGCCCAGCGCTTCGATGGTGGCACGGATCCGCTCGACCATGTGCACCAGTCGGAAGGTGCCGATATGCGGCTTGGAGAGGTACAGGATCTCCTCCGGCGCGCCGGCGGCCACGAACTCCTCCAGCACGTGCCGGCCGTGATGCAGCCGATCCTTGATCTGGCTGTAGAGCTTGCCGTCGGAGAAGGTGCCGGCGCCGCCTTCGCCGAACTGAACGTTGCTCTCGGGCGTCAGCACGCCGCGCCGCCACAGCGCCCAGGTGTCCTTGGTGCGTTCCCGCACCACCTTGCCGCGGTCGAGGATGATCGGCCGGAAGCCCATGCGGGCGAGGGCCAGCGCCGCCATGAGCCCGCAAGGGCCGGCGCCGATCACCAGCGGGCGTTCGGTGAAGCCGGGCGGCGCACTGGCCACCGGCCGCCAGCGCATGTCCGGCGTCGGCGCCAGCCGGGCGTCGCGGGCCAGCAGCCCGGCCTCATCCTCCACCTCCGCATCGATCGTATAGACCAGCTGGATGGCGTGCTTCTTCCGTGCGTCATGTCCGCGACGGAAGACGGTGAAGCCACGCAGCCGGGCGGCGGGAATGCCGAGCCGCACCAGCAGTGCCTGCCGCAGGGCGGGCTCCGGGTGGTCGAGCGGCAGGCGGAGTTCGGTGATGCGTAGCATGGGCGCTTCAGGCCACCCCCGGCCCGATCGGCACCTTGCCGCCGCCACCCGGCAATTCCTGGACATAGGTCGGCCAGGCGAGGCCGGTGACCTTGCCGCGCAGCGCCCGCAGCAAGGCACGGCCGCGCTCCGGCGCCACCCTGAAGCGCGCGGTGCCGGGGGCGAGGTCGAGCTGGTGCAGGTAATAGGGCTTCACCCGCACCGACAGCATGGCGCGGAACAGGCCTTCCAGCGCGTCCTCGCTGTCATTCACGCCGGCCAGCAGCACGCTCTGCCCCAGCACCGGGATGCCGGCGCGGGTCAGCCGGCCGATCGCCGCCCGCGCCTCGGTCGAGAATTCCCGGGCATGGTTGGCATGCAGGCAGAGGAAGAGCGGCTTTTCCAGATCGAGCGCCGCGACCAGCGCCGGCGTCACCCGGCCGGGATCGGCGACCGGCACCCGGCTGTGGATGCGCAGCACCTCCAGGTGCGGGATCGCCGCCAGCCGCGCCAGGATCTCGCTGAGCCGGCGCGGCGAGAGCATCAGCGGGTCGCCGCCGGTCAGGATCGCCTCCCGCACCTGGGGCGTCCGCGCGAACCAGGCGATGGCGGCGTCGAGCTCGGCCTCGGTCAGCAGCCCGCCATCGGGGCCGACCACCTCCCGCCGGAAGCAGAAGCGGCAATAGACCGGGCAGGCGAGCAGCGGCTTCAGCAGCGCCCGGTCGGGGTAGCGATGCACCACGCCCGGCACCGGCGTGAAGGGGGCGTCGGCGGTCGGATCCAGGATTTCGTCCGGCGCGGTGATCAGCTCCGCGGCGTCCGGGATGTATTGCCGCGCGATCGGGTCGTCCGGGCCGGCGATCAGCCCGGCGACCGCGGGGGTGACGGAGATGGCATAGCGTTCGGCGACCTGGGCGATGGCCGGCGCCTGGTCGGCCCCGATCAGCCCGGCGGCGAGCAGCGCGTCGGCGTCGCGCAAGGGGCGAGCGGGTGTACGGGGCAGGGTTCCATCGGGCATGGTGGGCGGGACCTACAACCTTGGGGCATGCTGCGTCCATGCCCCAGACCCCGCCCTGGCACCCCGATCGCCTGGCCGACCGCCTGCCCTTCCTGGACGCCCGGGCCCGGCTGACCGCCGCCACCCGCGCCTTCTTCACCAGCCGCGGCTACCGGGAGGTGGAAACGCCCGCCCTGGTGCCGGTGCCGGGGATGGAGGTGCATCTGATGGGCTTCCCCACCCGCTTCCAGCCGCATCTGGGCCAGGGGCGGGCGGTGCCGCTCTGGCTCCGCACCTCGCCCGAGCTCGCGATCAAGCGGCTGCTGGCCGGCGGCGCCGGCCCGGTCTTCGAACTGGCCCGGGTCTGGCGCAACGGGGAGGTCTCGCCCCGCCACCATCCGGAATTCACCATGCTGGAATGGTACCGGCCGGGCGCCAGCTTCGCGTCGCTGATGGACGAGACCGCGGCTTTCGTCCGCGCCGTCTGCCCGCCGCTGGTCATGCATGAAGGCGTCACCACCGATCTGGCGCGGCCCTTCGAGCGGCTGACCATGGCCGAAGCCTTCGCCCGCTTCGCCGGCGTGCCGGACCTGCTGGCCAGCGTGACGCCGGACGGGCGCGGCGATGCCGCCACGCTCTCGGCCGCCGCCGGCGCGGCCCTGCGGGACGGGGAGGATTGGGAGGACCTGTTCTTCCGCCTGCTGCTGGAACGGGTGGAACCGGCGATCGGTCGCGACCGCGCGACCTTCCTGACCCATTGGCCGGCGCCGCAGGCCGCACTCGCCCGCCGCGACCCGGCCGATCCCCGCGCCGCCCTGCGCTTTGAGCTGTTCGTCGCCGGCATCGAGCTGGCCAATGCCTTCGACGAGCTGACCGATGCCGCGGAGCAGCGCGCCCGCTTCGTGGTGGACGTGGCGGAGCGCCGCCGCCGCTACGCCGAAGGCTGGGAGGTGGACGAGGATTTCCTGGCCGCGCTGGAACACGGCATGCCGGCGACCGCCGGCATCGCCATGGGCTTCGATCGCCTGGCGATGCTGGCGGCCGGCGCCCGGCGGATCGAGGACGTGCTCTGGCTGCCGCTGTCGCTGTGAAGCCGATCAGGCACCACGCGAAGGCGGGCCTTCGTGGCGCCCCATCCATAGGGTGCGGCCACCCTCCGGGGGCAGCGGCTCAAAGCCTTGCCCTGCCCAGAAGCGGGCGGCGCGGGGATTGGCCCGGTTGACGCCGACATGCACGGCCTGGACGCCGCGCGCCGACGCCCTTGCCGCCCAATGCGACAGGAGCCGGGATCCCACGCCGCGGCTCTGGATGCGCGGCAGGAGATTGAGGTGCAGATGGGCAGGAAAGACCGAGACCACCGGCGCGGGCGGCAACTCGGGTCGGTGAATGGCGAAGGCGCGCCGCTGATCGGCTGACCATTCGGACGGCGAGGTGGCGCTGGGGTCGGCGTAGTCCTGACGCAGCCTTGGCCACCATTCGGCTTCCAGCCGCTCATGCCAGCGCTTCGTATCCGATACGCCGACGGCAAACCCGGCAACGCCCTCCTCGTCCTCGACGACAAGCGCCAGCCCAGGCTCGAGAACCGCATAGGGCGCGGCGTAGATATGGCCGATCAGGCGGCCATCCTCGTAGAGGTGCGACGCATTCCCGCCCTGGTGGCCGGTTGCCAGGGAGATGGCGTAGAGCGAGTCGAGTTCGGCCGGTCTGCATGATCTGATCGTGGGCACGGGCCTGACGCTGCTGATCCGGTATTGAGGTTACCGGATTTTCTCTGGCAACTCCTCGTGCAGCGATAGAGTTTGCGCCATGCCCATGGTTCCAGAGCACGATATCGCCATCCTCGGCGCCGGCTTCTCCGGCAGCCTGCTTGCAACCCTTCTCGCGCAGCATCGCGGCCCGGACCGGCTGTTGCTGGTCGAGCGTGGCGCGGAGGCCGGGCCGGGCACCGCCTATGGCACCTCCGACCCGGCCCATCTGCTGAACGTCCCGGCCAAGGCGATGAGCGCCTTTCCCGATGCGCCGGCGCATTTCCTGGACTGGGCGCGGCAGCGCCCGGCCGCGGAGTTCGGCCCGCTCTGCGACGGTGCCGCGCCGGACGCCTTCCTGCCGCGGGCGCTGTACGGCACCTATCTGCGCGGCGTGCTATCGGAATCCGGCGTCGCGCCACGCCGCGCCGAAGTCACGGCGGTCACCCGCGACGGCGATGGCTGGGTGCTGGGGACCGCGGCCGGCCCGATCGCTCGCGTCCGCACCGTCGTGCTGGCCACCGGCAATCCGCCGCCTTCGGGCACCGGCGACGCCCATCTGCGCGGCGATCCCTGGGCGCCCGGCGCGCTGGACGGCATTCCGGCCGAAGCGCCAGTGCTGCTGGTCGGCACCGGGCTGACCATGGTCGACACGGTCATGAGCTTGCGGCTCAGCCGCGGCCATCGCGGGCCGATCCACGCCATTTCCCGGCATGGCTGGCTGCCGCTGGCGCATCCGCCGGCGCCGCTGCCCTGGCCGCGCGGCTATGACCTGCCGCAACCGGGCGCCGGCCCGCGCGCCGTGCTGCGGGCGGTGCGGACGGAGGTGGCGGCCGCCGTGGCGGAGGGGGCCCCCTGGCAGACGGTGATCGATGCGCTGCGGCCGGTGACCCAGGCGCTGTGGCGCGCCTGGCCGGAGGCGGAGCAGGCGCGTTTCCTGCGCCATCTGCGCACGCTCTGGAACCTGCACCGCCACCGCGTGGCGCCGCGCGCCAAGGCAGTCCTGCGGCAGGCGGTGGCGGAAGGCCAGCTCCGCCTGCGCGCCGCGCGGCTGCTGGGCCATGACCCGGCGGGCGAGGGCACCATCGCCCGGCTGCGCCTGCGCGGCGGGGCGGAAGACGCCCTGCCGGTCGCGCGCATCCTGCTCTGCACCGGGCCCGGCAGCGGCGCTTCCTCCCGCGAGGAATGGCTGCAGGCGCCGCCCTTGCGGCAGCTCCGGGCCGAGGGGCTGCTCGCGACCGACGCCTTCGCGCTCGGCATCGATTGCGACCCGGAGGCGCTGCAGGTGCTGGACGCGGCGGGCCGGCCAGTGCCCGGCCTGCACCTGCTCGGCCCGATCATGCGCGGCAGGCTCTGGGAATCGACCGCGGTGCCGGAATTGCGGGCCCAGGCGGCGCGGCTGGCGGAGCGGCTGGCGACGGCGCCGTAATCCCGGCGGCGGCAGGCCCGCCCCCGGTTGCGCGCCGGCATGGCGGGCGCGATGCTGGCCGCCACGGCAGAAGACGGCCCCGAATGGGGCCGCTGGAGGAAATGGTGATGAGACTTCCCAGGCGTGCGCTGTTCGGCGCGGCGGCCATGCTCGCGCATGGCCCGGCTTCGGCGCAGAATTTCCCGAGCCGGGCCGTCACCCTGATGGTGCCCTACGTCCCGGGCGGCCTGCCTGACAGCAATGCCCGCTACATCGCGCAGCGGCTGGCGGAACGGCTCGGCCAGGCGGTGGTCGTCGAGAATCGCCCTGGCGCCAATGGCAGCATCGGTAGCGAGGCGGTGGCCCGGGCGCGGCCGGATGGCCATACCCTGCTGTTCGGCACCATGGGGACGCATGGCTCCAACCCGTCCATCTACCGCAGCACGCCCTATGACGTGCTCCGCGACTTCACCCCGGTGCATGCGCTGTTCGCCGACAACAACATCGCGGTGGTGGGCACGCGCAGCGCCTTCCACAGCCTGGACGACATCGTGGCCTTCGCGCGCGCCAATCCCGGCAAGCTGAATTTCGGCTCCGGCGGCGTCGGCTCCGGCGTGCATCTGGCTGGCGCCCTGTTCCAGAAGGTCGCCGGCATCGACATCACGCATGTGCCCTATCGCGGCACGCCGGCGGCGCTGAACGACCTGGTGAGCGGCCGGCTCGACCTGATGTTCGACTATGCCGTCACCAGCATGCCGCTGATCGAGGCCAGGCAGCTGCGGCCGCTGGCGGTGACCGGGCAGCAGCGGTTGTCGCAGCTGCCGCAGGTGCCGACCGTGGCGGAGGCCGGCTATCCGGACGCCGCGCTCGACGTCTGGTCCGGCCTGCTGCTGCCGGCCGCGGTGCCGCCGGCCATCACCGACCGCCTGGCCGACGCGATCGAGGCCATCCTGGCGGAGCCGGACACCATCCGCTGGGCGGCGCGCACCGACAGCCGGCGGATGCTCGGCCTGTCGAAGGACCGGTTCCGCGACTTCATCGCGGCGGAACTCATCCGCTGGCGCGGCATCGTCGAATTCGCCGGCGCGCAGCTCGACTGATACCGGCCGGGGTCAGCCGAGCTGCGCCAGCATCGCCGCCGCACTTTCCCGCGGCAGGGCGTAGAAGACGAAGACATAGGGCTCGGATGCCTCGAACACCGAGGGATCCGGGGAGGCGCGCTGCATGCTGGCGCGGTCGAGCGCCGCCATCGGATGCCAGGTGCCGTCGAGCTCGAAGACCGTGTCGTAGCCGAGCGCATCCAGGAAGGCGGGCACCGCCCAGGTGGAGCCCGGCTGGTGCCGCTCCTCGATCTCGATCGTCAGTACCGGTCGGCAGCGCAGCAGCGTCGCCCGCGCGCCGCGCAGCACCGCGTATTCGGCACCCTCGGCATCCAGCTTCACATGCGTCAGGTCGGTCAGCGCCAGGTCGTCGATGCGGCGCACCGGCACCGTGAAGCGCCTCACCGCGATGCGGGCCGGGTCGTAGCCGGCATAATCCTTGGCGGTGGACGCCCATTGTTCCTGGGCCACGCCGTCCAGCACCGGCATCGCGAGGGCGATGCTGCCGGGGGCGTCGCCCAGCGCCTCGGGCACCAGCGTCACGTGATCGGGGATGGCGCCGTATGCGGCGCGGAAAGCGGCGTCGAGCCGCGCGAAAGCGGGCGGCAGCGGTTCGAAGGCGAGCAGGCGGCTATCCGGCAGCCGCGCCAGGGGCAGGGCGATCAACCCGTCATGGGCACCGACATCCAGCAGCGTGCCGGGGCAGTGCAGGCGCGTATGGAAGGTGATCTCATCCATACGGCCCGCTCCCGCTAGGCCGAGGCGATGGCGGCGTTGAGCGCGCGCACGCCGGCGGCGGCGCCATCAGGGTGGTTCCAGACCGCGCTGACCACGGCCAGGAAATCGGCGCCGGCCCGCACCAGCGGGCCGCAATTGGCGGCGGTGATGCCGCCGATAGCGACGCAGGGGATCTCGAACATCTCGGACCACCATTCCAGCAGATCGGTATCGGCGCGGTGTTCGGTCGCCTTGGTGTCGGTCGGGAAGAAGGCACCGAAGGCGACATAATCGGCGCCGAGCTCACCCGCCTGCATCGCCAGATGGCGGGAGGCGTTGCAGCTGATGCCGAACGTCGCGTCGCCGAGCAGCGCGCGGGCCGCGGCGTGATCGCCATCCTCCTGCCCGAGATGCGCGCCGTCGCAGCCGAGCTGCTTCGCCAATACCGCGTCGTCGTTCAGCAGGAAGGCCACGTCGCGCGCATGCGCGACTGGCATCAGCGCCTCCACGGCGCGCTTGACCGCGTCCGGCGCCACATCCTTCAGGCGCAGCTGCAGGCAGCCGACATCGCCGGCATCAAGGGCGGCGGCCAGCGTGTCGCGGAACCGCAGCGGCTCGAGCGCTGGCGGCGTGACCAGGTAGAGCCGGCAGCCCGCATCCGTGGCGCTCATCGCCATGTGGTCCTTCCTGTCGGCGGGAGCGCCGCCCCCGCCGGATGCCGGATCAGGGCTTCGACTTGTAGACGTCGATGATGTCGGACAGCAGCTTCAGCGCCTCCGCCTTCGGGCGCTGGAAGGCGTTGCGGCCGACGATGGAGCCGTTGCCGCCGCCGGCATGGATCGCCTTCACCTCCGCGAGCAGCGCATCGGCCGACTTCGCCTCGCCGCCCGAGAACACCACCAGGCGGCGGCCGTTGAAGCAGGCCTGGACGATATGCGCGATGCGCTTCGCCGGGTCCTTCACCTCGATCGG
>DASYDR010000375.1:0-11646 GCA_036499545.1 Roseomonas sp. | reverse complement strand
CCCTGGCTGTGCAGCTACAACCGCTGCCGACCACATTCAGCTCTCGCCGGATTGCCTCCTATCGCCCGCATCGCCAAGGACAACCTCCTTGCTAACGACAGCTAGGCGCCACGCAGGGCGGGCGCCAAGCCTCAAGGCGTGGTAGGGAAAGGTTTCGCGCCGCCGCCATCGTCTCCAGGACAGGCTTGCGCCGGGACGGCCGCTTTGCGAAGGGTTGCGCATGCATCTCCTGCGACTCCTGGCGGTGCTGCTCGCCCTCGCGGGCGGCACCGCTGCTGCCCAGCCGCTTGCCGTGATGGGCGAGGGCCATGTCGCGATCCCGGGCGCCGATGGGGCGACACTGCGGGCCCTGCTGCTGCCGCCGGAGGGCGGGGAGCCGGGGGTGCCGATCGTCGTCCTGCATGGCTGCGGCGGGCTCGGGCGGGCCGACCGGCCGATCCGCCTGCCGACGCGGGAGCGGGACTGGGCGACGCGGCTGACCGCGCTCGGGCATCCCGTGCTCTTCGTCGACAGCTTCGGCACCCGTGGCCGGCGCGAGACCTGCGAAGGCGGCAGCCGGGGCGTGGAGCCGGAGACGGTGCGCCGCGACGATGCCCTCGCGGCGGCCGTCTGGGCCGCCGGCCAGCCCTGGGCGCTGCCCGGCGGCGTGGTGCTGTTCGGCTCCTCCGATGGCGCGACCGCCGCCCTGGCCGCGGCGGTACCGCCGCTGCCCGAAGGGGCGATCCGCGGCATCATCGTCTTCTACCCGGCCTGCAGCCGCCTGCTGGCCGATGCGCCGGACTGGCAGTCCGCGGTCCCGCTGCTGATGCTGCTGGGGGAGGCGGATGACTGGACCGCCGCCCGCACCTGCCAGCGCCTGGCGGCGCGGGCGCCCGCCAATATGGATGTCGTGACCTATCCCGGCGCCCATCATGGCTTCGATGCCGCCAATGCGCCGTTGCGCGAACGGATGGGCCTGGCCAATACCGCCCGCGGCGGCGGCATCGCGACCACCGGCACCAATGCGGCGGCGCGGGCGGATGCGCTGCGCCGGGTGCCCGAATTCATCGCTGGGCTGCGCCCGGTGGGGGGTTGAATCGGTTTTGCGCGGCCGGCCGGCGTGGTAGACCCCGGCCATGAAAGCTGCGGAAACTCCCATCGCGATCGGTGCCGATCATGCCGGCTTCCCCTTGAAGGAAGTCCTGCGCGCGGCGCTGGAAGCGGCAGGGCA
This sequence comes from Roseomonas sp., assembly GCA_036499545.1. GTDB lineage: Bacteria > Pseudomonadota > Alphaproteobacteria > Acetobacterales > Acetobacteraceae > Plastoroseomonas. The sequence continues at coordinate 10,436 of DASYDR010000375.1, read as the reverse complement.
CCCGGTGCTCGACCTCGGCACCCATGGCCCGGAGAGCGTCGACTATCCGGATTTCGGCAAGGCGGTGGCCGATGCGGTGGCCGGCGGCCAGGCACGCTTCGGCGTCGTCGTCTGCGGCACCGGCATCGGCATCTCGATCGCCGCCAACCGTAACCCCGCGATACGCTGCGCCCTGGTGCACGACGTCACCGGCGCGCGGCTGACGCGGGAACACAACGACGCCAATGTCGTCGCCTTCGGGGGCCGCATGATCGGCACCGAAGTAGCGCTGGACGCGCTGCACGCCTTCCTCGCGACCCCCTTCGCCGGCGGCCGCCACGCGCGCCGCGTCGCCAAGCTGAGCCCGGACTGGAACGAGACGCCATGAACGAACAGAGCCCCGCCTTCACCCATGCCCGCTTCTTCGAGGCGACGCTGCAGGAGACGGACCCGGCCCTGTTCGACGCCGTCCGCAAGGAACTCGCGCGCCAGCAGGACGGCATCGAGCTGATCGCGTCCGAGAACATCGTCTCCCAGGCGGTGCTCGAGGCGCAGGGTTCGGTGCTGACCAACAAATACGCGGAAGGCTATTCGGGCCGCCGTTACTATGGCGGCTGCGAAGCGGTGGACATCGCCGAGGACCTGGCGATCGAGCGTGCCCGCGCCCTGTTCGACTGCGGCTTCGCCAATGTGCAGCCGCATAGCGGGGCGCAGGCGAACCAGGCGGTGTTCTTCGCGCTGATGCAGCCGGGCGACACCTTCATGGGCCTCGACCTCGCGGCTGGCGGCCACCTGACGCATGGCTCGCCCGCCAACCAGTCCGGCAAGTGGTTCAAGGTCGCGCCCTATACGGTGCGGCGCGAAGACCAGCAGATCGACATGGACGAGGTGGCCCGCATCGCGCGGGACGCGAAGCCGAAGGTGATCGTCGCCGGCGGCTCCGCCTATTCCCGCTTCTGGGATTTCGCCCGCTTCCGTGCGATCGCCGACGAGGTCGGCGCGTATTTCATGGTCGACATGGCGCATTTCGCCGGCCTCGTCGCCGGCGGCGCGCATCCTTCGCCCTTCCCGCATGCGCATGTGGTCACCACGACCACCCACAAGACGCTGCGCGGGCCGCGCGGCGGCATGATCCTGACCAATGACGAGGCGTTGGCGAAGAAGTTCAACAGCGCGGTCTTCCCGGGCCTGCAGGGCGGGCCGCTCATGCATGTCATCGCCGCCAAGGCCGTCGCCTTCGGGGAAGCGCTGAAGCCCGAATTCCGCGCCTATGCCCGCCAGGTGGTGGCGAATGCCCAGGCGCTGGCCGAGACGCTGCAGGGCCAGGGCCTCGATATCGTCACCGGCGGCACCGACAACCACCTGATGCTGGTGGACCTGCGCCCCAAGAAGCTGACCGGCAAGGCAGGGGAGGCGGCGCTGAACCGCGCCCACCTGACCTGCAACAAGAACGCCATCCCCTTCGATCCCGAGAAACCGATGGTGACCAGCGGCGTGCGCCTCGGCTCCCCCGCCGGCACCACCCGCGGCTTCGGCGAGGCCGAGTTCCGCGAAATCGGCGCTCTGATCGGGGAGGTGCTGGACGGTCTGGCGCGGGCGAACGATGCCGCCGCCAATTCGGCGGTGGAGGAGAGCGTGAAGGCCCGGGTGCTGGCCCTTTGCGGCCGCTTCCCGATCTACGCCGGCTGAGCGGGAAGGCGCCGCGCCATGCGTTGCCCCTTCTGCGGCGCCGAGGATACCCAGGTGAAGGACAGCCGCCCGGCCGAGGAGGGCGGCGCCATCCGGCGCCGGCGCTTCTGCACCGCCTGCAGCAGCCGCTTCACCACCTTCGAACGCGTACAGCTGCGTGAGATCACGGTCATCAAGACCGATGGCCGCCGGGTGCCGTTCGACCGGGAGAAACTGGCGCGCTCCGTCCGGGTCGCGTTGCGCAAGCGCCCGGTCGAGGAAGATCGCATCGAGCGCCTGGTGACCGGCATCCAGCGCCGGCTCGAGACCGAGATGGAGGCGGAGGTGAATTCGCGCCAGATCGGCGAACTCGTCATGGAGACGCTGCGCGGCGTCGACCAGGTCGCCTATGTGCGCTTCGCCAGCGTGTACAGGAACTTCAACGAAGCGAAGGATTTCCAGTCCTTCCTCGGTGAACTGGGCAAGCCGCCCAAGGGATAGGCCCCAAGGCCCGTGCTCCTCCTGCTTCCGGCGCTGGCCGTGCTGGCGGTCGTTTTCGGCCCGATGCTCTATGTCCGCTGGACCATGGCGCGGCATGGCGGCGACCGGCCGGATTTTCCCGGCACCGGCGGCGAGCTGGCACGGCATCTGCTGGACGAGGCCGGGCTGCAGCAGGTGCGGGTGGAGCGGGTCCCGGCTGGCGACCATTATGACCCGGTCGCCCAGGCCGTGCGGCTCGGCGGGGATCATTTCGATGGCCGCTCCGTCACCGCCATCGCGGTGGCGGCGCATGAGGTCGGCCATGCCGTGCAGCATCGCGACGGCATGGCGATGTTCGGCCTGCGCATGACCCTGGTGCGGGTGCTGGCCGCGACCGAGCGCACCGCCTTCGTGATCCTGCTGCTGACGCCGCTACTGGGCGCGATCACCCGCTCGCCGGGCCTGATCCTGGCACAGCTCGGGCTGTCCATCGGGGTCATGGCGCTGTCGGTCGTCGTGCACCTGGTCACGCTGCCGGTCGAATTCGATGCCAGCTATCGTCGCGCGCTGCCGGCCCTGGCGTCCGGCTATCTCGGCGGCCATGACCTGCCGCGGGCGCGATCGGTGCTGCGCGCGGCCGCCTTCACCTATGTGGCCGCGGCGCTGATGTCGCTGCTGAACCTCGCGCGGCTCGCAAGGGTGTTCCGTTGAGTTTGGGCCTGCCGGGTGCCGAGGCTTCCGGGTAGTAAGTCTCCACGATGACGGCGGATGATCTTTCCCACATGCGGGCGGCGCTGGCGCTCGCCCGGCGCGGGCTCGGCAACACCTGGCCCAACCCCGCGGTGGGCTGCGTGCTGGTGAAGGACGGCCGGGTCGTCGGGCGCGGCTGGACGCAGCCCGGCGGGCGGCCGCATGCCGAGACCGAAGCGCTGTACCGCGCGGGGGATGCGGCGCGCGGGGCCACCGCCTACGTCACCCTCGAGCCCTGTTCCCATTGGGGCCGCACGCCGCCCTGCTGCGACGCGCTGACGCGCGCCGGCGTCACCCGCGTGATCTGCGCCATGCGCGATCCGGACAGCCGCGTCGACGGCCGCGGCTTCGTCCGTCTGCGCGAAGCCGGGATCGCGGTCGAGGAAGGCCTCTGCGAGGCGGAGGCGCGGGCGGTGAATGCCGGTTTCATCAAGCGCATCCTGCAGGGGCTGCCGCTGGTGACGCTGAAGCTGGCCACCACCCTCGATGGCCGGATCGCGACCGGGACCGGCGAAAGCCGCTGGATCACCGGGGTGGAGGCGCGCCGCGCCGCGCATGGGCTGCGCGCCCGGCATGACGCGGTGCTGGTCGGCTCCGGCACCGTGCTGATGGATGATCCCGACCTGACCACCCGGCTGCCCGGGGCCAAGCCGGTCGCCGATCTGCGCGTCGTCGCCGATGCCCGGCTGCGCACACCGCCCGGGGCCCGGCTGGTCGCGACGGCGCGGGCGGCGCCGACCTGGCTCGCGACCGCGCCCGGCCATCCGCCGGCAGCCCTGGCCCCCTTCCAGGAGGCCGGGGTCGAGGTACTGAAGGTGCCCCGTGCCGAAGGCGGCCTCGACCTGCGGGAATTGCTGCGGGCGCTCGCCCGGCGCGGCGTGACCCGGGTGCTGGCCGAAGGCGGCGCCGGCATCGCGGCGGCGCTGCTGCGCGACCGGCTTGTCGACCGGCTGGCCTGGTTCCATGCGCCCGGGGTGATGGGCGGGGATGGCATGCCGGCCGCCTATCCCCTGCCGGTGACAAGCCTTGCCGGCATGCCCAGATTCCGCCGGGTCGCCAGCCAGGCGCTCGGGCCCGACATGCTGACCGAATTCGAAGCCGAGGAACGATAGGGATGTTCACGGGAATTATCGCCGCGCTCGGCACCGTGCGGCAGGTGCTGCCGATCGGCGACGGGCAGGATATGCGCCTGGTGATCGGGGCCTCGCCGGAATTCCTGGCGCAACCCGCGCCGGCGGTGATCGGCGCCTCCATCGCCTGTTCGGGCGTCTGCCTGACCGCGGTGCGCCTCGGTGCCGACGAATTCGACGTCGACGCCTCGGCCGAGACCCTGTCGAAGACGGTGCTCGGCGCCTGGGTCGCCGGCACGCGGGTGAACCTGGAACGGGCGCTCAGGGTCGGCGACGAACTGGGCGGCCATATCGTCTCCGGCCATGTCGACGGGGTGGCGGAGGTGGTCTCGGCCACGCCGGAGAATGCCTCGGTCCGCTGGCGTTTCCGGCTGCCGCAAGGCCTGTCCCGCTTCGTCGCGTCCAAGGGGTCGATCGCCATCGACGGCGTTTCCCTGACCGTCAACGAGGTTGACGGCGACCTCTTCGGGGTCAACATCATCCCCCACACCGCGGCTGTGACCACGATCGGCACGCTACAGCCGGGGGCGCGGGTGAATATCGAGATCGACATGCTCGCGCGATACGTCGCGCGCCTGCAGGAGCACCAGGCGTGACCAGCACCACGACGACGCGCGCCGCGCTGTCTGACTTCGTGTCCCCCACCGAGGAACTGCTCGAGGAGGCGCGCGCCGGGCGCATGTTCATCCTCGTCGATGACGAGGATCGCGAGAATGAGGGCGACCTCGTCATCCCGGCGCAGTTCGCGACGCCGGACGCGATCAACTTCATGGCCAAGCATGCGCGCGGTCTGATCTGCCTGGCGATGACCAGGAACCGCGTCGAGCAGCTAGGCCTGCCGCTGATGGCGCAGGCCAACGGCACCCGGCATTCCACCGCCTTCACCGTCTCGATCGAAGCGCGGGATGGCGTCACCACCGGCATCAGCGCCGCCGACCGCGCCCGTACCGTCGCGGTCGCGATCAATCCCGAACTCGGGCCGGACCATATCGTGACGCCCGGCCACGTCTTCCCGCTGGTGGCGCGGGAAGGGGGCACCCTCGTGCGCGCCGGGCACACCGAGGCGGCGGTGGATTTCGCGCGGCTCGCCGGGCTGAACCCGTCCGGCGTGATCTGCGAGATCATGAACGACGACGGCACCATGGCCCGCATGCCGGACCTGGTCACCTTCGCGCAGCATCATGGCCTGAAGCTCGGCACCATCGCCGACCTGATCGCGCATCGCCGCCGCACCGAGCGGCTGGTGAAGCGGGTCGAGGAAGGCACCATCGAACACGCGATCGGCGGTGACTGGCGCATCATCGTCTATGCGTCCTCGGTCGAGGATGGCGAGCATGTGGTGCTGGTGAAGGGCGACATCACGACGCCCGGCCCGGTGATCACCCGCATGCATGCCGCGGGCCTGCTGGCCGACCACATCTCCGGCCGCGGCATCGCCGAGTTGCACAGCGCCATGCGCATGATCGCCGAGGCTGGCCGCGGCGTGGTCGTGCTGCTGCGCGACTGGCGGCTGACGCATCTGTCCGAACAGGTGCGCGCCGGCCGCGAACGCAAGCCGCTGACGCCGCGCATCCGCGATTACGGCATCGGCGCGCAGATCCTGGCCGATCTCGGCCTGCGCGATATCATCCGCCTGTCCAACCATCCCCGCCAGGTGGTCGGCCTCGAAGGCTATGGCCTGACGGTCGTCGAAACTCGGCCGATCCCGCTGGAGAAGACCCCATGAGCACCGCCGACGCGCCCGAGCGCGAAGCCGCGACCCTGCCCGGCGATCCGCCGCGCATCCTGGTGATCGAAGCGCCCTATTACCGCGGCGTCGTCGACGGCATGCGGAAGGGCGCCGAGCGCGTGCTGGCCGAGCTCGAGGCCGAGGTGGACGTGGTCGAGGTCGCCGGCGCCTTCGAGCTGCCGGCGGCGCTGCGCCTGGCGCTGGAGGCGCAGGGCGTGGAGGACGGGCCGCAATGGGATGGTTTCCTGATCCTCGGCTGCGTGGTGAAAGGCGAGACCGACCACTACACCTTCATCTGCGAAGCAGTCTGCAAGGGCATCATGGACATCGCGGTGGAGACCGGCGCACCGGTCGGTTTCGGGCTGCTGACCGTCGACAACATGGTCCAGGCCGAGGCGCGGTCCGCCGATGACCGGCACAACAAGGGCATCGAATGCGCCCATGCGGTGATCGGGCAGATCGCGCTGGCCCGCCGCTGGGGGCTGCAGTGACCGAACGCCGCCCGAAGCCGACGGGGCGCCCGCGCACCGGCGCGCGCGTCGCCGCCGTGCAGGCCCTGTTCCAGAGCGAACAGACCGGCGAGAGCCCGGAAGCGGTGATGGACCAGTTCGTCCGTCACCGCCTGGGCCCGATGGAGGATCGCGGCTTCGAAGACGGGCGGGTGACGGATGCGCATGTGCCGCTGTTCACCGCCGTGGTCCGCGCGGTCGCGAGCGAGGGCGAGCGTGTCGACGCCCTGATCCGCGACCGGCTGGCCCGCGACTGGACGCTGGAACGGCTGGATCCCGTGCTGCGCGCCCTGCTGCGCGCGGCCGCGGCGGAGTTGCTGACGCCGAAGGAGCCGCCGGCCCGCGTCGTCATCAACGAATACCTCGACATCGCCCGCGGCTTCATGGACGAGCAGGCCGCGCGCTTCGCGAACGGCGTGCTGGACGCCCTGGCGCATGAACTCCGCCCGGCGGAGTTCAAGGTTGTATAGCGTCCGGTGAGTGACCTTCCGCCGGAATTCGCGCTGATCGGCCGGCATTTCCGGCCGCTCGCCGGGGCAGGGGCGCTCGGCCTCACCGACGACGCCGCGGTGCTGGCGCCGCCGGCGGGGCGTGAGCTGGTGATCGCGGCCGATGCCATGGTCGCCGGCGTGCATTTCCTGGAAGACGATCCGCCCGAGACCATCGGGCGCAAGCTGCTGCGCGTGAACCTCTCCGACCTCGCCGCCATGGGGGCCGCGCCGCTCGGCTACCTGATGACCACCGCTTTCCCGAAAGGCATCGACGACGGCTGGATCGCCCACTTCGCCGCCGGCCTCGCCGCCGATCAGCGCGAGTTCGGCCTGTCGGTGCTCGGCGGCGATACGGTCGGCACGCCGGGGCCGATGTCGCTGTCGCTGACCATCCTCGGCCACGCCGCCCCGGGTGCCGCGCTGCGGCGTGCGGGTGCGCGGGCGGGCGACGATCTCTGGGTCTCCGGCAGCATCGGCGATGGCGCGCTCGGGCTGCGCGCGGCACGGGGGCAATTGCCGGACCCGAGCGGTTTCCTCGCCGATCGCTACCGCCTGCCGAAGCCGCGCGTCGCCCTGGGCCTGGCGCTGGTCGGCATCGCGACCGCGGCGATGGACGTCTCGGACGGGCTGATGCAGGACCTCGGTCATCTCTGCCGCGCCTCCGGCTGCGGTGCGGAGGTGCTGGCCGATGCCGTACCGCTGTCCGACGCCGCGCGCGCCGCCATCGCCGGCGACCCCGCCCTCGCGCTGCTGCCCTTCTGCGGCGGCGATGATTACGAGCTGCTCTTCGCGGCCCCGGCCGCCGCCGTCGCCGCGGTGCAGGCCGCCGCCGCCGCCGCCGGCATCGCAGCCACGCGTATCGGGCGCTTCGCCGCCGGCGCGCCGGCGGCGACATTGCGGGATGCGAAGGGGGCCTCGGTCGCGCTTCCGCGCGCGGGATGGAGCCACTTCTGATGCCGGGTCAAAACCCGAAGACCACCGTCTGGCTGCTGTTCTTCTGCCAGGCGCTGATGCAGGCGACCATGGTGGGGCAGGTCGCGATGGGCGCGCTGATCGGCCACTCACTGGCCGCCGACAAGGCGCTCGCGACGCTGCCGATGGCCGTGCAGATGACCGCCGTCATGGCCGCCTCGATTCCCGCCAGCCTGCTGTTCGCCCGCTTCGGCCGCCGCGCCGGCTTCGTGCTCGGCGCGCTCAGTTCCATCGCTGGTTCGCTGACCTTCGCCGCCGGTGTCTGGCAGGGCGACTTCGTCCTCTATTGCGCTGGCGCGGTGCCGGCGGGCCTCGGATTCGGTATCGCCCAGCATTACCGCTTCGCCGCAGCCGAGGTGGCGCCGCCCGATTTCCGCGCCCGCGCCATCGCGCTGGTGATGGCCGGCGGCGTGCTGTCCGCCATCTGCGGGCCGGAGCTGGTGAAGAACACCCGCGAGCTGCTCGCGCCCACGATCTTCCTCGGCACCTATCTCGTCATCGCCTGTCTGCCGCCCCTCGTGCTGGTGCTGCTCAGCGTCACCCAGCTGCCGCCGCCGCCCGTCCGGCCGAAGACCCATACCCCGCTCATCGAGATCCTGCGCCGCCCGGCCTTCATCGCGGCCGCCGGCAGCGGCATGGTCGCCTATGGCACCATGAACCTGGTCATGACCTCGACGCCGATCGAGATGATGCTCTGCGGCTTCGGCGTCGATGCCAGTGCCACCGTCATCCAGATCCACGCCCTGCTGATGTATGCCCCGGGCTTCGTCACCGGCCGGCTGATCCAGCGCTTCGGCATCCGCCCGGTCATCGCCGCCGGTGCGCTGCTGACCACCGGCTGCGTGGCCGCCAATGTCGCCGGGGTCAGCTTCGCCCATTTCAGCCTCGCTCTCGGCCTGCTCGGTGTCGGCTGGAACTTCATGTTCGTCGGCGCCACCGCGTTGCTGGCCACCAGCCACAGCCCGGCGGAACGCGTGCGCGCCCAGGCCGCCAACGACTTCATCGTCTTCGGCACGGTCGCTTGCACCGCCTTCCTGTCCGGCGCCATTCACGCGAAGGCGGGCTGGGCCATCCTGAACCTGCTGCTGCTGCCGGCCCTGGCCTTGTCGCTGGCCTTGATCGCCTGGCAGGCCCTGCGGTCCCGCCGCGTCGCGACGGCCTGAGCACCGACCGGGCCCGGTCCAAGGCCGGCCCCCTCGCGAGAAACGTTGCCGATCCGGTCTCAGCCTGCCATGCTCCGCGGTGTATACCGATCCGTAGGAGCTCACCGCGGTGAAGTTCTATAACGTCCAGGCGCTGAGAGCCGTCGCGGCCTATTGCGTGGTCGGTCACCACGTGATCGACACGCTGAACTTCTACATCGCCAGCATCAATTCGCCGCTGATGGTCTTCCATTCGGGCGTGGACATCTTCTTCGTCATCAGCGGCTTCGTGATGGCGCTGACCACCGCGCGCGGCCATGTCGCCCCGGGGCATTTCATCCGCTCCAGGCTGGCGCGCATCGTGCCGATCTACTGGCTGCTGACCTTCGTCGCCGGCATGGCGCTGCTGGCGGGCTTCCGGATCTTCGGCTGGCCAGGTTTCTCCCTGCGCCAGTTCATCGATTCATTCCTGTTCTTCCCGACCTTCGATGCGGCCGGCAACTACGTGAAGCCGATCCTCTTCGTCGGCTGGTCCCTGATCTGCGAGATGATGTTCTACATCCTCTTCGCGCTGTCCCTGTGCCTGCGCGGGGAGGGGCGGCAGCGCATCGCCCTCTATGCCCTGCTGGCCGCCGTCGCGGCGACCAACCTGCTGGCCGATGTTCCGGTGCTGAGCGTGTTCCGGCTGCCGTATCTGCTGGAATTCGGCGCGGGCGTCGCGATCTTCCAGGTGACGCGGCGCTGGACGCTGCCGCCCGGCGCGGCATGGGCCGCCATCGCGGTGGCGATCGCGGTGATCGCCGGCTCCGTGACCCTGCCGCCACCCTACCAGGGCAGCATCACCTTCGCGGCGCCGGCGGCGCTGATCGTCCTGGCGGCGGTATCGCTGGAACGGCACGGCGTGGTCTTCGACAATCCCATCCTGCAATACCAGGGCAACGCCAGCTATTCGCTCTATCTGACCCACATCTTCGTCTTCCAGGCCGCCGGCAAGATATCGGTCGGAACCGGCCTGAACCAGAGCGTCCTCGGGTTGTTGCTCACCGTGGTGCTCACGGTGCTGACCTGCATTGTCGTGGCGACCCTGTTCCACCGGCACGTCGAGACGCCGCTGAACCAGGCCGCCGCGCGTATGCTCGGTGTCGGCAGGGTGGCTGGCAGGGCGCCGGCGGGCGCGGTCCCGCAGGCCGATCCCCGCGGACCCTTGTCGCTGCCGGTGGGCCAGCCGCCGATCCAGCCCTGACGCCTTTCCGCTCTGGCACTCGCGCAACTTTGCTCGCCATGACGGGGCCTGGCGATGCAGCATTCGCGCGCGGCAGGGCCCGCGATGGGAGGTCTGCGGATGATGGGATTCAGGATCGGTCGCGCGCTGCTCTGCGGGGCAATCGGCGGGGCCTTCGTGGCGGGCGCGGTGACGGCGACCGGGGCGCTCGCGGTGGCCTGCCTGGCGAAGCGGACGATGGATGCCCGCTGTGCCATGCGGCCGGCACCAGAGCCGGAAGAGCCCGAGCCTGGATCATGATCCAGGCCGTTGTTCGATCCGCGGTGCGGGCTTTCGGCTGATTCCGCCTTGGGCCATTACGCTC
>DASYDR010000374.1:0-14037 GCA_036499545.1 Roseomonas sp. | reverse complement strand
GCTCGGCGCCTGATTGCCAAGCCCGGCGCCCGGGCACAACCCGGCATCCACCGGCTGCTTGCGATGGGGGGCGCGGCACGCCACTCTCGCCCGCAACAATGGGAGGAAAAATCGCGATGACAACCACGCGACGTACGCTGCTCGGCGCCGCCGCCATCGCGGGGCTCGGCCGCCCGGCCCTGGCGCAGAACGCCTGGCCGAACCGTGCCATCCGCCTGATCGTGCCCTTCACGCCGGCCGGCACCACCGATATCGCCGCCCGCATCCTGGCCGAGCGCCTGACGCATCGCCTGGGCCAGAACGTGGTGGTGGAGAACCGGCCCGGCGCCGGCGGCAATGTCGGGACCGACGCCGTCGCGAAGGCCGACCCCGACGGCTACACGCTGGTGATGTGCACGATCAGCAGCAGCGCCATCAATTATTCCCTCTACGGCGCCCGCATGACCTACAAGCCGGAGGACCTGGCGAGCATCGGGCTGCTGATCCGGGTGCCGAACGCGATCTTCGTCTCCAACTCCCTGCCGGTGCACACGCTGCGGGAGTTGGTGGACTATGCCAAGGCGCGGCCGGGGCGGCTCAATATCGGCTCTTCCGGCATCGGCACCTCGCTGCACATGACGGGCGAGCTGCTGAAGCTCGAGGCCGGGATCGACATGACCCATGTGCCCTTCCGCGGCGCCGGGCCGATGATCCAGGAGATCATCACCGGCCGCGTCGAGGTGGGCGTGGACAACCTGCCCTCCGTCATCGGTCATCTGCGGGAGGGGCGGCTGCGCCCGCTGGCGGTGACCACCGCGACCCGCAGCCCGGCGCTGCCGGACGTGCCGACGACGGCCGAGGCCGGCTTCCCGGGCGTCGAGGCGACGGCGTGGTTCGGGCTGCAGGGGCCGGCGCGCATCCCGCGTCCGGTCGTCGACCGGCTGTCGACCGAGATGAACGCCATCATCAAGGAGCCGGAGACGGCGCGCCGGCTGGCCGATCTCGGCGGCATGACGCCGGACCTGACGCCGGATGGCGGCACCGCGCCGGACGCTTTCGGCCAGTTCGTGGCCGCCGAGATCCGGAAATGGGGCGAAGTGGTCCGCCGTGCCAATGTGCGGGTGGAGTAGCGGCATGCGCACGACCCGTCGCCTGATCCTCGCCGCCGGCCTGACGGCGCCGGCCATCGCCCGTGCCCAGGGCAACTTCCCGACACGCCCGATCCGCCTGGTGATCCCCTTCACCCCGGCCGGAACCACCGACCTGGTCGGGCGGCTGACCGCGGAGAAACTCGGCCGGGCGCTCGGCGCCCAGGTCGTGGTGGAGAACCGGCCGGGTGCCGGCGGCAATGTCGCGGGGGAGTACGTCGCGCGCAGCGAAGCCGACGGCCATACCCTGATGCTGACCACGATCGGCACCGGAGCGATCAATTTCGGCCTCTATGGCGACCGCATGCCCTATCGCCCGCAGGACCTGGCGGGTGTCGGGCTGATGATCCAGGTGCCGAACGTGCTGATGGTGGCGAATGCCACCCCGGCCCGCAGCCTGGCGGAGCTGATCGCGCTGGCGGCGCAGCGGAACGGCGGGCTGAACTATGGCAGCGCCGGCATCGGCACCAGCCCGCATATCTGCGTCGAGCTGCTGAACATGATGACGGGGATGCAGATGCAGCACGTCCCCTATCGCGGCTCCGCGCCGATGCTGACCGAGCTGGTGGCGGGACGGGTCGATGCCGGGATGGACAATATTCCCTCCGCCCTGCCCTTCATCCGCGACGGCCGGATCCGGGGCATCGGCGTCACCTCCAAGGCGCGGTCCCCGGCCTTGCCCGATCTGCCGACGCTGGACGAGGCGGGCGCCCGCGGGTTCGAGGCGACGGCCTGGTTCGGCGTGGTCGCCCCGGCCGCCACGCCGCGCCCGATCGTGAACCGGCTGGGCCAGGCGCTGAACCAGGTGGCGCTGGAGGCCGATTTCCGCCGCCGCATGGCGGAACTCGGCGCCGATCCGCCCGGGCTGACGCCGGATGGCGGCACCACGCCCGAAGCCTTCGACGCCTTCATGCGCGCCGAGCAGGCCAAATGGGTGGAGGTGGTGCACCGCTCCGGCGCGCGGATCGAGTAGGGCCGGGTGCGGCGCCGAGGGCTTGCGGCGTCCCGGGGCAGCGGCTAGGCCGCGCGGAGACGCTCGGAGACGCCGCCCATGACCATCGCCCGCCGCACCCTGCTCGGCGCGCTGCCGCTCCTCGCGGCGCCGGCCACGCTGCGCGCCCAGCCGGCCTGGCCGAACCGCGCCGTGCGCCTGGTCGTCCCCTTCACCGGCGGCGGCGCCACCGATGTCACCGCCCGGGTGATCGCCGAACGTCTGCAGCAGGCGCTCGGCCAGCCGGTGGTGATCGACAACCGCCCCGGCGCCGGCGGCAATATCGGCGCCGAGCTGGTGGCGAAATCCGATGACGGCCACACCCTGCTGATGACCACGATCGGCACCGCCAGCATCAACCAGTTCCTCTACAGCCGCATGCCGTTCCGGCAGACGGACCTGCAGGCGGTGGCGCTGGTGAACCTCGTCGCCAACGGCATCCTGGTGAGCAGCAACGTGCCGGCGAACACCTTGCAGGAGCTGGTGGCGCTGGCGAAGCGCGATCCGGGCGGGCTCAGCTACGGCACGCCGGGCAACGGCACCTCCGGCCATCTCTGCGCCGAGCTGCTGAAGGTCCGCACCGGCATCGACCTGCTGCACGTGCCCTTCCGCGGCTCCGCCGGCGTGATCCCGGAGCTGATGGCCGGCCGGCTGCAGGTCGCCATCGACAACCTGCCGCCCTACCTGCCCTATGTCCGCGAAGGGCGCATGAAGCTGCTGGCCGTCACTTCCCGCGAACGCTGGTTCGCGGCACCGGATGCGCCGACCGCGATGGAAGCCGGCGTCGAGGGCTTCGAGGCGGTGGCCTGGTTCGGCATCCAGGCGCCGGCCCGCATGCCGCGGGCGCAGGTGGAGCGGCTGGCATCGCTGACGCTGGCGGCCTGCGCGGAGCCGGCGGTGCTGACCCGGCTGCGCGACGTCGGCAGCGAGCCGCACCCACTCGGCCCGGCCGAGTTCCAGCGCTTCATCGAAGCCGAGAACGTGAAGTGGCAGGAGGTGGTGCGCGTCTCCGGCGCGCATCTCGACTGAGGCGGCGCGCCGGGGCAATCGCCCGCCGCGGCCCTAACCCTGGCGCCACGCCATCGGCACATGCCGGAAGGGCAGTGCCGCGAGGTCGAGCGCCGCCGGGCCGGGGCAATCGCATTCCGTGATCGCGCTGCAGAGCGGCGTGAAGGCGGCGCGGAAATGGTTCTTCGCCTTGTTCGCCAGCAGCCGCGTGGCGCCGAGGTCGATGCCGTGCAGCGCGAAGAAGGCGGGATCGACCGCCGCTTCCTTGCGCGTGGTGACGATGACCTGGAGCGTACCGGCGCGCAGCACCGCGGTCGGGCCGAGATCGACGGGCGCGCCGCGCTCCATCGGGCCGGCATTGACGAAGCGGCCATCGGTCAGCCGCTCCACCACCCAATCGCCCGCCACCGGTTCACCGAATTCACGGCTGACCTGGGCCGCCAGCGGGCGGCCGAGCGTGGCGCCGAGCCCCGCTTCCCGCGCCGCCGCGACCGCTTCCGCGTCATGCAGGAAGGCGAAGACCGTGGGCACATCGGGCCGCGCCGCGACCAGCACGCGCAGCAGCGCCGGGGTATCGGCGACGCCGCCGGACAGGGGATTGTCGGCCGGATCGAGCAGCGCGGAGAGGCCGGGCGGCGCGGCCAACGCGGTTGCCAGCGCGGCCTCGGGTCCGGGCAGGGTCACCGCGAAGCGGGCCGCGCGTGCGGCGATGGCATCCGCGATGCGCTCCGCCGCGTCGCGCGCCGCGCCGGCATCGGTGGCCCAGGCCATGCCGGACGGGCCGGCACTCGGCGTATCGCCCCAGGCGAAGCCGCCGAAGGGGCTGGCCTCCAGCACCGGGCCCCGCTGCAGCGCCGCGGCTTCGGCCCAGACCTCGGCCATCGGGCCGCCGGCGTCGCGCATATGGAAGCTGTGCAGCACCATCGGCCGCTTGGCGACATGGCCGAAGGCGCGCGGCGCGCCGCCCAGCAGGCGTTCGAGCTGCGCCAGGGCGCGGGACGCCGCCGCATCCATGTCGATATGCGGATAGGTGCGGTAGACGGCGGCGCCGTCGAGCAGGCCTGGCAGGTCGTCCGGCATGTTGCCGTGGAAATCGAAGCTCGCGACCAGGGGCACCGCCGGGCCGATGATGGCGCGGATGCGGGCTATGGTGGTGCGATCCGCCTCGGGCTCGGCCGCCGCCACGCAGGCGCCGTGCAGCGACAGGTAGACGCCGTCGAAGCCGCCTTCGCCGAGCCCCGCCTCCACCTCCCCCCGCCAGGCAGCCAGCGCTTCGGTGGTCATCGGGCCGCCGGGCTGGGCCGAGGCGCAGCGCAGTACCTTCGCCTGCCAGCCGGGCCGGGCCGCGAGGAAGGCGCCGAGCGCGCCGATCTCCGTCGCCGTGCTGCGATAGCGCGCCAGCGCCGCTTCCCCCGCCAGCCATTCACGGCTTTCGAAGGCGGCGAGCGGCGTCGGCGCCGGGGTGAAGGAATTGCCCTCGAACCAGAGCCGCGCGACGGCGATCCTCGGCATCAGGGATTACCGGAGAAGGTGTCGCAGGCGGCGATGTCGCCGCCCTCGATCCCGCGCCGGAACCAGCGCACGCGCTGCTCCGAAGTGCCGTGGGTGAAGCTTTCCGGCACCACGGTGCCCTGGGCGCGGCGCTGCAGCCGGTCGTCGCCGACCGCGGCGGCGGCGCCCAGCGCCTCCTCCAGGTCGCCGCTCTCCATGATCCGGCGGGTGTCCTGCGCGCGCTTGGCCCAGACGCCGGCCAGGCAATCCGCCTGCAACTCCACCCGCACCTGCAGCGCATTGCTCTGCGCCTCATTGGCGTTGCGGCGGAGCTGCTCGACGCGGCTCAGCACGCCGATCAGGTTCTGCACATGGTGCCCGACCTCATGCGCGATGACGTAGGCCGCGGCGAAATCGCCCGGCGCGCCCAGGCGCCGCTGCATGTCGGCCAGGAAGGCGAGATCGATATAGAGGCGCTGGTCATTCGGGCAGTAGAAGGGCCCGACCGTCGCTTCGGCGAAACCGCAGCCGGTATGGGTGGAGCCGGAGAACAGCACCAGCACCGGATCGCGGTACTGCCGCCCGGCGCGGCTGAACAGGTCGCGCCACACATCCTCGGTCTCGGCCAGCACGCGGGAGGCGAACTGGCGGCCGGCGTCATTGGCCGGCGCGCCCTGCTGCGTGGTCTGCTGCTGCGGCGCCGGACCGCTGCCGCCCTGCAGGAGCAGGGAGGGGTCGACGCCCAGGAACAGCGCGATCAGCAGGATGGCGACGCCGCCCAGCCCGCCGACGGCGATCCGCCCGCCCCCACCCAGGCCACCGCCGCCGCCA
The DNA here is from genome assembly GCA_036499545.1 of Roseomonas sp. Taxonomy (GTDB): domain Bacteria; phylum Pseudomonadota; class Alphaproteobacteria; order Acetobacterales; family Acetobacteraceae; genus Plastoroseomonas. The sequence goes on along the minus strand of DASYDR010000374.1, from coordinate 8,589 downwards.
GCACCGCGGCGATCTTCCACATTCTGGCTTTCGCGTTCGTCGTCGAGGCGCATCGTCCGTTTCCCCCTGAGCGTGATGGCTTGAGGCCCGGGCGGCCGGAAAGCCTGAAGCACGCGATCAAACCAGCCAGACGCCCGGCAGCGTGGCCAATGCCGTGTCAGCCCCTTGGTGGCACGTCCCGACGGCGCCGCGAAGCGGTGGGTGCAGGCCATTCTTCAATCTTTCGTCGAAACCACGCGATGCCGCACCGCCGAAGGTCGCCGGGGCCGCGGCGCCGCGCGTCCCTGCCCCCTTGCGGCGCCGCGCGCCTCCGCCCAGGCTGTCAGCCAACGTCCAGGAGAGCCACCAAGTGACCCATGCCGCCGCCATCGCCCTGCCCTTCGACGCCGATGAGATCCTGGAAGGCCTGACCCGCTGGGTCGCCTGCGAAAGCCCGACCTTCGACGCCGAGGCGGTGAACCGGATGATGGCGCTCGCGGCGCGCGACCTGGCGCTGCTCGGCGCGCGCGTGGAGCGCATCCCGGGCCGCATGGGCCTCGGGGATTGCGTGCGCGCCCGCTTCCCGCACCCGATGGGCGACAGCGCCCCGGGCGTGCTGGTGATGGCGCATCTGGATACGGTGCACCCCATCGGCACATTGGCGAAGCTGCCGATCCGGCGCGAGGGTGGGCTCTGCTACGGGCCCGGCATCTGCGACATGAAGGGCGGCACCTACATCGCGATCGAGGCGATCCGCCAGATGCTGCGCGCCGGCATGCAGACGCCGCTGCCGGTCACCGTGCTGCTGACCTGCGACGAAGAGATCGGCAGCCCTTCCACCCGCGACCTGATCGAGGCGGAGGCGGCGCGGAACCGCTATGTGCTGGTGCCGGAGCCGGCGCGGCCGGATGGTGGCGTCGTCACCGGCCGCTACGCCATCGCGCGGTTCAACCTGAAGACCACCGGCAAGCCGAGCCACGCCGGGTCGCGCCTGGCCGAAGGCCGCAGCGCGATCCGGGAGATGTGCCGCCAGATCCTGGATATCGAGAGCATGACGACGGAGGATTGCACCTTCTCCGTCGGCGTCATCCAGGGCGGGCAATGGGTGAACTGCGTCACCACCACCTGCGAGTCCGAAGCGCTGTCGATGGCCAAGCGGCAGGAGGATCTGGATGCCGGCGTGGCGAAGATGCTCGGCCTGCATTCCTCGGCCAACGACGTCCAGCTCGAGGTCACGCGCGGCGTGACGCGGCCGGTGTGGGAGCCGGATGCGAAGGGGATGAAGCTCTACGACCAGGCGCGACACATCGCCAATGCGATCGGCTTCGACATCGCGCACCAGAGCTCGGGCGGCGGTTCGGACGGCAATTTCACCGGCGCGATGGGCATCCCGACGCTGGACGGGCTCGGCGTCGCGGGCGCCAGGATGCACACGCTGGAGGAGCATATCGTCATCGCTTCCCTGGTGCCCCGCGCGAAGCTGTTCGCCGGATTGCTCGCCACGCTGGCGTGACGCCTGGCGGCCCATCCGGCGCGGCATCGCGGCGATGATCCTGCTGCTGCAGGCGGCGCCACTGGCGCTGCTGGTGGCCCTGCTGCTCTCCGGCCGCGCCGGCCCCGTGAGCGCGGTGACCGCGGCGCTGGCGGTGGCCGTGCCGGCGGCGCTCGCTTCCCTGCCGGCCGGCAGCGACGGCGCCGGCTTCCTGGCAGCGGAAGCGCTGCGCGGCGTCTACCTGGCGCTGCAGCCGGTCGGCGTGATGACAGGCGGGCTGCTGTTCCATGCCGCGGTCAGCCGCCCCGCCACCGGCGGCACGGCGCCGGAGCCGCGGCGGATCTTCGCCGCCACCCTGCTCATGGGCGCCTTCATGGAGAGCGTCACCGGCTTCGCGGTCGGGGCCGTCTTCGCCCTGGCCGCGCTGCGCGCCATGGGCATCGGCGGCGCGGCGGCGGGGGCGATGGCGCTGTTGTCACTCTGCCTGGTGCCCTGGGGCGGGCTCGGGCCCGGGACGCTGCTCGGGGCCGCGCTGGTGCATCTGCCGGCGCAGGACCTGGCGCGGCTGGCCGCCTTTCCCAACGCCGCCTGGCTGCTGGCGCTGGGGCCGGTGCTGTGGCGCCTCTGCTCGGCCGCCGGCATCGCGGTGCCGGGTCGGGAGAAGCTCACCCAGACGATGATCCTCGCCGCCGTCGCGGCGCTGCTGGTCGGCGGCCACTGGGTGCTGCCGTTCGAGGTGGTGGGCATCCTGGCCACCGGCATGCCGCTCCTGGCGGTGCTGTGGCGGCTGGATCCGCCGCGCGATGCGCCGGCGCGGCAGCGCGTGGTCGCGGCGATGGCGCCCTATCTGCTGCTGACCGCGGCGCTGCTGGCGGCGCGCGCCATCCCCGATCCGCCGGCGATCCATCCCTATCCGGAACTGCCAGCCTTCCCCGTGACCCATGTGGCCATCGTGCTCTGGTGCGTCGCCCTGGCGCTGCTCGCGACCCGTCCGGATGCGATGGCGCGCCTGCGCGGCGCGGCGCGGCGGGCACCGCGGCCGGCCCTGGCCCTGTTGCTGTATGTGCTGCTGGCGCGCTGGCTCGCCGGCAGCGGCGCGACCGCCGCGCTGGCGGATGCCGCATCCGGCGCCCTCGGTTCTTTCGCGCCTTTCGCCATCGTGCCGCTCGGCCTCGCCGCCGGGATGGCGACCGGCAGCAATGTCGGGTCGAACGCGGCGCTGATGCCCGTGCAGGCGGCGCTCGGCGCCGCCGCGGGGCTGCCGCCGCTGCTGGCGCCGGCCCTGCACAATTTCGCCGGCGCGGCCGGGGCGGGCATGAGCTTCGCGGTCACCGCCCTGGTCTGCGGGCTGCTGGCCGACGGCACCCGCCCGGCGCAGCTCTGGCGGCTGCTGCTGCCGTCGCTCGGCGCGGTGCTGCTGATCGGCACCGTGGCGATGCTGCTGCTCCGCTGATGCCGTTGCCGCCGCCCCACCGGCCGCGCTACTTCGGTTGCAAGACGAGGAAACGGACAGGCACCATGCTCATCAAGGCCACACGCCGCGCGACGCTCGCCGGTTTCGGCACCCTGCTCGCGGCACCCGCGCTGCATGCCCAGGGCTGGCAGCCCACGCGCCCGCTGCGCCTGATCGTCACCTATCCGCCCGGCGGCGTGAACGACATCGTCGGCCGCATCGTGGCCGACCCGCTGTCGCGCGAGCTGGGCCAGGCGGTGGTGGTCGAGAACCGTGCCGGCGCCGGCGGCAATATCGGCACCATCGCCGCCGCCCAGGCGGAGCCGGATGGCCATACCATCCTGTTCGGCACGACCGCGATGTTCGGCGTGAATCCGGTGCTCTACGCGAATAGCGGCGTCGACGCGGTGCGGGATTTCACCAGCCTCGGCACCATCGGCGAGGTGGCGAACATCCTCTCCGTCGTCCCGGGCCGCATCGAGGCGACCGACGTCCAGGCCCTGATCACGGAAGCGAAGCGCCGGTCGCTGACCTATGGCTCGGTCGGCAACGGCTCCTCCTCCCACCTGTCCGCCGTGGTGTTCCTGAAGATGGCGGGAATCGACGCGATCCACGTGCCCTATCGCGGTTCTTCCCCGCTGGTGGCGGCGCTGCTGGCGAAGGAGGTGGATTTCGGCTTCGACACCACCGCGACCTCCACGGCACAGATCCGCGCCGGCAGCTTCCGCGCGCTTGCCGTCACCACCTCGCGCCGCGCGAGCGCGCTGCCCGAGGTGCCGACCATGGCGGAGGCGGGGCTCACCGGCTACGAGCTCGGCATCTGGTTCAACCTCGCGGTTTCGAAGCGCACCCCGGCGCCGGTGGTGGCGCGGCTGACCGAAGCACTGGAACGCACGCGCACGGCGCAGACCACCGAACGGCTGCGCAACGCCTTCGTCGAGCCGCTGGTGGTGCCGCGCGCCGAGAACGACGCCTGGGTCGCCGCCAGCGCCAATCGCTGGCTGGCGATCGCCCGTGATGCGCATATCGCCGCGGATTGATCAGGAGCGGAGCGAAGCGCCGGGCCTTCCCGTCATCGCGGCGCATTCGCTACTGCTGCCATTCTGTCCTCCGCTTCGGGTATCGTCATGGCCGTCACGGCGCTCGCGCCCCGCATCCCTCGCGCGCTGCCGCTGATCGCCGGGGTCGGCGCGCTGGCGCATCTGCGCCGCGACCCGGTGCTCGAACGGGTGATCCGGCAGGTCGGCCCCTGCACCGTGCGCCCGGTACGGCGCGAGCCCTATGAAGCGCTGGTGCGGTCGATCGCGCATCAGCAGGTGCATGGCCGCGCGGCGGAAGCGATCCTGGGCCGATTTGTCGCGCTGTTCCCGGCGGAGCCCTTCCCGAGTGCCGCATCCGTGCTGGCGGCGGATCCGGCGGCGCTGCGCGCCTGCGGCTTCTCCGGTTCGAAGATCGCGGCGATCCGCGACATCGCGGAGAAGACGGTGGGCGGGCTGGTGCCGTCCCGCCGTGCCTCGACACGGTTGTCGGACGAGACGCTGATCACGCATCTGACCGCGATCCGCGGGGTCGGGCGCTGGACGGTGGAAATGCTGCTGATGTTCACGCTCGGCCGGCCGGACATCCTGCCGGTCGATGATTTCGGCGTGCGCGACGGCTGGCGGGTCGCCGCCGGCCTCGACGCGCAACCGAGGCCCCGGGACCTGGCCGAGATCGGCAAGGCCTGGTCGCCCTGGCGGTCGGTCGCCGCCTGGTACCTGTGGCGGGCAGCGGATACGGTGAAGAAGGTGAAGCCGGTCGAGGATCCCGCGGGGGTGCTGCCGGGCGGTTGAGGGGCTGCTTCGCAACTCCCGATTTGGCACCGCGCGCAATGTGGTCCTATCCTTCCGCCGCCGCATCGCCGCGTCAGACGGCGGGTACGGTCAAGGAAGCGTTCATCATGGATGTCGGGCCGCTCAAGAGCCCCGCGCAGGAGACCGTTGCCCCGGCCAGGCCGAAGCCGTTCCGCCGCCGGGCGCGGGTGTTCGGGCTGGCCCTCGTGGCTCTCCTGGGGCTCGGCCTCGCAGCCCGCTGGGTGCAGTGGCAGTTCAGCCATGTGGTGCTCGACGATGCCCGCGTCGCCGCCGACATGATCGTGCTGGCCAGCCGCATGCCCGGCTGGGTGCAGCGGCTCCCGGTCACCGCCGGCGACGGCCTGCGCGAAGGCGAGCTGCTGGTGCAGATCGACCCGCGCGAAGCGGCGCTCGCGGTGCAGGAGCTGGAGGCGCGGATCGCCGGCATCGGCACCCGCCGTGCCGAGTTGCAGGCCCGGCTGTCGATGGTCGACCGGCAGAGCGCCAGCCAGCATGCGGCGGCAGTGGCCCGGCTGGATTCCGCGCGCGCCACGCTGCCGGCAGCGGAAGCCGATCGCCTCTTCGCCGAAGCCGAGCTGACCCGCGCCGAGCAGTTGATCGCATCCGGCAGCGGCACCCGCCAGCGCTTCGAACAGCTCCGCGCCGGGCTCGATTCCGCCCGCCAGCGGGTGGTCGGCGCCGCCGCCGAGATCCGCAATGCCGAGGCGCTGATGGCCGTGGCCCAGGCGGCACGCGACGAGATGGCGGTGATCAACCGCCAGCTGGAGTCGCTGGCGCCGCAGGAACGCGAACTGGCCGCATCGCGTGACCGTGCCGCGCTCGACCTGGCCGACCGCACCATCCGCATGCCCTTCGACGGCACGGTGGACCGCATCTTCGTCGATCCCGGCGAGTATGTGCTGGCCGGCCAGCGTATCCTGCTGGTCCACAATCCGGCGCTGATCCGCATCGAAGCGAATGTGAAGGAGACGGATGTCCGCTTCTTCCGTCCCGGCACGCCGGTGCGCGTCACGGTGGATGCCTGGCCGGGCCGCGTCTTCGACGGCGTCGTCGACCGCGTCGTCGAAGCCGCGACCAGCGAGTTCGCGCTGCTGCCGAGCGCCAATCCCAGCGGCAACTTCACCAAGATCACCCAGCGCCTGCCGCTGCGCGTGCAACTGCAGCCGCCGCCACCACCGGGGCTGCTGCGCCCCGGCATGATGGTGCGGGTCGAGGCCGAGGCGCGTGAGTGACGCCACGCCGACACGCGGCCCGTCCGTCGAGGCGATGTTCGCGCGCTTCGGCCCGGCCTTCCGCTGGCTGGTGACGCTCACGGTGCTGACCGGCACCGTCTCCTGCATCCTGTCGTCCACCATCGTGAACGTCGCGCTGCCCGACATCACCGGCGCGCTCGGCATGGGGCATGAGGAAGCGCAGCTCCTCTCCACCGGCTTCCTGGCCGCGACCACCAGCATGATGCTGTTGAACGCCTGGGCGGTGGACCGCTTCGGCTTCCGCATGACCTATGTCGTCTCGATCAGCGTCTTCATCCTGGCCTCGGTGATGGCCGGCATCGGCAACGACGCCACGCTGATGGTGTTGTGCCGCGTCGCGCAGGGGGGCGCCGCGGGGCTGCTGCAGCCGCTGTCGATGCAGATCGTCTTCCTGGTCTTCCCGCCGGAACGGCGCGGCACCGCCATGGGGCTGTTCAGCTTCGGCGTGGTGATGGCGCCGGCGATCGGGCCGACGCTCGGCGGCGTGCTGGTCGACACCTTCTCCTGGCACGCGGTGTTCTACCTGAGCCTGCCGACCGCGCTGCTCGGGTTGACGCTGGGTCTGATCTTCATGCCCGGCCGGGTCGCGACCGGGGCGCCGCGCGCCTTCGACTGGCTGGGCTCCATCCTGCTCGCCGCCGCCATCGGCACGCTGCTGGCAGGGCTCACCGACGGGCAGCATTATGGCTGGGGGTCCGACCGCGTGGTCACGAAGCTGCTGATCGCGCTCGCCGCCGCGATCGCCTTCCTGGCCTGGCAGAGCGTCGCGCCGGCGCCGCTGATGAATCTCAAGGTCTTCGCCCATGGCGGCTTCGCGGCCGCATCGATGGTCGCCTTCATCTACGGCGCCGCGATCTTCGGCTCCACCTACCTGCTGCCGCTGCTGGTGCAGGTGGTGCAAGGCTATACGCCGACACGCTCCGGCCTGGTGCTGATGCCGGCGGGGCTGGTGGTCGCCCTGGTCTTCGTCATCGCCGGCCGGCTGGCGGACGTGCTGCCGCCCTGGCTGCCGGTGTGCACCGGGCTCGCGCTCTTCGCCCTGTCGAGCTGGCTGATCGGCGGCGTCGGCACGGATACGCCGTTCTGGGGCCTGGCCTGGTGGATCCTGATCGGCCGCGTCGGCCTCGGCCTCACCATGCCGAACATGAATGTCGGCGGCATGCGCGCCTTGCCGGTGCATCTGTTCGGCCAGGGCGCCGGCACCATCAACTTCTGTCGCATGCTGGGCGGCGCCTTCGGCACCAACCTGCTGTCGGTGTTCCTGGAACGCCGCACCCAGCTGCATGCGGACATGCTGACGGCGAGTGCGGAGAGCCGCTCGGCGGTGCTGGAAGCGCGGCGGCTGCTGGAGCAGCTTTATGCCCAGGGCGGCCTGCCGGAGGTGATCCGGCGCGATGCCGCCTATGATTTCATGATGCGCATGGTCGAAGCCCAGGCCGGCATGCTGGGCTTCCGCGACGCCTTCCTGGCGGTCGGCGCCGTCTGCCTGCTGGCGATCCTGCCGGGGCTGACCCTGCGGCAGAAGCCGCCGGGTGCGATGGCGCGCTGATCCGGAACCCTGCCAGCGGGGCGCGCGGTCTCCCTCAGGCCGCCCGCGCCGCCGCGGCGGCCGGCGCCTCCGGTGCCGGCGCGCTACGCCCGGCGTAGCGCCGGGCCAGCGCCGCGCAGGCGAAGAGCTGCGCCTGGTGGAACAGCATCAACGGCAGCACGATCAGCCCGAGCGACTGCCCGGCAAAGAGGATGTTCGCCATCGGGATGCCGGCCGCCATGCTCTTCTTGGAGCCGCAGAAGACGATCGCGATCTCGTCTTCCACCGTGAAGCCGAAGCGGCGGCTGACCCAGGTCGTGATCACCAGCACCACCGCCAGCAGCACCAGGTTCAGGATCAGCACGACGGCGAGGCTGGTCGGGCTCACCCGCGACCAGATTCCGGCCACCATGCCGGCGCTGAAGGCGGCATAGACCACCAGCAGGATCGAGCCGCGGTCGACCACCGAGGTGATCTGCTTGTGCTTCAGCAGCCAGGCCCCGATCAGCGGACGCAGCAGCTGCCCCGCGGCGAAGGGCAGCAGCAGCTGCAGCGCGATATCCTCCAGCGCCTTCATGCTGAAGCCGGCACCATGCGCGTTCAGCAGCAGCGCCATCAGCACCGGCGTCAGCACCATGCCGAACAGGTTGGAGATCGAGGCGGCGCAGAGCGCCGCCGAGACATTGCCGCGGGCGATGGAAGTGAAGGCGATCGAGGACTGCACGGTCGAAGGCAGCGCGCAGACGAACATGATGCCGAGCACCAGGTCCGGCGTCAGCCAGGCGCGCAGCAGCGTGGTCAGCACCAGGCCGAGAATGGGAAACAGGATGAAGGTGCTGGCAAAGACGATGGATTGCAGCCGCCAATGGAGCAGCCCGGCCCAGACCGCCTGCGGCGACAGCCGGGCGCCGTAGAGGAAGAACAGCAGGGCGACCGCGGCATAGGTGACCCATTCCATCGCCGCCGCACCGGCGCCGCGCACCGGCAGCACGACCGCCAGCGCCACGGTGGCGATCAGGGCGACCATGTAA
>DASYDR010000373.1:0-11085 GCA_036499545.1 Roseomonas sp. | reverse complement strand
CCGCCGGCGAGGACCGCCGCGCTGTGGGCCGTGCTGCGGGGCAGGATGCGGGCCATGAAGAAGCGCGCGGTGGTGAGCTTGGCGCGGTAGAAGCCGGTCGGGTCGTCGCCCTGCCTGGCGAGCGCGATTTCGGCCATCCGGGCCCAGACGAAGGCCAGCGCGGTCAGGCCGAAGAGCTTCAGGTAGTCGGAAGCGCCGGCGCCGGCTTCATAAGGATCGGAGAGGCCGCGCCGGGCGAGTTCGGCGGTCGCCTGCTGCAGCCGGCCGAACACCTTCGAGAGCGGCAGGATGAATTCGGCCAGGGTTTCGTCCTCGCTCCTGGCTTCGATGTGGGCGAGGACGGGGTGGAAGAAGCGGCGCAGGTAGCGGCCGGCATGGGCGCCCAGCTTGCGGCCGACCAGATCGAGCGCCTGGATGCCGTTGGTGCCTTCGTAGATCTGGGCGATACGGGCGTCGCGGACGTACTGTTCCATGCCGTTCTCGCGGATGTAGCCGTGGCCGCCGAAGACCTGCATGCCGGTGGCGGTCGCGTCCCAGCCCATGTCGGTGCAGTAGCCCTTGATGATGGGCGTCATCAGCGCGACGAAATCCTCGGCCGCGTCGCGGGTGGCGGGGTCGGGATGGCGCGTCGCGATGTCCTGCTCCTGCGCGACCCACATGGCCAGCGCCCGGCAGCCCTCGATCTCGGCGCGCATGGTGAGCAGCATGCGGCGGATATCGGGGTGGTGGATGATCGGGTCGGCGGGCTGGTCGGGCCTGGCGGCGCCATTCAGGGCGCGGCCCTGCAGCCGGTCGCGGGCATAGGCGACGGCGTTCTGGTAGCTGACTTCGGCAAGGCCGAGCCCCTGTACGCCGACCGAGAGCCGCGCTTCGTTCATCATCGTGAACATGGCGGACAGGCCCTTGTGCGGGCGCCCGACCAGCCAGCCCCGCGCGTCTTCGAAGGACAGCGCGCAGGTGGCGGAGGCCTTGATGCCCATCTTGTGCTCGATGGCGGTGCAGACCACGCCATTGCGTGCACCGGGCTTGCCATCGGGCGTCGGCAGGAATTTCGGCACCAGGAACAGCGAGATGCCGCGCGTGCCTGGGGGCGCATCGGGAAGCTTGGCGAGGACGAGATGCAGGATGTTGTCGGAGAGGTCGTGCTCGCCGGCACTGATGAAAATCTTGCTGCCGGTGATGCGGTGGCTGCCGTCCTCGGCCGGGATGGCGCGGGTGCGGATCAGGCCGAGATCGGTGCCGCATTGCGGCTCGGTCAGGCACATGGTGCCCATCCATTCGCCGCTGACGAGCTTCGGCAGGTAGGTGTCGCGCAGCCCCTGCGTGCCGTGCTTCAGCAGCGCGGCATAGGCGCCGTGCGACAGGCCTGGATACATGCCGAAGGAGAGGTTGGCGGAACAGATCATCTCCTCGAACAGCAGTCCGACGGATTTCGGCAGGCCCTGGCCGCCATAGGCGGGGTCGGCGGCGAGGGATGGCCAGCCGCCGTCGCGGAACCGGGCCCAGGCCTCGCGGAAGCCCTTCGGCGTGCGCACGACGCCGTTCTCGATGCTGCAGCCTTCCTCATCGCCCGAACGATTGATCGGGAACAGCACCTCCTCGCAGAGGGTCGCCGCTTCATCGAGGATGGGGTCGACCAGGTCGGGGCCGAGTTCCTCGCAGCCGGGCAGGGCGCGCAGCCGGGCCGGGTCCATGAATTCGTTCAGCAGGAAGCGCATGTCGCGCACCGGGGCCTTGTAGCTTGGCATGGCGGCCTCCTCAGTTGCGCAGCGCGCGGCCGGTGTCGAGCATGTGCTCGATGCGGGCGAGCGTCAGTTCGGTGTGCAGCAGCGCCATGAAGGATTGGCGTTCCAGCGTGCGCACCTGATCCTCACTGGTCTCGTCGGTGTGGTCGCGGTCGCCGCCGGTCAGCGTGGTGGCCAGGTGTTCGCAGACCACCACGTCATGCGGCGTGGCGCGGCCCAGGGCCACGGCGCTGTCCACCGCCATCATCAGCGCGGCGCGGCCGGACGGGCCGGGCAGCCGCAGCGCCATGGGCTTCGGCGGTTCATAGCCGTCGATCAGGGACAGGACGCGCGCCTTGGCGGCGGCCAGCAGCCGGTCGCGGTTCATGGTGATGCCGTCGGATGGGCGCAGCAGCAGCCAGTCGCGCGCCTCGAAGGCGGATTTGGCGACATGCGCGGTCGAGATCATCTCGAAGGCCTTGGCGACCGGCGGCATCGGGCCTTTCGGCGATTTCGGATTCTCGGCCCAGCGGCGCAGCATGGCGGTGCAGCCGCCCCAGCCGGGGATCACGCCGACGCCGGCTTCGACCAGGCCCATATAGGTCTCGGCATGGGCTTCGATGGCATCGCAATGCAGCAGGATCTCGCAACCGCCGCCGAGCGCCATGCCGGATGGCGCGCCGACCACCGGGAAGGGCGCTTCGCGCAGCGCGCGGTAGGTCCTCTGGCCGGCTTCGATCATGCTGTCGATCTCGCCCCAGGCGGCGATATTGGCGGCGAACAGCGCCAGGCCGAGATTGGCGCCGACGGAGAAATTCTCGCCCTCATTGTGGATGACGAGCGCGCGGAAGCCGCCCTTCTTCCCCATCGCGATCGCCTTGCCGAGCAGGGCCAGCACCTCGGGGTCGAGCGCGTTCATCTTGGTGTGGAATTCGAAGCAGGCGACGCCGTCGCCGATATCCCAGAGGCTGGCGGCGCCGTTCTTCGCCAGCGGCGCGCCGCGGCGCTTGATATCGGCCAGCAGCAGCACGCCTTCCGGCCGGGCCACGGCATGGTAGCTGCCGTCGAGGCCCATCACCTGCAGCGCGCCGGCCTCCTCGCGATAGAAACGGCCATCGCCGACGCGCTCCAGCAGCGGCGGCACCGGGCGATCCTCCTCACGCAGCAGCGCCGCGAGATGCGCGGGGCCCAGGCGGTCGATCAGCTCGAAGGGGCCCCATTTCCAATTGTAGCCGAGGCGCATGGCGGCATCGACGGAGGCGATGTCGTCGGCGACTTCAGGGACAAGAGCCGCGGCATAGGCAAGGGTGTCGAGCAGCACGGCGCGCGCGTAGCGGCCGCCGCGATCCGGATGCCCGACCAGGGCGGCGAGGTCACGGCGGCCGGCGTCCAGGCTTTCCAGCACCGGCTTCTCGCCGGCGCGGTCCTGGCCGGTCTTCAGGTCGATGCCGTATTTCGTGCTGCTGCCATCCGCCGCCTTCACGCGGGTGTAGAAGCCGCCTTTGCCGCCCTTGCGGCCGATGCGGCCCTCGCTGATCAGGCGGGTGATCAGCGGATGGTCGCGCAGGCCCTGCACATAGGCATCGTCCGACGGCAGGCTCGCTTTCATGCTGGCGGCGATATGCGGCATCAGGTCGATGCCGACGAGATCGAGCAGGCCGAAGACGCCGGTCTTCGGCACGCCGATCGGTGCGCCCATCAGCGCATCCGCTTCCTCGATCGACAGGCCAAGGTCGAAGGCGTGGTTGACCGCCGCCTGCATCCACTGCCCGCCGATGCGGTTGGCGATGAAGCCCGGCCGGTCCTTGCAGGGGATCACGGTCTTGCCGAGCGCCTGGTCGGCGATGGCGCTGACCGCGGCCAGGGCGTCGGCGCGGGTGCGCGGGCCGGCGACCACCTCCAGCAGCCGCATGTAGCGCGGCGGGTTGAAGAAATGGGTGATGAGGAAATCCGCGGCCCAGCCGGCCCCTTCGGTCAATGCCGCGAGCGGGATGGTCGAGGTGTTGGAGGACAGGATGGAACCCGGCTTCCGGACCGTGGCGAGCTTGGCGTAGAGGTCGCGCTTGGCGTCGAGGCGTTCGGTGATCGCCTCGATGATCCAGTCGCAATCGGCCAGCAGCGCGAGGTCGGCTTCAAGGTCTCCGGTGGTGATGCGCCGCGCGTTGGACCGGTGCATGAAGGGTGCCGGATCGGCACGCAGCATCGTCTCGACCGCTTTCGCCGCGCCGCCCGGGATGACATCCAGCAGCACCACCGGCAGGCCGGCATTGGCGACCTGCGCCGCGATGCCGGCGCCCATGACGCCGGCGCCGACGACGCCGATCTTCTGGATGGACGTATCATTGTGGTGGCGCGGCCGATTAGCGCCGCCGGTGCTCGGGGCCTGCGGCCCCTCCGCCCCCTGGCGACCGGGCGCGCTCACTGGATCGCCTCCAGCACCGTCGCGATGCCCTGGCCGCCGCCGATGCACTGCGTCGCCAGCGCATAGCGGCCGCCTTCCCGCTGCAGCAGCGCCGCCGCCTTGCCGGTGATGCGGGCACCGGTCGCGCCGAGCGGGTGGCCGAGCGCGATGGCGCCGCCATCGATATTCACCTTGGCCGGATCGAGCCCGAGCTCCCGCATGCAGGCGATCGCCTGGCTCGCGAAGGCCTCGTTCAGCTCCACGACGTCGAGGTCGCGGGCGGTGATGCCGGCGCGCGCCAGCGCCTTGCGCGATGCCCCGACCGGACCCATGCCCATCACCTCCGGCGCGCAGCCCGACACCGCGATCGCCTTCACCTTGGCCAGCGGCGTCAGCCCGTGCCGCTTCGCGTAGTCGTCGCTGCAGACCAGCAGGGCCGCGGCGCCATCGGTCAGCGGCGATGCGGTGCCGGCGGTGACGGTGCCATCGGCGCGGAAGGCGGGCTTCAGCCCGGCGAGGCCGGCGGCGGTGGTCTCCGGGCGCAGGCAGCCATCTTCGGATACCTGGTCCTTGCCGATGGTGACCGGCACGATCTCCGCCCGCAGCCGGCCTTCGGCCTGGGCAGCCGCGGCCTTGCGCTGGCTGTCGACCGCGAAGGCTTCCTGCTCGGCGCGCGGGATCTGGTGGCGGTGCGCGACATTCTCCGCGGTCTCGCCCATGCCGATATAGGCCTGCGGGAAACTCGCGGCCAAACCTGGATGCGGCATGACATTGTAGCCGCCCATCGGCACCCGGCTCATGCTTTCGACACCCGCGCAGAGGAAGGCGTCGCCGGCGCCCATGCGGATCGCGCCGGCCGCCTGATGCACCGATTGCATGGAGGAGCCGCAGAAGCGGTTCACGGTGACGCCGGCGACGCCCTGCGGCAGCCCGGCCAGGAAGCCGATCAGCCGGGCCACGTTCAGGCCCTGCTCGCCCTCCGGAAAGGCACAGCCGAGGATCAGGTCCTCGAGGCTGTCGGGATCGATGCCGCTTTCGGCGACCAGGACGCGGATCACCTGCGCCGCCATCTCGTCCGGGCGCAGTTTCGTCAATGCGCCCTTGCCGGCGAAGTGGAAGGGGGAACGGCGATAGGCGGCGATGACGATATCGGTCATGGGTAGGCCCTTTTCGGCTCTCCGCCTGCACGGAGCGGCCAGGGGCGGCGTGTCAGCCCTTGGCCCGGTGTGGGTTGCCCGCCGTATCGGCGATGGCGGTCAGGGCCGATTGCGCTTCCGCCTCGATGGCGCGCAGCTCGGCCAATGTCTGCGCCAGGTCGCGGCGCTGCTGCTCCAGCCCCGTGATGCGTTCCTGGGTCTTGTGCAGCAGCATGTGCATCTGTTCGCGCTGGCTGCGGTCGGCGTCGTAGAGGTCGAGATATTCGCGGATCTCGGCAAGGGTGAAGCCCAGCCGCTTGCCGCGCAGCACGATCATCAGCCGGGCCCGATCGCGCCGGTTGAAGACGCGCATGGTCCCCGCGCGCTGCGGGGCGATCAGCCCCTTCGCTTCGTAGAAACGGATGGTCCTGGGCGTGATGCCCAGATCCTCCGCCAGTTGGTTCACAGTATACAGCTCGCGCATTGGGCGTCGGGTCCGGTGAACCTGCTGGATTGCGTACTCGTGGATTGGTCGCAATCCCTGGGATGTCAAGCATCTTCACGCAGCCGCGTGCGCAGTTCCTCGCGTAATTCCTTCTTGGACAGCTTGCCGACCGCGGTACGCGGCAGCGCCGGGCGAAACTCGATCAGCTTCGGCATCTGGATGGCGGAGAGGTGCTGCTTCAGGAAGGCGCGCAGCGCCGCCTCGTCCGGCACCGCGCCGGGTTTCAATTCGATGAAGGCGGCCGGGCTCTCGCCCTGGCGCGGGTCGGGCATGCCGAGCACGGTCGCCGCCGCGATGTCGGGGTGGGTGTACAGCACCTCCTCGATCGCGCGCGGATAGACGTTGAAGCCGGAGACCAGGATCAGGTCCTTGATGCGGTCGACCAGCGCGACATAGCCATCGGCATCCATGATCCCGACATCGCCGGTGCGCAGCCAGCCATCCGGCGTCAAGGTCGCCGCTGTGTCCGTCGGCCGCTGCCAGTAGCCTGCCATGACGTTGGGGCCGCTGACGCAGAGTTCCCCGCGCTCGCCGGTCGGCATGGCGCGGCGCGGATCCTCCAGGCTGCGGATCTCGGCCCGCATCAGCGGCAGCGGCAGGCCGATGGTGCCCTCGCGGTTCTCGCCGCGTACGGGATTGCAGAAGCAGACGGGGGACGCTTCGGTCAGGCCATAGCCCTCGACCAGGGTCGCGCCCGATTTCGCTTCGAATTCATGCTTCAGCGCCAGCGGCAGCGGTGCGCCGCCGGAGATGCAGATGCGGACCGAGGCCAGGTCCTCCCGCGTCGCGCCATGGTCGAGCAGCGCCTTGAACAGGGTCGGTACGCCGGGCAGGATGGTCGGGCGGCGGCGGTGGATCGCGGCCAGGACCAGCTTCTTCTCATAGCGCGGCTGCATGATGATTTCGGCGCCCCAGGCCAGCGCCACGTTCATCGCCGTGGTCATGGCGAAGACGTGGAAGAAGGGGATGACCGCGAACATCCGCTCCTGCTCGTGATCCGACCCGCCGCACCAGGCCTGCACCTGGCGCAGATTGGCGCAGAGATTGGCGTGGGTGAGCATCACGCCCTTGGGCTTGCCGGTGGTGCCGCCGGTATACTGTAGTACCGCGAGGCTTTCCGGCGTCACCGCCGGCGGATCGGCGATCGGCGGCGCCTCGATCAGCGCGGTGAATTCGCTGATGCGCGCGTCGTCCGCCGGCGCGGCGCCGATCGAGGCGCGGCGGAACAGGCGGAACAGCGCCGATTTCACCGCGGGCAGGCAATGCGCGAAGTGGCAGACCACGACGTGCCGCAGCGGCCCTTCGCCCTGCAGCACCTCCAGCACCCGCGGCAGCAGTGGCTTCAGGTCGAGGGTCAGCATGACCGTGATGCCGGAATCGGCGGCCTGCACCGCCATCTCCTCGGCGACCATCAGCGGGCTGAAATTGACGACGACGGCGCCGGCCTTCAGCACACCGAAATAGGCGGCGACGAAGAAATGCGTATTGGGCAGGCAGAGCCCGACACGGTCGCCGGGCGCGACGCCGAGGTCGCGCAACCCGGCCGCGACCCGCGCGACCATGTCCCCGAGCTCGGCATAGCGCCAGGATCGGCCCATGAATTCCAGGGCCGGCCGGTCGCCATGCGCGGCGACCGTCGCGTCCAGCACCTGGGTCAGCGTCTCGCGCGGCAGCACCATGTCCCAGGTGACATCGAGTCCGGGGGGGTAGAATCGGGGTTGCATGTCGGGGGACATCGCGGCTGCCTCAGAAACTGAGCCGGAGCTGCGCGGAGAAGATATCGACGGAGGCGCTGTAGCTCCCGTTGAGGCCGCCGCGCAGGAAGTCCGGGCTGGTCGGGCCGCCGGCGGTCAGCTGGACATCGGCGCTGTTGCCGATGATGTGGGTATAGGCGGCGGAGACGGTCATGTTCCGCGTCACCGCCCAGCTCAACCCGGCCGATAGCCAGTAGCGGTTGGCGTCGGGGATGCGCGGCGTGCGCGTCGCATTCGGAACCGGCGACTGGTCCCAGGCGAAGCCGGCGCGCAGCGTCACCGTGTCGCTCGCCTTGTACTCGCCGCCGATCGACAGGAAGACCGAATCGCGCCAGCGCTCGGAGGTCACGTTGTTCGGCAACCCGTTGTCGAACTGCACCACCAGGCTGCGGAACCGCGACCAGTTGGTCCATTCGGCGCCGGCCAGCAGGGTGAAGCGATCGCCGATCGCCTGGCTGACGCCGAAGCTGAGGCTTTCCGGCGTGGTCAGCCTGGCGCGGCCGCCGCTGTCGCGGAAGGTGCTGGCAAGCGGCCCCGGCACGGCTTCGAAGCGCGCATCGCCCTCCAATTCATGGAAGATCGCGGAGCGGAAGGCGAGGCCGAGCGAGGTTCCCGGCATGGGCCGCCACTGCGCGCCGATCTGCCAGCCGATCGCCGTGTCGTCGCCGGTGAGGGTCGAACGGCCGTCGAGCGATCCGGGCGCCACGCGCAACCCGCGGGAGGCGAGGACGCCGCCGAAATCGATCGCGCTCGATAGCCGGGCATCCGCGTACTGGATCTGCAGCCCGGCACCGATCGAAAAGGTCTCGGTGGGGCGCCAGGCGATCGACGGCGTGATGTTGATGGTGCGGAGCGATGTCGTCTCCGCATGATAGCGGCCGACGAAATCGGCGCCGTACTTGGTGGTCAGGCCCCAGGGCGAGGTGACGCCGATGCCGATATGCCATTGATCCCCGAAGGCCTGCGTCGCGTAGAAGGCGGGCAGGAAGGCATCGGATGCCGCATCGCCACCGGCGCTGCCGGTGATGGCGCTGCCGCCGAGCAGCGTGGCGCGTCGACCGCTCAGCCGGTCGGGCTCGACCTGGGGGAAGATGCCGCTGCCGACGAGCGACAACTGGGTGCCGGGCAGCCAGCCCATCGCGGCGGGGTTGAAGAAAATCATGCTGGGGTCGTCGCCCCGCGCCGCGACGCCGGCGAAGGATGCGCCCTGGCCCACCGCACTCTGTTCACGCAGGCCATAGCCGGAAGCCTGGGCTGCACTATGGGCCATGAGGCCGGCCAGGACCGCCAGGCCCGCACCTGCCCATCGATGGCATAACATGCTGTTCTTTCTCCCCTTGGAGTTCCGGATCTGCTGCCCGAATTCCGGGAGCCTAGGACCGGCGTGACGTAAGCGTCAACGAAATGCACTATACGGCAATCACAACCCGGAGACCCGCTGCATGACAAGCCCCGACACGATCCTGGAGGCCGTGCAGGCGGTGCTGCCGCGGCTCGGCGGGCTCGGCTACCGCGTGCGCTTCGATGTCGCGGATTCGGGCCTGTCCTTCCTGCTGGACGGCACCGGCCCGGCGGCGACCGTCAGCGAAGCGACCGCGGAGGAGCCGGCCGATACGGTGCTGAGCATGACCGAGGCGAACCTCGCGAAGCTGATGGCCGGCCGTTTGAGCCCGATGCTGGCCTTCGCGACCGGCAAGCTGAAGATCGAAGGATCGAAGGGCGTCGCCCTGAAGCTCGCGGGCATGCTCGACGAGGATTGACGCGGCGCGCCGCGCGGCGATGCTGCAAGGACATGAACAGCGTCCTTGCCGGGATCGGGCTGCAGCTGTCGGCGCTGGCGGTCTTCGTCGTGATGGACACGACGGTCAAGCTGCTGACGGCCCAGTTCGCGGTGCCGCAGCTGATGTGGGCGCGCTTCGTCTTCAGCTGCCTGACCGTGGCGATCGCGCTGCGCCTGGCGACCGGCAGCCTGCCCTGGCGGTCACGGGCGCCCGGGTTGCAGACGCTGCGCAGCCTGCTGCTGTGCGGCTGCAACCTGCTGTTCTCGACGGCGCTCGCGCATATCCCGTTGGCGGATGCGACGGCGGTCGGCTTCGCCTCCCCGGTGCTGACGGTGGCGCTGGCGGCGCTGCTGCTGCAGGAGAAGGTGGGCTGGCGCCGCTGGCTCGGCGTCGGCATCGGGATCTGCGGCGTGGTGGCGGTGCTGCGGCCGCCCTTCCTGCTGGGGGGCGAGGCGCCGCATTGGGCGACGGTGCTGCCGCTCGGCACCGCGCTGTTGTTCGCCTTCTACCAGATCCTGACCCGCAAGCTGGCGGCGGTGGACGACCCGCGCACCACCATCCTGCATACCTCCTTCGCCGCTTCGCTGGTGATCTCCCTCGCGCAGCCCTTCGTCTGGGTCTGGCCGGACGGTGGCGCCTGGGCGGCGCTGGTGCTGCTCGGGATCCTCGGCGGCGTCGGGCATGGGCTGCTGGTGCTGGCCTATGCGCGGGCCCCGGCCAGCCTGCTGGCGCCGATGTCGTATACCCAGCTGATCTGGGCGACGCTCGCCAGCCTGCTGATCTTCGACGATGTGCCGGACCTGCCGACCCTGGCCGGCATGGGCATCATCGCGGCAGGCGGGATCCTGGTGGCGCTGCCGGTACGGGGCCGCTGAACGCCGCCGCGGGCTTCCAACCCGGCCACGGACCGGTCATCATCACCATCGGCAATGACCGATCCGGAAAAGCTCGATCTGAACCTGTTGCGCGTCTTCGACGCGGTGGCGCGCGAGAAGCACGTCACCCGGGCGGCGCAGCGGCTGAACCTGTCGCAATCGGCGGTCTCCAACGCCCTGGCGCGGCTGCGGGTGACGCTCGGGGATGAGCTGTTCCTGCGCCGCCCGGGCGGCGTGGAGCCGACCGCGCTGGCGCTCTCGCTCACCGGCCCGGTGACCGAGATGCTGGACCGGCTGCGGGAAACCCTCGCCTCCCACGCGCCCTTCGACCCGGCCGGCAGCGACCGGGTCTTCACCGTCGCCTTCTCGGAATACGCCGAATGCACGCTGGTGCCGCCGGTGCTGGCGCGCATGGCGCGGGAGGCGCCGGGCTGCCTGCTGGCGGTGCGCCACGCCGACCGCACCAATGCGGCGGAGCTGCTGGAGCGTGGCGAGGCGCAGATGGCGGTCGCCGTGCTGCCGGAGCCGCCGGCGATCTACACCCGCGTCCTGCTGATGCAGGAAGAGTTCCTGACCCTGATGCGCCGCGACCATCCGCTGGCGGATGGGCCGCTCGACATGGCGCGGCTGGCCAGCGTGCCGCACCTGCTGCATTCACCGAACGGCTCCCGCTCCGGCGCGCTGGACGCGCCGCTGCGGGAGGCGGGGCACCCGCGCCGGCTCGGCGCCGTGGTCGCGCATCTGGGCGCCGTGCCGGAGATCCTGCAGCGGACGGAGATGGTGATGACCCTCTCCGCCCGCCTGGCGCGGGCGCTGGCGGCGACCCATGGCCTGGTGACGCGGCCGAGCCCGGTGCCGACCCAGCATGTGCGCCTGTCGCTGATCTTCCACCGCCGCTTCGAAGCGGAT
>DASYDR010000372.1:0-7044 GCA_036499545.1 Roseomonas sp. | reverse complement strand
CTGGCGCTGGGCGCGATGTTGAAGTTCATGCTGCCCATGTTGAGGGAGCACATCTCGGGCCTCGCCAGCAGCGGCGCCGCCAGGCGCTCATCGACGGTCATGCCGAGGCCGCCGCCGGTGGTGATGTTGATCACCGCGTCGGTCGACTGCTTGATCACCGGCAGGAACTGCATGAACACCGCCGGATCCGGCGTCGGGCGGCCGTTGTCCGGGTCGCGCGCGTGCAGGTGGATGATGGAGGCGCCGGCCTCGGCCGCCGCGATCGCCTCATTGGCGATCTGCCGCGGCGTGATCGGCAGGTGGTCGCTCATCGATGGGGTGTGGATGGCGCCGGTCACGGCGCAGGTGATGATGACCTTTGACATGGCGCCTCTCCTCGTTTCGCCGATCCTGCCGTTACGGGCCGCGCGGAGCAACCGTCGCGGCCCATTCCGCCTTTGGGCATCCGGGGCTTAGTCTGCGCCGGAAGATGCAAGGAGGAAGCAGCGTGCGGATCCTGGTTCTCGGCGCGGGGGCGCTTGGCGGCTATTTCGGGGCGCGGCTGATCGAAGGCGGCGCCGATGTGGCCTTCCTGGTGCGGGAAGGCCGGGCGGCGCAGCTCGCGGCGCGGGGCCTGGTGGTGGAAAGCCCGTTCGGCGGCTTCGCCCGGCCCGTCACCGCGCTGACCACGGCCGGCCCCGGCTGGGACGCGGTGCTGCTGAGCTGCAAGGCCTATGACCTCGATGCCGCGATCGCGGCGATCCGCCCGGCGGTGGATGCGCGCACCGCCATCCTGCCGGTGTTGAACGGGCTCGGCCATGTCGAGCGGCTGGCCGGCGAATTCGGCCCGGCGCGGGTGCTGGGGGGGCTGGCCAAGATCCAGGCGACGCTCGCGCCGGATGGGACGGTCAGGCACCTGAACGACTGGCGCTACATCACCTTCGGCGAGGTGGATGGCGGGATGTCGCCGCGGGTCGAGGCACTGAAGGCCGCCTTCGACGCGGCGCCAGGTGTGGTGGCCGAAGCGGTGCCGGATGTGATGGCCCGCATGTGGGAAAAGCTGGTCCATCTCGGCACCAGCGCCGTCGCCACCGTGCTGATGCGTGCCAATGTGGGTGAGATCGCCCGCGCGCCTGGCGGCATCGCGCTGATGCTGGCCCTGCTGGAACGCAACATGGCGATCGCCGCGCATCACGGCCATCCGGTGCGGGCGGGGTTCGAAGCGGAATACCGCCGTGTCTTCAGCGATACCGCCAGCCAGTACGCCACGTCCATGCTGCGTGATCTGGAAGCGGGCGGTCGGATCGAATCCGACCAGATCCTGGGCTTCCTGCTGGAAGCTGCGCGTCGCGCCGGCGTGCCGGAAGCGCTGCACGAAGCCGCTTTCGTCAGCGCCAAGGCCTACGAGCAGCGGCGTGACGCCAGGCGCCTGCCGCGCTAGACCGCGCGGCTGGCAAAGGTTTGGCCTGATTCCCAATTGTTGACAATTAAGAATCAGGCTGACTAGAAGGCTGGTATGACCATGCTTGGCAAGGTCCGCCCCGTCGAACGCCGCAGCCTCGAGACGCGCGCGACCGATGCATTGCGCGAAGCCATCATTGGCCGCCGCTACGCGCCGGGCGACCGGCTGACCGAGACGCAGCTTTCGGAACTGCTTGGGATTTCCCGCGGGACGGTCCGGTCCGCGCTGCACAAGCTGCTCGCCGAAGGGTTGCTCGCGCAGCGTCCCTATGCGGCCTGGGAGGTGGTGGGACTGACCCGGCAGGATGCCTGGGAGCTCTTCACCCTGCGGAGCGCGCTCGAGGGGTTGGCGGCCGAGCTCGTGGCGGAGGGGCTGGGTGACGGACGCCTGGCGGCGGCTGGCATCGAGGCTGCTTTTGCCGCACTCGCCGCGGCCTGCGACGCCGGGGATGGCGCGGCCGCCGACGAGGCGGACTTCGCTTTCCACAAGGCGGTCGTCGCCATCTCCGGGCATGGCCGCCTGCTGACCCAGTACGAGCGGGTCGAAGCGCAGCTCAGGATGCTGATCGTCGTCGCGAACGAGGCGCCGCGCGCCACGACGCGCCTGGTGGCGGAGCATCGCCCGTTGCTCGAAGTGCTGGCGTCCGGCGACGGTGCGCGCGCTGCGGCGGCATTCCGCGCGCATGCACGCCATGCGGGCGAGGCCACCCTGGCGCGGATGCGCGTCGACGCCGCTGCCCGAGACAGGCTCTGACCAGCAGGCCAAGAACGGAAAAAGGATCGCCGCGATGATCTTCTCCCTGGACCCGGTACCCAAGGTGATCAGCTTCGACTGCTATGGCACGCTGGTGCGCTGGCGGGAGGTGCTGCACGAGGCGATCGGGGCGGTGCTCGCGCGGCGCGGCGCGGCGGCCCTCGAACCCTTCGATGTGCTGGACACTTTCACCACGCATGCCCGCAGGCTCGAAGCGCAGGCGGACCACTTGTTGTACAAGGCCATCCTGCGCCAGGGCTTCGCGGCGGCCTTCAACGACCATGGAGTGGCGGCAAGCGCCGACGATGTCGAGGCGGTCGCGGAGTCCATCAAGACCATGGGGCCGCATCCCGAGACGGTCGAGGTGTTGCGGCGGCTGCGCAGCCGCTACCGCCTCGCCATCTTTACCAACTCGGACGACGATCTCATCGCGCACAATATCCGCCTGCTGGGCGTGCCGATCGATCATGTCATCACTGCCGAGCAGGCCCAGGCCTATAAGCCGAGCCGTGGGATCTTCGAGCACGCGCACACGGTGATGGGCGTGACCAAGGAGGAGACCGTGCACGTCGCCATGAGCATGGTCCTCGACATGCAGGCCTGCCATGCGCTCGGCATCCGCGGCATCTGGATCAACCGTCGCGGCGAGCGCGGCAATCCGGACTGGCTGCCCTACACGGAACTGCCGGACCTCCGGGGCGTGCCCGGACTGCTCGGCCTGTAGCGGGCCAGTCCGGGGCAGGCTCTCAGCGGAAGACCGGCGCCTCGTCCCCTGTATCCGGCGAGGGCGGCGGCGCTTCGATGTGCACGCTGGCGGGATCGACGGTGCTGGCCGGGTCCAGGAAGAAGGTCACGCTCTGCGGCCAGAAGATGATGACCAGCACCAGGATGAGCTGCAGCCCGACCCAGGGCAGCGCGCCCCAGTAGATGTCGGAGGTGCGGACCGTCTTCGGTGCGATGCCGCGCAGGTAGAACAGCGCGAAGCCGAAGGGCGGGTGCATGAAGCTGGTCTGCATGTTCACGCAGAGCAGCACGCCGAACCACACCAGGTCGACGCCGAGCGCATTCGCCACCGGGACCAGCAGCGGCACGATGATGAAGGCGATCTCGAAGAAGTCGAGGAAGAAGGCCAGGAAGAAGATGAAGACGTTGACGAAGATCAGGAAGCCGGTCTGGCCGCCCGGCAGGTGCGACAGCAGGTGCTCCAGCCAGCGGCCGCCATCGACGCCCTGGAACACCAGGCTGAACACCGTGGCGCCGATCAGGATGAAGATCACCATGGCGGTGATGCGCATGGTGTTGCCCATCGCCTCCCGCAGCAGCGCCCAGGTGAAGCGGCCATTGATGATGGCCAGCAGGATGCCGCCGACCACGCCCATCGCGCCCGCCTCGGTCGGCGTCGCGAGGCCGAGGAAGATGGTGCCGAGCACGGTGAAGATCAGCACGACGGAGGGCACCATGCCCTTCAGCACCCGCCAGTAGAGCGGCCATCCGCGCGGCCCGAGCGCCTCGTCCGGCAGCGGCGGCACCTTGTGCGGCGCGACGATGCTGACGATCGCGATATAGCCGATGAACAGCGCCACCTGCAGGATCGAGGGCCCGATCGCGCCGGCATACATGTCGCCGACGCTGCGATCGAGCTGGCTGCCCAGCACGATCAGCACCAGGGATGGCGGGATCACCTGGGTGATGGTGCCGGATGCCGCGATCACGCCGGTCGCGATGCGCATGTCGTAGCCGTAGCGCATCATGATCGGCAGCGAGATCATGCCCATGGCGATGACGCTGGCGGCGACCGTGCCGGTGATGGCGCCAAGCACGGCGCCCACGATGATGACGGCATAGGCGAGCCCGCCCGGGATCTTGCCGAAGAGCTGGCCGGTGCCCTCCAGCAGGTCCTCCGCCAGCCCGCATCGTTCGAGGATCGCGCCCATCAGGGTGAAGAACGGCACCGAGAGCAGCAGCTCGTTCGACAGGATGCCGAAGGTGCGCAGCGGCAGGTTGCCGAGATAGGCGGTGGTGAAGAAGCCGAGCTCGATCGACAGGAAGCCGAAGAACAGCCCGACCGCGGCCAGCGAGAAGGCGACCGGGAAACCGATCAGCAGGAACAGCACCAGCCCGCCGAACATCAGCGGCGGCATGACCTCGAGCGTCAGCATCGGACAGGGCAGCTCATTGTTCGGGACGGGTGTATTCGGTGAAGACCTGGACGCCGCCGGGATCGATCCCGCGCAGCACGGCGATGCGCTTGATCAGCTCCGACAGGCCCTGCAGCAGCACCAGCAGGAAGCCGAGCGGCATCATGAGCTTCACCGGCCAGCGGATCAGCCCGCCGGCGTCGGAGGAGGTTTCGCCGCGTTGGAAACTGTCCAGGAAGAAGGGCCAGGTCATCCAGGCGAGCAGCGCCATGGCCGGCAGCAGGAAGACGACGAAGCCGATGATGTCGATCCAGAGCCGGGTGCGGGGCGAGACCGAGCCATAGAGCAAGTCGACCCGCACATGCTCGTTGCGCAGCAGCGTCTGGGAGGCGCCGAGCATCACCACGCCGGCGAAAAGGTACCATTGCGCTTCCAGCAGCGCATTGGACGACCAGGAGACGCCGTAGCGCACGAAGGCGTTGCCGGCACTGACGGCGCAGGCGGCGAGCACCATCCAGTCCGCAACGCGGCCGAAACGGTCATTGACCGCGTCCACGGCGCGGCTGAAAGCCAGGAAAGGGGCCATGGACGGCGTTCCTAGCCGTGACATTGCACGAAGGAAAGTGAGTGTTTCGCCAGGATGTCGGGCGGAAGTCGGTCACCGGAGCCGGAGAGAAGGGAAGTTCACGCGCCTGAACCCTCGCGGTGGGGGTGGGGAGCGGATAGGCTCGGGGCGTGATTCGCAAGCTCCATCCCGCGCCATGCTGATGGCGCTTGCCCTGATTCTGGCCGGGCTGCTGCTGCTCGGGCTGGTCGCACCGCTGGCGGCACGCTCGGCGACGGGCGCGCGTGCCGTGTATACAGTGACCGCGATCGCCGCCGCGGGCTTCGCGGCGGTGGCGGTCGGGGCTCTGCTGGATGGCGGGGCGGCCGCCATGGCCTTGCCGCTGGGGCCGCCCTGGGCCCCGGCCCTGCTGGCGCTGGACGGGCTGTCGGCCTGGTTCCTGCTGATCCTCGGGTTGTCCGGCACCGCCTCCGCCCTCGCGGCGCTCGGCCATGTGGCCGGTCCGCAGCCGGCCCGGCTGCTGGTGCCCTGGCCGCTGTTCCTGGCCGGGATGGGCCTCACCCTCGCCGCCGCCGATGGCTTCACCCTGATGCTGGGGTTCGAGGCGATGTCGCTCGCCTCCTGGGCCCTGGTCGCGGCCGATCACGACCGGGCCGAGAATCGCGCGGCGGCGTGGCTCTATCTGGCCTTCGCCGTGGTCTCGGCCGCCTGCCTGATTCCGGCGATCGGGCTGCTGGCGGCGGGACCCCGCGATCTCGCCTTCGCGGTGCTGCGGAACAGCCCGCCGGAGGGCTGGCGGGCCGCCGCCGTGCTGGGGCTCGCCCTGGCCGGCGCCGGGGCGAAGGCCGGGCTGGCGCCGCTGCATGCCTGGCTGCCGCTCGCGCATCCGGCCGCGCCCAGCCATGTCTCGGCGCTGATGTCGGGCGCGATGACCAAGGTCGCGATCTATGTGCTCTGCCGCATCCTGTTCGACCTCTGCGGGCCGGCGCAGCCGCTCTGGTGGGGCATGCCGCTGCTGGTGGCCGGCGCCGCCTCCGCCCTGATCGGCGCGCTGCGTGCCAATCTGGAAGCGGATACCAAGACCCTGCTCGCCTGCTCGACGATCGAGAATATCGGGCTGGTGACCATCGGGCTCGGCCTGGCGCTGGTCTTCCGGGGCGCCGATCTGGGGCCTCTGGCCGCACTGGCTGCCGGCGCCGCGCTATTGCATGCGCTGAACCATGGCGTCTTCAAGACCCTGCTGTTCCTGGGCGCGGGGGAAGTGCTGCATGCGGCGCTGTCGCGCCGGCTGGACCGGCTGGGCGGGCTGATCCATGGCATGCCCTGGACCGCCGGCGCGGTGCTGGTCGGCATCGCCGCCGCCGCGGCGCTGCCGCCGCTCTCCGGCTTCGCCTCGGAATGGCTGCTGCTGCAATCCCTGCTGGCCGGCTGGCGGGTCGGCGAATTCGGCGTCCAGGTCACCGTCGCGGCGGTGACCGCGGTCGCGGCCCTGGCAGCCGCGCTGGCGGCGGCGGCGATGGTGCGCTTCTTCGGCCTGGCCTTCCTCGGGCGTCCGCGTACGCCCCGGGCCGCCGGCGCCACCGAACAGGCCGGCCCGGTGCGCGCGGCCATGGTGGGGCTGGCCGTGCTGACCGTGGCCTTCGGGCTGCTGCCGGGCCCGCTGCTGGATCTGGGGGCGGAAGCGGTGCGGGCGCTGTCCGGCGCCGCCATGACCGGCCGCGGCCAGGTGATCGGCATCGGCGCCGGCGCCGGCGATGCGGCCACCCGCTACCTGCCCGTGCTGGTGCTGGCGCTGCTGGTCCTGCTCGTGGCTGGCCTGGTGATCGGGGTGCGGCGCCGCGGCCCGGCCGGCGTGGTGCGGGCGCCGGTCTGGGGTGGCGGCTTCATCGCGCCGCCGGCGCATCTGCCCTTCGGCGATCCGGCGACCCAGCCTTCCGCCGCCGGACTGGCCCAGCCCCTGGCGCGCATGCTCGGCGGCACCGTGCTGGCGGCTGAGGAGCGGGTGAGCATGCCCGATCCCGGCGACCCCGCGCCGGCGCGGCTCGAGGCCGGCTTCCGCGACCCCGCCTTCCCCTGGCTGCTGGCGCCGGTCGCGCGGCTGCGCGACGCGCTGGTGATCCGCGCGGAACGGCTGCGCGACCTTGATA
>DASYDR010000371.1:0-3202 GCA_036499545.1 Roseomonas sp. | reverse complement strand
TCACGCCCCGGGTGCGGCGGACAGCAGCAGGCACACATTCTGCCCGCCGAAGCCGAAGGAATTGGAGAGGACGTGGCGCAGCCCGCTGACCTGGCGCTGCACGTTCGGCACCACGTCGAGCGTGATCAAGGGATCGGGCTCGACATGGTTGATGGTGGGCGGCAGCACCTGGTCGCGGATCGACAGCAGGCTGGCCGCCGCCTCGATCGCGCCGGCGGCCGAGAGGGTATGGCCGATCATCGACTTGATGGAGGAGATCGGCGGCACGGCATCGCCGAAGACGGCGCGCATGCCGAAGGCTTCCATCTTGTCGTTCTCCGGCGTGCCGGTGCCGTGCGCGTTCACATAGCCCACATCGGCGGGCGCCACGCCGGCATCCGAGAGGGCGTTGCGGATCGCGCCGATGATGGCGGCACCATCGGGGTTGGAGCGGGTGCGGTGGAAGCTGTCCGCCCGTTCGCCGCAGCCGCCGATCAGGCCGATCACCGTGGCGCCGCGGGCGCGGGCGGAGGCGAGGCTTTCCAGCACCAGCGCCGCGGCGCCTTCGGCCATGACGAAGCCGTCGCGCGTCTTCTCGAAGGGGCGCGACGCGGCGGCCGGATCCTCGTTGCGGGCCGAGAGGGCGGAGAGCAGGGCGAAGCGGATCAGCGCTTCCGGCTGCACGCTGCCATCGGCGCCGGCCGCGATCGCGGCATCGGTCTCGCCGCGCTGGATCGCCTCGACCGCCATCTGGATCGCGGTCGCGCCGGTGGCGCAGGCGGTGGTCATGGAGATCGGCGCGCCGCTGGTGCCGAAGCGCGCCGCCAGGCGTTCGCCGACGCCGCCGAACAGGAAGGTCTCGTAGAGCTCGCGATGGCCTTCGGCCGCGCGGATCTGGTCGGGATAGCGGCCGGAACCGCCGGCGCGGGCCAGCGCGAAGCGTTGCGGCCATTCGTGCTCGACCGGCGGCATGCCAAGCATCAGCACGCCGGGGAATGCGCCTTCGGTACCGAGCCCGGCTTCCGCGATCGCTTCGGCGATGGCGAAGGCGGCCATGCGCTCGACCCGTTCGGGGGAGGAGAAGGCGGTGCTGCCGCCCTCGGCTTCCTCCGGCAGGTCGACGGTGCCGGCGATGGTGGTGCGCATGTGGTCGATCGGGAAGCGGCCGATACGGCGGATGCCGCTCTCGCCGGCCAGCAGCCGCTGCCAGGAGCGTTCGACGCCCCAGCCGAGCGGCGTCACCATGCCGATGCCGGTGACGGCGACCAGCGGGCGGCCCAGATGGTCCTTCATGCCGCCTTCTCCTGGCTGGCGGGCTGCAACAGCGCCAGGGCCTCGCCGCGGAAAATGCCGAAGCCGGTCACCAGCACCTGGCGCGGCGTGGCGCCGCTTGGCGTATCGGCGGGATCGAGCGGCGGGTAGAAGCCGCCCTGGTCGAGGGCGATGGCGGCCAGCGCCACCTGGGCGGGGAAGCCGGCTTCGATGCCGTGGCCGATCACGCTGCCGGCGCGGCGCACGGTGGCGTCCGGCAGCCCGGCCAGGAAGGCCTCTTCTTCCGCCGTCGCCGGCGCGGCGCCGGTTTCTGCGGACATGACGCCGAGCGGCGCGGCCGCGACCGGCAGCTTCGCCAGCAACCGCTGCGCGGCCGCGGTGGCTTCGCCCGCCGTGGCGCGGCGGGTGGCGTCGCTCGCGACGCCGGCGAGCCTGGCGATGCCGCGCGCGCCGCGTGCCTTCGCGTGCTCCGCATGCTCCAGCACCAGGAAGGCGGCCATGCCGCCCATCACGGCGCCGCCGCCCCGGCGGGCCGAGACCGGCGCGAAATCGCCCCGCAGCATGGCGCCGCCCGGTGCGTAGAGCAGCGCCATGTCCCAGCGCTGCGCGACCAGGGCGCCGCCGACCAGCGCGATCTCGCCGCGGCCCTCGGCCAGGCGCGCATGCGCGATGCGAAGCGCATCGGCGGCCGCGCTCTCCTCCCCCATGAAGGTGCGGGAGGAGCCGGTGACGCCGTGCACGATGGAGATATTGCCGGCCAGCAGGTTGGAGAGCTGGGCCAGGAACAGCGTCGGCCGCAGCCCGTTCGCCAGCCGCTCGTTCAGCAGCGGCCCGGCCTTGGCATCCGGCACCTCCGCGAGTTCGGTCGCGATCGCCTCGTCGACCGCGATGTCGCGCTCACCGCCGCCGGCGGCGACGACCAGGTGCATCTCGGAGACCAGGCTGCGCGCGCCGGCATCGTCGATCGCCAGCCCCGCGGCATAGGTGCCCAGGCGCTGCCAGGGCTCCATCTGGCGCTGGTCGCCCTTGCGCGGGATCTGCTTGTCGAGGGCGAGCGGCGGCAGCGGATGCACCGGGAAGGGCGCGATGCCGGTGGCGTCGACGATGGGCGCGGCACCCTGCGACAGCGCCGCCCAATGCGCGTCCCGCCCTTCGCCCTGCGAGGTGACGAGGCCGATGCCGGTGATCCAGATCTCGCGATTCATGGTGCTGGTCATGCCTCTGGTCCCTCGATGAGGCCGATCTCGGCGGCGCGCTTGCGCATCGCCTCCGCCAGCCGCGGGTCCGGGAAGTCAAGCACGCGGAACGTCAGCTCCGAGTCGCAGATACGCTTGCCATCGGCGCTGATGCGGGCGGAGGTCACGGCGTAACCGGATCCCTCATGCACCAAGGTGGCCTCGATGATCAGCTTCGCAAGCGGCGCCACGAAGCTTCGGAGCTTCGCTTCCTTGACGCTGGCCAGGAAGGGCATGCGGGCGAATCCCATGCGCGCCAGCAGCATGTAGCCGCTGGCCTGCGCCATGGTTTCGATGAGCAGCACGCCGGGCACCAGCGGGTGCCCGGGGAAATGGCCCTCGAAGACCGGGCTTGCCTCCGGCACATGCGAGCAGGTGGTGATCGCCTCGGGGCTCAGCGCCACGACGCGGTCGATCATCTGGAAATATTCGAGCAGCATGCGCGGGGCCTTCGATGCGTATAGGCGGAGCGGCCGATTCGGACGCTCAGGCCTGCTTCGCCGCCACCAGCTCCTCGATCCGCGCGGCCAGGTTCTTCATGACGAAGTAGTGCTCCGCCGGCGCGGTGCCAGCATTGACTTCCTGCGTCCAGGCTTCGACCGGCACCTTGATGCCGAAGGCCTTGTCGATCGCGAAGACGATGTCGAGGAAGTCCAGGCTGTCGATGCCGAGATCATTGATCACGTGGCTGTCCGGCGTGATGTCTTCACGCTTGA
>DASYDR010000370.1:0-6584 GCA_036499545.1 Roseomonas sp. | reverse complement strand
GTTGCCGAGGCTGACCAGCAATCGTCCGCGCGCGGCACCGGCCAGTTCCATCTGTTCCCAGGGGTGGCCCTGGCGCCGGCCGATGCTGCGCGCGGTGAGGCGCTGCAGCTGCGGCATGGGGGCATCGCTATGCGGCGTCAGGATCTCGGCCCCGCACCAGACCTGCTGTGCCGCCAACTGGTCCAGCCCCTGCAGGATCTCGGTGGCGAAGCGCTGGACGCCGGTGACGGGCTGGGTCAGGAAGCGGCCGTTGAGCGCGACGCCGCGCGGGGAAGGCTGCGTCATGCGGCCGGGCGCCAGGGAAGCGGGCGCAGCTGTTCGGGCCGCGGTCGCAGCCTGCCGGTGGTGGGCGTGTCGATCACCATGCGGCTGGCCGCACCCAGCACCAGGGCCAGCTGCAGGTAGAAAGTGAGCGCGGTGATGGTCGGCCCGGAGAGCAGCCCGGCGCCGAACTGTCCGCAGAGCGCGGCCAGGAAGCCATCAAGCGCCTGGCGCGCGGGGTGATCGGGGGGAGCCATGCGATTCGCCGTGGAGATGAGCCGTCGGAGATTGTAGGCGAACCAGAGCAGGAGCCCCAACCCGACCGCCCCCGAATTGCCCAGGATGCCGGGGATCAGGCTGGAGGAGCGAGTGCTGCCCCAGCCGATCCCGAGCCCCCAGCTCCCGATCATGGCATCGATCGCCGACTGGTTCATCCGGCCGCGCTCCTCGAAGGAGTCGCTTTCGCCTTTCTGCAGCGTCTCCTCGATCACCACGCTCGCAGCGTCGACCAGCCCGGGCAGGGCGATGGCGAGCGGGGCCACGACGATGACGACCGCGGCCGCCAGGGTGCCTAGCGTGCGGCGGGTCCGCGCCATGGCCTCGCGGTCGCCGGCGCCGGTCAGCAGCAGCAGCGGCAACCCGCAGACCAGCATCACGATCCCGGTCGTGGAGGTCGAGAGCAGCACCGAGGTGATGGAGGTGACCAGCAGCAGCATCGGCCGCATCGTGGTGTAGCCGCGCATGCAGAGCCTGAGCGAGCAGAAGGCGACGCCGGAGAGGAAGCCGGCGACGCCGGCGGGTTCCGAGAAGGGGCCCTGGATGCGCGGCACGGCGCCGAAGGCCTGTTCGACGATGGCCCAGCTCGGGTTGGAATAGAGGATGTCGGCGGGAAACCAGACGCCGGTGAGCCGCGACGCCAGGTTCCAGAAGCAGAGGAAGACGACCAGATAGCCGCTGGCCAGATAGGCCATGAGCAGGCCGCGCCAGGAAATCGCGCGCCGCGTCAGGAACAGGCCGCCCAGCACCGCGAACACGATGTTCATCGCCAGGTAGAGGCTCTGCGTCACATTGCCGGAGGTGGGCGCCAGCGGCACCGTCGATGGCGCCAGCGGGTCGGGCCGGTTGGGCCAGATCATCATCTGCCCGGCGAAGACCGATGGCATCAGCCAGGCCGTCACCATGGCGTAGATCAGGAAGAAGATCAGCGGCAGGGCGGTGCGCAGCACCTGGCCTTCGCCGGGGTAGCGCATGCCGAGCGCGTATTGCGCGACGACATAGCCCAGGAACAGGAAGCCCGGCACCATCGCGGTCGGCAGGCCGAAACCGCCATCGCCGCCCAGGACCAGGGCCGCGCCGGCGTCGAAGACGCCGACGATGAGGGCGAGCTGCAGCAGCCGCACCGGATTGCCGATGAAGAGCAGGGCGAGCGGCAGGATGACCATGCCGAGGATCGTCGGCTGCATGCGGTGCCTATCCAGGGGTCCGTTCGGAAACGGCGATGGGTCGGTCGGGCAGGTCCTGTCGCCCCTCCCGCGCCGGCTGCCTCGCCGAGGCCGCCAGCATAGGCTGGGCTACCCCGCACGACAGGGACGAAAAATCCCTCACCACAGCTCCGCCGCCGCTTCCGGACGCAATCTTAGCCTCCGGCCGGCGGATGGCCCAGCGGGGACCTCCGTCCAGGCACCTTCTCCGTGTGTGGCCATGGTCCTGGCCCGGCGCCTTGCGTCAGGGCGCCGGGGTTGCCGCCCGCGTCAGCGCGCGATCATCGCGTGGTAGCTGCGATACTTGCGGTGCATGAAGGCCAGCGGGCTGGCCCCATCCGTGGAATACCGCTTCAGGTTCACCTGCGTCAGGGTGCCGAACATGTTCAGCGCGCCGGCATTGCGCAGCAGCCGGACCGCGCTCTGCACCACGGATTGCGGCGTCTGCTCCCAGCGGGTGGTCATCAGCACCGCATCCGCCTTGCGCACCAGCAGCATCGTGTCGGTCACCGCCAGCACCGGCGGGGTGTCGAGCACGATGAAGTCGTAGCGCGCGCGCACGGCGCGGAGCAGCCCTTCCATGCTGGGGGAGGCGAGCAGGTCCTGCGCGCTGCGCGCGGTCGCGCCGGTGGTGATGACGTCGAAGCCGCCGGTGGTGTTGCGCACCACCGGCTGCTTGCCGGCGATCATCGTCCCCTGCAGCAGGTCGTTCAGCCCCGGGCCGGGCGGCTGGTCGAGCAGGGAGGCGAGCGTCGGGTTGCGCATGTCGCAATCGATCAGCAGCACCTTCTGGCCGGACTCCGCGGCATTCCGCGCCAGGCCGCTGGCCAGCAGGCTCTTGCCTTCGCCAGGCAGCGCCGAGGTCACGATCACCATCTGCGGCGAACGCCCGTCATGCATCACCTGCAGCGTGCCGCGCATGCGGGCCAGGGCGGCGTCGAAATCGACATGGCGGGCCGCCAGGGCAACCACCTTGCGCAGCCGGCGCGGCAGCTTCGGCACCACGCCCACGACCGGCAGGCCGGTCTGCGCCTCCATCTCCTCCGGCGTCCGGAAGCCGGTGCGCAGCCGCTCCAGGAGCACCGCGGCCCCGACGCCGATCGCCAGGGCGATCATGCCGAGGACGGCCAGCGCACGGCCCTTCTTCGGGGCCGAGGGGCCGAGCGGCGGCACGGCGGGGGAGACGATCTCGGCATCCGCTTCCTGAATGCCGGAGACATTGGCGAGCTGGGTGGAGCGGCCGAGGAAGCTTTCGAAGATGCTGCGGTTGGCGTCGGCCTCGGCCAGCAGCTGCTGCAGCTGGATCTCGGAGGTCTGTTCCGTGGCGACCGTGTTGCGCAGCCCATCCAGGGTCTCGCGCAGGCTTGCCTCCTGGGCACGGGCGGCCGCCAGTTCGTTCCGCATGCCCGCCATGGCGTTCTGCGTCTCCTGCTGGATGCGCGCCGCCAGGCCGGCCCGCTGCGCGCGGGCCGCGATCAGGTCCGGGCTGCGCGCCCCGGCGCGCGTCGCGATCTCGGATTCGCGGGCGGCGGCGGAGGCCTCCGCCTCGCGCAGCCGCTGGATCAGGCTGGACCCGAGCACTTCCGGCAGGGTGTCACGGCCGCCCGGGGTGCGCAGCGCCGCGGCGACCTGCGCCGCCTGCGCTTCCTTGCGCGCACGCTCGGCCGCGGCCGCGGTGACCTGGGCGCTGACGGCGGCCAGCTGCTGCTCCGCGACGCTCGGCGTCCGTTGGCTGCCGCGGCGGTCGGACGCGGTGTCGCGCAGCCCGTGCGCGGCGCGGAATTCGGCGACAGAACGCTCCGAATCCCGGACCTTGGTCGCAAGCTCGCGAAGCCGGCCTTCCAGCCAGCCCTGGGCACGCTGCGCGGCGGCGTATTTCTGCCGCCGGCTGGCATCCAGGAATTCGTCCACATAGGCATTGGCGATGCGGGCGCTGAGGGCGGCGTTGCCGGTCGTCATGCCGATGCGCATGACGTTGGAACGCGCTTCGTTCGCGATGGTCATGCGCCCGAGCAGCGAGCCGGCGATGATCTCGATCCGCTCGTCTTCGCTGAGCGGCGGGGGCGGGGCCGCCGGGACGCCAAGCGCGTCGCGCACCGCATTGATGATGGTGCCGGACAGGCCGGGCTCCGGCTGGAATTCCGGCACGGTCAGCAGACCGGTCCGCACGACGACCTGCCGCGCCAGCGCCGGCGAACGGAGGATATCGATCTGCGTCCGGATTTCATTCGAGCTGCTGCCGGGCTCCGCGCTGATGGTCTGCAGATCGCTGACCGGCGTGCGGCGTTGCTGTATCAAAATTATGGCTTCAGCTGAATATTGGGGCGCCATCCGTGCCAGCACCGCATACCCACCGCCGAGGCAGAGCACGAGGAGCAGCAGGATCAGCCAGGCCCGGCGCCGCAGCATTCCCATGGCGCGGGAAAACGGAACGCCCAGCGATTCCAGCCTGGACGTGCCGTCCTGGCCGGGATTGCCGAATTCGATGGGGGGGAAGGGAGAACGGCTCAAGGGGGCCTCCGGCTCACGGATGCGCCGACGGGTGCGGGGCAGGTGGGCGGTGACAGGAAATCTCAAATAAGCAACTCTTGTATAAAATGTTCTCTCCCGCAGAGGTTGTCAACATATAGTTTGGGAACGGTAATGAGCGCCGATGGTCCTGCGGGCCGCGGGATGATAGGCGGTGGTGGATCGGGCAGACAGAGCGGAGCGGCTGCATGAACAGGAATGGCCGGCATGCGTCACCAGAGCGGCCCGCGCGCGGCATTGTCACCTTACCCGATTCGGCAGGTGTTGCGGTGCTTGGCTCGGGGAAGCGGGCAGCATGAGCGCGCTGCGGTCGATGCTCGCCTCCGCCTGGCTCGAAGGCGCGCGGCAACTCGCCTTGCTGCGCCTGGGTCGGCGGCCGCCGCCGCGCGATCTGTCGCGGCTGGCCATTGTCGGGGCACTCGGCCGGCACAACGGAATCGCGACCGGGGCGTTGCTGCAGCATGCGGCGCTGGTCCGCGCCGGGGGGGCTGTGCAACTCCTGGATGCGACCGCGGCGCTGCGCAATCCTTTCGCCCGCGCGCCGCATGTCCCGGCCTCCGCCTATGTCTTTCATTGCGGCGGGCCGCAGACCGCGAGCCTGGTGCATGCGGTGTTGCCTGGGGTCGCCGATGCCTGGCGGATCGGCTACTGGGCCTGGGAATTGCCGGATCCGCCCGCCGATTGGCGGCGCTTCGGCGGTCTGGTCTCGGAGATATGGACGCCAAGCCGCTTCGCCGCCGAAAGCCTCGGCAAGCTGTTCTCCGTGCCGATCCATGTCGTGCCGCACAAGGTCGAGGCCCAGCCGGCGCGCCGCCGCGACGCCGGGCAGCCCTTCACCGTGCTGGTGATGGCCGATAGCCGGTCAAGCTTCACCCGGAAGAACCCCGCCGCCGCCATCGAAGCCTTCCGCCAGGCCTTCGGGGAGGGTGGCGCCGCCCGGTTGGTCGTGAAGCTCAATGGCGGTGGGGCGGCGGTCGAGGGGCTGACCGCCGCGCTGCGTGGCCTGCCGGGTGCCCGGGTCATTACCGACTTTCTCGACGATGCCGGGCTGGCGGCGCTGTACCGCTCGGCTGATGTGCTGCTGTCGCTGCATCGCGCGGAAGGTTTCGGATTGCCGATGCTGGAAGCGATGGCGCATGGCGTGCCGGTGATAGGGACCGGCTGGTCGGGCAATACGGACTTCATGACCGAGGCGAATAGCCTGCTGGTGCCCTATCGCCTCGTGCCCGTGGAAGATGCGGCAGGGATCTATGCCGGCAGCGTCTGGGCCGAGCCGGATATCGGCGCCGCGGCGGCGATGCTGCGGCGCCTGGCGGATGATGCCGCCCTGTATGCACGGCTGTCGGCGGCGGCGCATGCCGCCGTGGCGGCATCACGCTTCGTCCTGCCGGGCTGAGGCCGCCGGTTGCCCGGCGGCGCGATCAGAAGCGGCGCTCGAGGACGTTGACGACGTCGCCGGGCAGCAGGATCGCGTCGCGCGGCGCCCGGTATTCCTGGGCCGCGTTGCCGTCGGTGCGGGTGACCGAGACCCGGTCCTGCACCGCGCGGAAGGTGAAGCCGCCGGCCAGCGCCACCGCCGACAGCACCGTCATGCCCGGCTGGTAGGGGAACTGTCCGCCGCGCTCCACCATGCCGAGCACGAAGATCGGGCGGTAGGTCTGCACCTCGACCGCGACGGCGGGCGTGGTGATGAGCTCGCGCCGGCGGAATTCCTGCACCAACCGCTGCTCCAGCGCCTGGGTCGTCAGCCCCGCGGCGGTCAGGCGACCGACCAGCGGCACCGAAATCGCACCGTCATCGCCAACCCGGAAGGTGCCGCTGAGGCGGGTGTCGTCGAAGACGGTCACCCGCACCTGATCCTCCGGCCCGAGCCGGTAGGTGGAGCGTGACGGTGGATCGGGCAGTGGCGGCAGATTCGCGCCCGGCCCCGCGCAGGCGGCCAGGACCA
Source organism: Roseomonas sp. (assembly GCA_036499545.1). Classification (GTDB taxonomy): domain Bacteria; phylum Pseudomonadota; class Alphaproteobacteria; order Acetobacterales; family Acetobacteraceae; genus Plastoroseomonas. The sequence continues at coordinate 365 of DASYDR010000370.1, read as the reverse complement.
CGGCTGAGGCTGCGAGGGAAGCAAGGAGCCGACGATTGAGCATGCGCCATTGGAAGCGCATGCCGGTCGAAAGCGCAACAGACTTCGTTGTGCGTTCGGCATCGCCGCGCGGTGATGCCGGGACCGGCCGCTCCGCGGGCTGCCCGGCGATGTCGTGAAGGCGCCGATCGTCGGGTGTTGCTTCGGGCATGGACGCTTCCTGTCGCTTCGTTCGTAGAATGCCGTGATCATGCCGGGCGCGGCCCCGGAAGGGAGCCGCGCCGCGCCTGGTTACCAGTTGATGCGGATGCCGATGGCGCCCTGGACGGCGCTCTGGCGGGACCGTCCGCCATCGACCGACCAGCGGTAGCCGGCATTGGCGTAGA
>DASYDR010000369.1:0-17987 GCA_036499545.1 Roseomonas sp. | reverse complement strand
CGCCTCGATCTCCTCCGGCCGCAGCGCATGCTCGGCCCGCAGGGCCAGCGCCGCGTCGATGCCGGCATGGCCGTAGCGGCAGGACGGGTAGGGCTTCACCGCGGTGTTCATCAGCTCCCATTCGGTGCCGAGATTCTGCAGCGCCCGCGCCGGCACCGGGTTCGGGGCATAGGCGGAGAGGAAGCCGGCCTTGCCTTCCAGCGCATCGCCGGCACCGCGGAACCCTTCGCGGGCGAGTTGCGCGGCGGCGAGGCCGGCCATCGCCGCCCAGCCGACCTGGAAGCGCTTGGTCCAGGCGCCGTTCTTCAGGAATTGCAGGCTGCCCGCCGACTGGCTGAGCGCGATGCCGAGCGCATCCTCGATCTGCGCCGCGCTCAGGCCGAAGACGCGGGAGGCCGCCGCGGCCGCGCCGAAGGCGCCGCAGGTCGCGGTCGGGTGGTAGCCGCGGTCGTAATGGTCGCCGGCCGGCAGTGCGACCGCTAGGCGGCAGGTCACCTCGTAGCCGGCGATGATCGCGGCCAGTGTGGTGCGGCCATCGGCGCCCACCATCTCGGCGGCGGCCAGTGCCGCCGGAATCACCGGGGCGCCGGGATGCAGGCTGCCGGCGGCGTGGGTGTCGTCGAAATCGAGGCTATGGGCCAGGGCGCCGTTCAGCAGCGCGGCACCCGCCGGCGTGTAGCGCGTCGCGTCGCCGAACACCGCGGCGCCGCCGGCCGCGAGGCCGAGGGCGCGCACCATTGCCAGCAGCGGCGCCGTGCTCTCGGCATCGTGACGTCCGCGCACGATGTTACCGATCAGGTCGAGCACGAGGAAACGCGTGCGGGTCCGGACCGCCTCCGGCAACGCATCGTGCTGGATGGCCGCGCTGAAGGCGGCGAGGTCCCGGGTGACGGCAGCCATGATGTTCCCTCCTGATCCCGCCACAGTCTTACGGTTCAAGGACAGCGCCGCCAAGCCCGGCTTGCCCGGGGGCGATGCGCATGGCAGGGGAGCCGCATGGGAACGCGACGCCATTTCATGACCGCCACCGCTGCCTTGCTCAGCGGCTGCGCCACAGGCAGCGGCGACGGCACCGCCGTCGCCACGCCACAGCCGGCGCCGGCGCCGGTCGAAACCGCCGGCTTCCCGGAGCCGGCGATCCCGTTCGGCCGCTTCCTGGCCCAGCTCCGCACCGATGCGCAGCGCAGCGGGATCCGGGCTCAGACGCTCGATCGTGCGTTGGCCAATCTCCGCCCGAACGACCGCGTGGTCGCCCTCGACCGGCGCCAGGCGGAAAGCGTGCTGAGCTGGGAGGAATACCGCGAACGGATCGTCTCCCCGACCCGCATCCAGGCGGGCCAGCGGCATTACGCGGAGAATCGGGATTTGCTGACCCGGATCGGCGCGCGCTACCGCGTCTCGCCCAAGGTCTGCGTCGCGATCTGGGGCATGGAGACGAATTACGGCGGCAATACCGGCGGCTTCGGGGTGATCGACGCGCTGGCGACGCTGGCCTGGGAAGGCCGGCGCGCCAGCTATTTCCGGACCGAATTGCTGGCGGCGCTGCGTATCCTGGACGAAGGCCATGTGACGCCGGAGCGGATGCGCGGCAGCTGGGCCGGCGCCATGGGGCAGCCGCAGTTCATGCCGACCAATTTCGAGCGCCTGGCCGTCGACTTCGACGGCGACGGCCGGCGCGACATCTGGGACAGCCGCGCGGATGCGCTGGCCTCGATCGCCAACTACTTCGCCCATAGCGGCTGGCGCGAGAACGAGAACTGGGGCTTCGCCGCGCAGGCACCGGCCGGTTTCGACACGGAGCGCGCCGACACCAGCCAGCGCCGCAGCCTGCGGGAGTGGTCGCGGGCCGGCTGGCGGCGCAGCGACGGCAGCGCCCTGCCGCAGACCGAGGCGGAGGCCGGCATCGTGGTGCCGAACCGTACCACCACGGGCCAGGTCTATCTGGGGCAGCAGAATTTCCGGGTGATCCGGCGCTACAACTCGCCGGTGAACTATGCACTGGCGGTGGCGCTGCTGTCCGAGCGCCTTGGATGAGGCGCGCAAGCCTTCTCCTGTTGCCGCTGCTGCTCGCCGGCTGCTTCGGGCCGACGCCGCAGCCGCGCTATGTGGTGGGGCAGCCCTATCGCCTCGGCGGCGTCTGGTCCTATCCGGCCGAGAGCTTCTCGCTGACCGAAACCGGCGTTGCGCAGGCGGTGCGCGACACCGCCGCCGGTCTCACCGCCAATGGCGAGCGCTGGGAGGCCGGGCGCCCGATGGCCGCCCACCGCACCTTGCAGCTGCCGGCCGTGATCCGGGTGACCAATCTGGAGAATGGGCGGGAGATGCTGCTGCGGGTGAATGACCGCGGCCCCGGCCAGATGGGCCGCATCCTCGGTCTTTCGCCGCGCGCCGCGACGCTGCTCGGCGTGCCGGCCGGTGGCACGGCGCAGATTCGCATCACGGTCGATGCCGAACTCTCCCGCCGCCTGGCCAATCGCGTCGCCGGGCGCCAGGTGGAGGCGGTGCCGGTGGACGCCGCGCCGCGCGCCGCCGTCGCCTCGGAGAGCCTGGCGCCACCGCCCGGCGCCCGCACGGCCGGGCAGGATGTCGCGGTGCGGGCCGAAGGACCGGCCGCCGAAGCCGCCGCCGTGCTGCCCGCTGTCGCAATTCCCGAAACGGTCACCCAGGCCGCCGCCCAGCCGGGACAGCTGGTGATCGAGGCCGGCACCTTCACCCAGCGCAGCGCCGCCGAGCAGCAGCGGGCCCGGCTGGCGGCGCTCGGTGCCGAGATCGAGACCCGGGGACGCGGCACCAGCCAGACCTTCCGGGTGCGGATCGGCCCGCTCTCCGGCATCGCACAGGCCGATCGGACGCTTGAGCGGGTGCTGTCTTCGGGCGTATCGGAGGCCGCGATTCGCGTGGAGTGAGGCGCAGGCGAGTCGCCGGGGCGCCTCCGGGGGAGTTCCATGACCCGCTTCCTGATGCCTTCTGCTGCAATGATGCCTGCCATGGCCCGCCGTGCCCTGCTGCTGGGCGGCGCCGGCGGCCTGGCGCTGCTGTCCGGCACCGCCGAGGCGCAGCGTGCCGCGCCGCCGCACCGGCGGCCGGCGCCACCCGCGGCGCCGTCCGGCAGCCCGGCGCAGACCCCGCTCGGCCCCTTCGACACCATCGCCCGTCAGGCCATCATCATCGATGCCGATACCGGCGCGGTGCTGCTGGAGAAGAACGCCGACGAGCGGATGCCGCCGTCTTCCATGCTGAAGCTGATGACCGCCTATGTCGTCTTCGAGCAGCTGAAGCAGGGCCGTCTGCAGCTCACCCAGGAACTGCCGGTCAGCGAACGTGCCTGGCGCATGGGCGGATCGAAGATGTTCGTCCAGCTCGGCAGCATGATCCCGGTCGAATCGCTGATCCGCGGGATGATCATCCATTCGGGCAACGATGCCTGCGTGGTGCTGGCCGAAGGCATCGCCGGGTCGGAAACGCAGTTCGCCGAAATGCTGACCGAGTCGGCCCGGCGCATCGGGCTGCAGAATTCCAGCTTCCGGAACTCGACCGGCTGGCCTGACCCCGAGCAGAGGATGACGGCGCGCGACCTGAGCATCGTCGCCCGTCGCATCATCACCGATTTCCCCGAATACTACCGCTACTACAATGAGCGCAGCTTCACCTGGAACGGCATCAGCCAGGACAATCGCAACCCGCTGCTGGCCCGCGTCGCCGGCGCGGACGGGTTGAAGACCGGGCATACCGAGGAAGCGGGCTACGGCCTGACCGGCAGCGTCAAGCGCGGCGACCGCCGGGTGATCCTGGTGTTCAACGGCCTGCCCACGATGCGCGCCCGCGCCGAGGAGAGCGAGCGGCTGATGGAGTGGGCCTTCCGCGAATTCGAGAGCGTGGTGCTGTTCCGCGCGTCGGAGACGATTCAGGAAGTGCCGGTGTGGCTCGGCGACCGCGCCACGGTGCCGCTGGTCGGCGGCCGCGACGTGGTGCTGTCGCTGCCGCGGGCCTGGCGCAACCGGCTGCAGGTGAAGCTGCAATACGACGCCCCGCTGCCGGCCCCGATCGCCCGCGGGCAGGAAATCGGCCGCATCGAGGTCGGCGGCCAGGGCGTGCCGCCGATGACGATCCCGCTGATCGCCGGCGCGGATGTGGCCAAGCTCGGCCTGCTGCCGCGCATCCCGGCGGTGATCGGGCGCTGGGTGTTCGGTGCCTGAAGCCCGCCCCGCGCCGCCGGGCCGGTTCATAACCCTCGAGGGCGGCGAAGGGGCCGGCAAGACGACCCAGATCCGGCGGCTGGCCGCCGCGCTGACCGAAGCCGGGCTGCCGGTACTCCGCACGCGGGAGCCCGGCGGCGCGCCGGGGGCGGAGCGTATTCGCGCCTTGCTGCTCGGCAGCGGGTCCTGGGACCCGGTGGCAGAGGCCATGCTGCATTTCGCCGCCCGGCGGGAACATCTGGCCCGCACCATCCGGCCGGCCCTGGCGGCCGGTATCACAGTGATCTCCGACCGCTTCGCGGATTCGACCCTGGCCTATCAGGGCGCGGGGCAAGGGCTGACGCGCGCCGTCTGGGACCAGCTCGCGGCGGTGGCGCTGGATGGCTTCGCGCCTGACCTGACCCTGGTGCTGGACCTGCCGCCGGAGCAGGGCATGGCCCGCGCCGCAGGCCGCGGCGAACCGGACCGCTATGAGCGGCTGGGCCTCGGCTTCCACCAGCGCGTGCGCGACGCCTTCCTGGCCATCGCCGCCGCCGATCCGGCCCGCTGCGTCGTGGTCGATGCGGCGCGCGCCATGGATGCGGTCTTCGACGATCTCCGCGCCGCCGTTCTCGCGCGGCTTCGCCCGTGAGCCTGCCGCCGGAGCCGCGCGCCAATCCCGCCCTGGTCGGGCAGGATGAGGCCGCCGCTGCCCTGGACGCCGCGGCCCGGGCCGGGCGGCTGCACCACGCCTGGCTGATCGCGGGGCCGGAGGGTGTCGGCAAGGCGACGCTCGCCTATCGCTTCGCGCGCTTCCTGCTGGCCGGGCGCCCGCGCGCGCCGGCCGGGCAGGCGCCGCTCTTCGTGCCGCCCGACAGCGCCGTCTTCCGCCGCGTCGCCGCCGCTGCCCATGCCGACCTGCTGACCATCGAGCCCGGGACCCTGCAGGGCGACCGCAAGCGCAGCGACGTGATCAATGTCGAAGCGGCGCGGCTGATCCCCGGTTTCTTCGCGCTGACCGCGGCCGAGGGCGGCTGGCGCGTGGTGGTGCTGGACGGCGCCGAGTTGATGAACCCCGCCGCCGCGAACGCCATCCTGAAGGTGCTGGAGGAGCCGCCGCCGCGGGCCGTGCTGCTGCTCGTCTCCTCCTCGCCGGGCCGGCTGCTGCCGACCATCCGCAGCCGTTGCAGGCGGCTTGACCTGCCGCCCCTGGCGGAGGCGGCGTTGCAGCCATTGCTGGCGGACTGGCTGCCGGAGATGCCCGCCGGCGAGCGCCTGGCGCTGGCGCAGCTTGCCGGCCAGGCGCCGGGCCGCGCGCTGCGGCTGGCTGAAGGCGGCGGCCTGGCGGTGCAGGCGATGGTCGCGGAGGTGCTGGCCAAACCCGAGCCCCGGCGGGCCATGGCGGCGGCCGACAAGCTGGCCGCCGATCGCCAGGGGACCTCCTTCGGCCTGTTCTTCACCCTGTTGCGCCGCGCGATCGCCGAAGCCACGGCGCAGGCCGGGCGCGGGGAAGCCGCGCCGGGCTGGGTTGCGGCGCGTCCGCTTGCCGACTGGGCGGGGCTATGGGATAGGCTCGGCCGCCTCGCGGAAGAGACGGAGCGGCTCAATCTGGACCGCAAGCAGGCGGCGCTGACCGCGCTCTCCTGGCTCGCCGCGGACTGAGCGCTTGCAAGAGCCTGCGTGGCTCTGAACAGGATCCGATGACCCGCGCGCCGATCTACCTCACCACGCCGATCTACTACGTCAACGACAAGCCGCATATCGGGCACGCCTACACCTCCCTCGCGACCGATGTGATGGCGCGTTTCAAGCGGCTGGACGGGCATGCGGTGCATTTCCTGACCGGCACCGACGAGCATGGCCAGAAGGTCGAGAAGGCGGCGCGCGACGCCGGCGAGGATCCGCAGGCCTTCACCGACCGCGTCAGTGCTTCCTTCCGCACGCTGGCCCAGGTGATGGGCTTCTCGAACGACGACTTCATCCGCACGACGGAGGAGCGGCACAAGCGCGCCTGCACCGCCCTGTGGGAGCGCCTGGTGGCGAGGGGCGAGATCTATCTCGGCCATTACGAAGGCTGGTATGCGGTGCGCGACGAGGCCTTCTACGGGCCGGACGAGCTGACCGAATGCGACGGCGTGAAATACGCCCCGTCCGGCGCGCCGGTCGAATGGGTGCGGGAGCCGTCCTACTTCTTCCGCCTCGGCGCCTGGCAGGAGCGGCTGCTGGCTTTCTATGAGGCGAATCCGGACTTCATCGCCCCCGCCTCGCGCCGGAACGAGGTGCTGAGCTTCGTGAAGTCGGGGCTGCAGGACCTGTCGATCAGCCGCACCAGCTTCACCTGGGGCGTGAAGGTGCCGGGCGATCCGGCGCATGTCATGTATGTCTGGCTGGATGCGCTGACCAACTACATCACCGCGGTCGGCTATCCGGACGAGGCGGCGCCGCTCTGGCACTTCTGGCCGGCCGACGTGCATTTCGTCGGCAAGGATATCGTCCGCTTCCACGCCATCTACTGGCCCGCCTTCCTGATGGCCGCCGATCTGCCGCCGCCGCGGCGCGTCTTCGCGCATGGCTGGTGGACCAATGAGGGGCAGAAGATCTCGAAGTCGCTCGGCAACGTCATCGATCCGATGGCCCTGGTGGAGGAATTCGGCCTCGACCCCGTGCGCTATTTCCTGCTGCGCGAGGTGCCCTTCGGCAATGACGGCGACTTCGCCCGCGGCGCGCTGATCGCGCGGCTGAACGGGGAGCTGGCGGATGCGCTGGGCAACCTCGCCAACCGGACGCTGTCGCTGATCCAGCGCAACTGTGATGGGCTGCTGCCGGCGCCGGCAGCAGCCACCGCGGATGACCAGGGGCTGATCGCGCCGCTCGATACCCTCGCATCGGCGATCCGCCTGTTCATCGACCGGCAGGAATTCCACCTCGCGCTGGAGGAGATCTTCGCGAAGGTCCGTGCCGCGAACGGCTACATCACCGTCGCCGCGCCCTGGGCTCTGAAGAAGACCGACCCGGAGCGGATGCTGGTCGTGCTGCGCCATCTGCACACGGCGCTGCGGCACTACGCCACGCTGCTGCAGCCTTTCATGCCGGACAGCATGGCGAAGCTGCTCGACCAGCTTGGCGTGCCGGCGGATGCGCGCGACATCGCGGCGCTCGACACGCCGCTGCCCGGCGGCCTGGCGCTGCCGGCGCCGGCGCCGCTCTTCGCCAAGATCCAGACGGCGGTCTGAGCATGCTCGTCGACAGCCATTGCCACCTCGACTACTTCACCGAGGCGGAGGTCGACGGCGTCGTCGACCGCGCGCGGGAAGCCGGGGTCGGCCTGCTGGTCACCATCGGCACCCGCTTCCACCAGGCCGAGGCGGTGAAGGCGCTGGCCGAACGCTTCCCCGACGTCTGGGGCACCGTCGGCGTCCACCCGCACAACGCCGCCGAAGGCGAGATGCCGACGGTGGCGCAATTGGTGGCGCTGGCCGATCATCCGCGCATCATCGGCATCGGCGAATCCGGCCTCGATTATTTCTATGACAAGGCGCCGCGCGAGGTGCAGCGGGAGGGGTTCCGCCGGCATATCCGCGCTGCCCGTGCCGCCGGCCTGCCGCTGGCGATCCATGCGCGCCAGGCCGATGAGGACATCGCCGACATCCTGGAGCAGGAGCGGGCCGAGGGCGGCGGTTTCGACTTCCTGCTGCATTGCTTTTCCTCCGGCCGGCGGCTGGCGGAGCGGGCGGTCGCCATGGGCGGCTACGTCTCCCTGTCCGGGATCCTGACCTTCCCGAAGAGCCAGGATATCCGCGACATCGTGGCCGACCTGCCGGCCGACCGGCTGCTGGTCGAGACCGACAGCCCCTACCTCGCGCCCGTGCCGTTCCGCGGCAAGCGCTGCGAGCCGGGGATGGTGCCGCACACCGCCCGCGTGCTGGCCGAGGTACGGGGCCTGAGCATCGCGGAGACCGAGGCACTGACCACCGCCAATTTCCGGCGCCTCTTCCCCAAGGCCGGCTGATGCCGTTGCGCGTCACCCTGCTGGGCTGCGGCTCCTCCGCCGGGGTGCCGCAGCTGGGCGGCGTCGGCGGGCAGGGGGATTGGGGCGTCTGCGATCCCACCGACCCGCGCAACCGCCGGACCCGCAGCGCCATCCTGGTCGAGGCGCCGGGGGGCGAGCGGCTGCTTGTCGATGCCGGGCCGGACCTGCGCGACCAGCTGCTGGCGGCTGGGGTCGGTGGCGTCGATGCCCTGGTCTTCACCCATGACCATGCCGACCACATCATGGGCGTCGACGAATTGCGCGTCGTGAACCGCAATATCGGCCGCGGCCTGGTGGCGCATGCCCTGGCGGCGACGCTGGATGGGCTGCAGCGTCGCTTCGACTACGCCTTCCTGCCGCCGACGCCGCCCTTCTTCTTCCGCCCCGCCTTGACCCCGGCCCCGGTACGACCGGGGGAGAGCGCGGTCCTGGCCGGAATGCGGGTCGCCTTCCTGTCCCAGGACCACGCGGTGATGGAGACGCTCGGCCTGCGCATCGGCCGATTCGCCTATTCGACCGACCTGGTCCGGATGCCCGAAGCGACCTTCGCGGCTCTTCACGGTCTTGATACCTGGGTGGTGGCATGCTTCCAACGGCAGCCGCACCGGGTGCATGCGAATCTGGATCAGGTCCTGGAATGGGTGGCCGCGCTGCGGCCGCGCCGGACCATTCTGACCCATATGGGCATGGACATGGACTACGCTTGGCTGGAACGGAACCTGCCGGCCGGGGTGGAGCCGGGACGGGACGGGCTGGTGATCGAAGTGCCCGATGAGGGTGCCCTCGCATAACCAGGCCGGCACGGGGGACTTTCCCAGCCCCGGGGCATGCACCACATTGCAGTGAAGCCCGGGGGAGCCGGCGCAGCGCGTCCCGCGCGCGAAGCCTCCCCGGAGCAAGAAAGGATTTGGCTATGCGGGACCGTGATCCGCTCGACGTCTACAACAACACCCTCGTTCCCATGGTCGTCGAACAGACGGCGCGCGGCGAACGAGCCTTCGATATCTATTCGCGGCTCCTCAAGGAACGCATCATCTTCCTGACCGGGCCGGTCTTCGACCAGGTCTCGTCGTTGATCTGTGCCCAGCTGCTGTTCCTGGAGAGCGAGAACCCGAACAAGGACATCGCTTTCTACATCAATTCCCCGGGCGGCGTCGTGACGGCCGGCCTCGCGATGTACGACACCATGCAGTACATCCGCGCGTCGGTCTCCACGGTCTGCATCGGCCAGGCGGCCTCCATGGGCTCCCTGCTGCTGACCGCCGGCGAGAAGGGCAAGCGCTACGGCCTGCCGAACAGCCGGATCATGGTCCACCAGCCCTCCGGCGGCGCCCAGGGCCAGGCGACCGATATCGAGATCCAGGCGCGCGAGATCCTGAAGGTGCGGGAGCGCCTGAACGACATCTACCGCACGCATACCGGCCAGACCCTGGAGGCGATCCAGGCCAAGCTGGAGCGTGACAGCTACATGTCGGCCGAGGAGGCCCGCGACTGGGGCCTGATCGACCATGTCGTGGATAAGCGGCCGGTTCCGACCGGCGAAAGCGCCAAAGGGTGATGCCGGGTGGGGCCCGGAAGGGCCCCGCCAGCCTTTGTCTTCCCCCCCGGATGCTCCGGGGGCTACAGTCCGATGACGCCCCCGAGACTCTGAGAGGGGGCCGGGAGTGCCCATGACCAAGTCCGGCGATTCGAAGAACACCCTCTACTGCTCGTTCTGCGGCAAGTCCCAGCACGAGGTCCGGAAGCTTATCGCCGGCCCGACCGTCTTCATCTGCGATGAATGCGTCGAGCTCTGCATGGACATCATCCGTGAAGAGCATAAGACGCAGCTCGTGAAGACGCGGGACGGGGTCCCGACGCCCAAGGAGATCTGCAAGGTCCTCGATGACTATGTCATCGGGCAGGACCATGCCAAGAAGGTCCTCTCGGTCGCGGTCCACAACCATTACAAGCGCCTGGCGCATGGCGCCAAGGGCGGCGAAGTCGAGATCGCGAAGTCGAACATCATGCTGATCGGGCCGACCGGCTCCGGCAAGACGCTGCTCGCGCAGACGCTGGCCCGGATCCTGGACGTGCCCTTCACCATGGCCGACGCGACCACGCTGACCGAGGCCGGCTATGTCGGTGAGGATGTGGAGAACATCATCCTCAAGCTGCTGCAGTCGGCCGACTACAATGTCGAGCGGGCGCAGCGCGGCATCGTCTATATCGACGAGGTCGACAAGATCAGCCGCAAGTCGGACAACCCCTCGATCACCCGCGACGTGAGCGGCGAGGGCGTCCAGCAGGCGCTGCTGAAGATCATGGAAGGCACCGTCGCGTCGGTGCCGCCCCAGGGCGGGCGCAAGCACCCGCAGCAGGAATTCCTGCAGGTCGACACCTCGAACATCCTGTTCATCGTCGGCGGCGCCTTCTCGGGCCTCGAGAAGATCATCGGCGCCCGCGGCAAGGGCTCGGGCATCGGCTTCGGCGCCGAGGTCCGCGACCCGGAGGAGCGCCGCACGGGACAGGTCCTGCGCGAGGTGGAGCCCGAGGACCTGCTGAAATTCGGCCTGATCCCGGAGTTCATCGGCCGCCTGCCGGTGCTGGCGACGCTCGATGACCTCGATGAGCGGACGCTGGTCGAAATCCTCTCCAAGCCGAAGAACGCGCTGGTCAAGCAGTACCAGCGGTTGTTCGAGATGGAGGGGGCGAAGCTCACCTTTACCGAGGACGCGCTGCGTTCCGTGGCGACCCGCGCCATCCAGCGCAAGACCGGGGCACGTGGCCTGCGTTCGATCATGGAGTCGATCCTGCTCACCACCATGTTCGAGCTCCCCGGCCTCGAGGATATCGAGGAGGTGGTGGTGAACAAGGAAGTGGCGGAAGGGCGCGGCAGCCCACTCTTCATCTACGGCGAGAGGGCGGCGGAGCAATCCACCGCCTGACCTCGCCGCTCCCGGGCCCGGCCACCCGGCCGGGCCTTGTTGCGGGTCCCGCGCGGGACCATCTTCCCTTTATCCCGCGGCCCTGGCCCGCGCCGCTCCAAACCGGTGGATGGACAACCCATCGGGGGCGGACCGGGTGCCGATCGTCCGATGTGAGGTCCCCATGGCGGATAAGCCTGCTGACACCCTGAAGGGTGAACTCCTTCCCGTACTGCCGTTGCGGGATATCGTCGTCTTCCCACACATGATCGTGCCGCTCTTCGTCGGCCGCGAGAAGTCCGTGCGCGCGCTCGAGGCCGTAATGAAGGAGGACAAGCAGATCCTCCTGGTCGCGCAGAAGACTGCCGCCCAGGACGATCCCGGCCCCGACGATCTCTATGAGGTCGGCACCATCTCCACGGTGCTGCAGCTGCTGAAGCTGCCCGACGGCACCGTGAAGGTGCTGGTCGAAGGCGGCCGCCGCGCGCGCATTGCCGGCTATCGCGAGACCCAGACCCATTTCGAGGCCTTCGCGGAGGCGGTCGCCGATACCCCGGTCGAGGGGCGGGAGGCCGAGGCGCTGGCCCGCAGCGTGGTCGGGCAGTTCGAGCAGTATGTGAAGCTCAACAAGAAGATCGCGCCGGAGGTGCTGGTCTCGATCAACCAGATCGACGACCCGAACAAGCTCGCCGACACGGTGGCCAGCCACCTGAACCTGAAGATCAGCGAGAAGCAGGAGCTGCTGGAGACGGTCGGCGTGACCGGCCGGCTGGAGCGCGTCTTCGCCCATATGGAGGGCGAGATCGGCGTGCTGCAGGTGGAGAAGCGCATCCGCAACCGCGTGAAGCGGCAGATGGAGAAGACCCAGCGCGAGTACTACCTGAACGAGCAGCTCAAGGCGATCCAGAAGGAGCTTGGCGAGGGCGAGGACGGCAAGGACGAGACCGCCGAGCTCGAGGCCAAGATCAAGGCGACCAAGCTGTCGAAGGACGCGCGCGAGAAGGCGCTGGCGGAGCTGAAGAAGCTGCGTAGCATGTCGCCGATGAGCGCCGAGGCGACGGTGGTGCGCAACTATCTCGACTGGATGCTCTCGATCCCCTGGAAGAAGCGCAGCAAGGTCAAGAACGACATCGTGGAGGCCGAGCGCGTGCTCGACGCCGACCACTATGGGCTGGAGAAGGTCAAGGAGCGGATCATCGAGTACCTGGCGGTGCAGAGCCGCAGCCCGAAGATCCGCGGGCCGATCCTCTGCCTCGTCGGCCCGCCCGGCGTCGGCAAGACCTCGCTCGGCAAGTCGATCGCCAAGGCCACCGGCCGCAACTTCGTCCGTATGTCGCTGGGCGGCGTGCGGGATGAGGCCGAGGTGCGTGGCCACCGGCGGACCTATATCGGCTCCATGCCGGGCAAGGTCATCCAGGGCATGAAGAAGGCGAAGACCTCGAACCCGCTCTTCCTGCTCGACGAGATCGACAAGCTTGGTGCCGATTGGCGCGGCGACCCGTCCTCGGCGCTGCTGGAGGTCCTGGATCCGGAGCAGAACGCGACCTTCGCCGACCATTACCTGGAGGTCGATTACGACCTGTCGGACGTGATGTTCGTGACCACCGCGAACTCGCTCCGCATGCCCCAGCCGCTGCTCGATCGCATGGAGATCATCCGCATCCCCGGCTACACCGAGGATGAGAAGGTGCAGATCGCCAAGCGTCACCTGCTGAAGAAGCAGTCGGAGGCGAACGGGCTGAAGGACGGCGAATGGAGCCTGACCGACGAGGCGCTGCTGGACCTGGTGCGCTACTACACACGTGAGGCCGGCGTGCGCAGCCTGGAACGCGAGATCGCGGGCCTGGCGCGCAAGGCGGTGAAGGAGATCGTCTCCAAGAAGGCGCGCAAGGTCGCGATCAACCGCAAGAACCTCGAGAAATTCGCCGGCGTGCGGAAGTTCCGCTACGGCGAGGCGGAAGCCGAGGACATGGTGGGCGTGGTCACCGGCCTGGCCTGGACCGAGGTCGGCGGCGAGATCCTGACGATCGAGTCGGTGCTGCTGCCCGGCAAGGGCAGCGTGAAGACCACCGGCAAGCTCGGCGACGTGATGCAGGAGAGCGTGTCCGCCGCGCTGTCCTATGTCCGCAGCCGCAGTGCGACCTTCGGCATCAAGCCGACGGTGTTCGAGAAGCGCGATATCCACGTGCACGTGCCGGAGGGTGCGACGCCCAAGGATGGTCCGTCGGCGGGTGTCGCGATGGCCACCAGCATCGTCTCGGTGCTGACCGGCATCCCGGTGCGCAAGGACATCGCCATGACCGGCGAGATCACCCTGCGTGGCCGCGTGCTGCCGATCGGCGGCCTGAAGGAGAAGCTGCTCGCAGCGCTGCGCGCGGGGATCACGACGGTCTTCATCCCGAAGGACAACGAGAAGGACCTGGCGGACATTCCCGACAACGTCACCAAGGCGCTGACCATCATTCCGGTCAGCCATGCCGACGAGGTGATCGGCAAGGCGCTGGTGAAGAAGCCCGAGCCGATCACCTGGGAAGAACCCGCCGAGGAGACGCCGGCGGCCCGCAGCCCGGAAGATCCGGCCGGGGCCGTCCGCCCGCACTGACACCGGCCTCGGGCGCCGGCATTCGCCGGCCTGGCTGACGCGCTGTCGGGTCGTGGATCTGGCGCGAATGACACAGCCCGGCGCGGTTCTCCGCGCCGGGCTTCGCATATCCGCGACTTTGATGCGGCCGCGATTGACGGCCGCGAATCGGCCCGCCTAGAGTCCCGGCCATCGTCAGGGAAGCGAATGTCGGGACCCTGCCATCGGCGGGGCAGGGGAGCTTCAATCGTGAACAAGCAGGATCTGATAGCGGCGGTGGCCGAAGCCGGCGATTTGCCGAAGGCGAAAGCCGGCGAGCTGATCGACACCGTCTTCGCCGCCATCACGGAGGCGCTGAAGCAGAAGCAGGAAGTGCGGCTGGTCGGCTTCGGCAGCTTCGCCATCTCCAAGCGCAAGGGCGGCACCGGCCGCAATCCACGCACCGGTGAGGAGATCGCGGTGCCGGAGACCACCACGGTGCGTTTCAAAGCCGGCAAGGGCCTGAAGGAAGCTGTGGGCTGACCTCGTCGCGTCGTGGCGTCCGCCTGACGGGGTGAAGCCCCTCAGGCTGGCCCGGCGCAGGCGATGCGCGGTGAAGAGCCTGGAGATCCGAATCGGATGCTCCGCCTTTAAGGATGCCGCCGCGCGATTCGCGCGGCCGGATGGTGTCGCTGAGCATGGTGCCGCGCGAATGCGCGAAGGCCATGCCCCAGCGGGCGCTTAGCTCAGCGGTAGAGCGCCTGTCTTACACACAGGATGTCGGCGGTTCGAACCCGTCAGCGCCCATTTCCCATCCACGTGATTTTCCTGTCTGCCACGCGCTTGACACCGAATGGTCCTCGCCGTATTTCCCCGCCACGCCGCAAGCGGGTGTAGCTCAGTTGGTTAGAGCGCCGGCCTGTCACGCCGGAGGTCGCGGGTTCGAGCCCCGTCACTCGCGCCACGCGACGCGGTTGCCAAACGGCGCCGGTCCCAGTCAGGGGCCGGCGCCGTTTGCCGTTTCAGGGCGGTGAAAGCCGCTTAGATGACCATTTCTCCACGCGTTTGGGGCCGGTTTCCATGCACGGCCCCTATGGCGGTGCGCGCGGGGCGAGGGTATGGTCCGCGCCATGCTGCGCTGCGGTTTCACCGCCGCGCGGCAAGGCGTGGCCAGATGCTGGCTGCGCATCTGGAAGGCCGAACAAAGCATGACGCAGCCGCTCCTTGCCGAGTACTTCCCGATCCTCGTCTTCCTTGGAATCGCCGCCGGTATCGCCATCGCCATGGTTGGCGGGTCCTTGCTGGCCGCGAGGCAGAAGCCGGATGCGGAAAAGCTCTCCACCTACGAATGCGGCTTCGAGCCCTTCGATGACACCCGCCGCCGCTTCGACGTGCGGTTCTACCTGGTGGCCATCCTCTTCATCATCTTCGACCTGGAAGTCGCCTTCCTGTTCCCCTGGGCGGTGTCGCTCGGGGATATCGGCTGGCTGGGCTTCGCCTCGATGATGGGCTTCCTCGGGGTGCTCACGGTCGGCTTCATCTACGAGTGGCGCAAGGGCGCGCTCGACTGGGAATGAGCGGCGCCCATTTGCCCGCAGGAGACACCCCGATGAGCGGTTCCACCGACATCGCCTGGAACAAGGACCACCTGCCGCCGGGACCGGCGCAGGACGCGGTCGTGAAGGGCATCACCGGCGAGATCGAGGACAAGGGCTTCATCGTCGCCAACATCGACAAGGTGGTGAACTGGGCCCGTACCGGCAGCCTCTGGCCGATGACTTTCGGCCTGGCCTGCTGCGCGGTGCCGATGATCCACGCCTATATGGCGCGCTACGACCTGGATCGCTTCGGCGCCATCCCGCGCGGCTCGCCACGGCAGTCGGACGTGATGATCGTGGCCGGCACGCTGACCAACAAGATGGCGCCGGCCCTGCGCAAGGTCTACGACCAGATGGCCGAGCCGCGCTGGGTCATCTCCATGGGCAGCTGCGCCAATGGCGGTGGCTACTACCACTACAGCTACAGCGTGGTGCGCGGCTGCGACCGGGTGGTCCCGGTCGACATCTATGTGCCGGGCTGCCCGCCGACCGCGGAAGCGCTGGTCTACGGCATCCTGCAGCTGCAGAAGAAGATCCGCCGGACGGGGAGCATCCTCCGTGGCTGACCTGACCCCGTCCCCGGCGGAAGCCCCGCCGCCGCCCAACCCGCTGCTGGTGCTGGGCGAGGACATCGCCAGGGCCGCCGGCGCGGCCGTGCAATCCGTGGCGCTCGGGCGCGGCGGCGCCGAGCTGGTGCTGCATGTCGCGCGCGCCCAATGGGTGCCGCTGCACGCGATGCTGCGCGACGATCCGCGCTTCGCCTTCGAGCAGCTGATGGACATCTGCGGCGTCGACTGGCCGGAGCGGCCGGAGCGCTTCGAGGTGGTCAGCAACCTGCTCAGCCTCTCGCTCAATCACCGCGTCACCGTCATCACCACGACCGATGGCGACCAGCCGGTGCCCTCGCTCTCCGGCGTCTGGCCGGCCGCGGTCTGGTATGAGCGCGAGACCTGGGACATGTATGGCGTCGTCTTCGCCGGCCTTGCCGACATGCGCCGCATCCTCACCGATTACGGGTTCGAGGGGCATCCGCTGCGCAAGGACTTCCCGCTGACCGGCCATGTCGAGGTTCGCTACGACGAGAACCGCAAGCAGGTGGTCTACGAGCCCGTCCAGCTCGCCCAGGATTTCCGCAACTTCGACTTCCTGAGCCCCTGGGAGGCGATGAGCGCCCTTCCAGGTGACGAGAAGGTGCACCTGACGCGCGAGGATCGCGCCAAGATCGAGGGTCCGCGATGAGCGTCGCCTCTTCCGAACTGGCGAAGCGCGCCGCGGCCGGCGTCTCGCCCTTCACCGCCGCCGATGAACCCGCCGTGCTGAAAAGCGGCGAGGAAGCGACCCACACCATCAATTTCGGCCCCCAGCATCCGGCGGCGCATGGCGTGCTGCGCCTGATCCTGGAGCTGAAGGGGGAATTGGTGGAGCGGGCCGATCCGCATATCGGCCTGCTGCACCGCGGCACCGAGAAGCTGATCGAGTACAAGACCTATATCCAGGCGCTGCCCTACATGGATCGGCTGGACTACGTCTCGCCGATGTCGATGGAGCACAGCTTTGCCCTGGCGACGGAGCGGCTGCTCGGCATCGAGGACCAGGTGCCGGAGCGCGCCAAGTGGATCCGCACCTTGTTCGCGGAACTCACGCGCGTCCTGAACCACCTGTTGAACTGCACGACCTACGCACTCGACGTCGGTGCCATCACGCCGTCGCTCTGGGGCTTCGAGCAGCGCGAGAAGCTGCTGGAATTCTATGAGGCGGCGGGCGGCAGCCATTATCACGTCAATTATTTCCGGCCGGGCGGCGTCGCCAAGGACATCCCGCCGGAGGTGATCGACCGCATCGGCATCTGGTCGCGGCAGTTCCCGGCTTTCCTGGACGACCTCGAAGGCCTGCTGAACGAGAACCGCATCTTCAAGCAGCGCACCGTCGATATCGGTGTGATGACGGCGGAACAGGCGATCGCCTGGGGCTTCTCCGGCCCTTGCCTGCGCGCGTCCGGCTGCGCCTGGGACCTGCGCAAGTCGCAGCCCTACGACATGTACGACCGCGTCGAATTCGACGTGCCGGTCGGCGTGCAGGGCGACTGCTATGATCGCTACCTGGTGCGCATGCTGGAGATGCGGCAGTCGCTGCGCATCATCGACCAGTGCCTGGCGGCGATGAAGCCGGGCCCGATCAAGGTGCCGGACCACAAGATCGTGCCGCCGACCCGCGGCGACATGAAGCGCTCGATGGAAAGCCTGATCCATCACTTCAAGCTCTATACCGAGGGCTATCACGTGCCCGCCGGCGCGACCTACACGGTGACCGAGGCGCCGAAGGGCGAGTTCGGCGTCTACATGGTCTCCGACGGCACCAACCGGCCCTATCGCTGCAAGATCCGCGCGCCGGGCTATGCGCATCTCCAGGCCATGGAGGCGCTATCCAAGGGCCACATGCTGGCCGATGCGGTGGCCGTGATCGGCTCGCTCGACATCGTCTTCGGGGAGATCGACCGGTGAGCCATCCGGAACCCGACCACTTCGCCTTCGACGCCGACAGCACCGCGCAGATCGAGAAGATCGTCGCGCGCTATCCGGAAGGGAAGCAGGCCAGCGCGGTCATCCCGCTGCTCTACATCGCGCAGAAGCAGATGGGCCGCGCGACCGGCAGCGCCTGGGTGCCGCGGGTCGCGATGGATGCGGTGGCCGAGCGGCTGTCGATGCCGCCGATCCGCGT
>DASYDR010000368.1:0-30295 GCA_036499545.1 Roseomonas sp. | reverse complement strand
CGTCATCGAGGAGTTCTCGAGCCGGGCGATGCCGAAATCGGCGATCTTCACCGCGGCATCGGCGCCCTTCGAGGTCAGCATGATGTTGCCGGGCTTGATGTCGCGATGCACCACGCCGCGGCCATGCGAATAGGCGAGGGCGGACAGCAGCTGGTCCATCAGCCGCGCCACCTCGGCGACGGCGAAGTGTTCCCGATTGTCGATGCGGTCCTTCAGGCTGCCGCCCTCGACCAGCTCCATCACGATCCAGGCGGCCTCGGCATTCTCGCCATAGTCGTGGATGTTGATGATATGCGGGTGGCTGAGCCGGCCAGCCGCCTGCGCCTCGCGCCGGAAGCGCGCATGGGCTTCGCGGCCGGCGGGATCGTTCGCCGCCGGCATCTTCACCACCTTGATGGCGACGCGGCGTTCGATGATGCGGTCCACGGCTTCGTAGACGGTGCCCGTGGCACCGGCGCCGAGCGTGCCACGCATCTCGTATTTCTGGGCAAGTTCGACCGGAAGCATGCTGTCCCGCTGGATCCTGAGAAACGGTGCCCATCCCGCGGGCGAGGTTCACGCGCAGTCGCCGGGTCGGCCCGTGGGCCGCAGCCAATCCGGATCCCTGCATATCCTTACCGGGCGGCCCCCCGCCAGACCCGGGCAATGATACGGGATCGGATCATCAAGCGCATGTGAACTTGCTGGATGCCTGCGGGCGCCTTGCGCGCGGCATTCCCGCGCCGGTTGACGCGGGGGCCTGCCGCTATAGTCTGGATTTTATAACGAAGCGCCGCCGCCCCGGCTGAGGCGCCGCGTCCCCGGTCAATGGAATTCCCAGGAGCGACCATGCAACACGTCCAATTCGGCGGCACCGGCCTGCGCGTATCCAGGCTCTGCCTCGGCACCATGACCTTCGGCCTGCAATGCGACCAGGCGCGGAGCAACGCGATCATGGATACCGCCGCCGCCGGCGGCATCGACTTCTTCGACACCGCCGACGTCTATCCGTTGGGCGGCGGGACGGGGACCGCCGGCCGCACCGAGGAGATCGTCGGCGAATGGCTGAAGGGCAAGCGGCACGATTTCGTCCTGGCCACCAAATGCGTCGGCGCCATGGGCCCGAAGCCCTGGAACCAGGGCATGTCGCGCAAGCACGTCATCGACGCGATCGAAGCGTCGCTGCGCCGGCTCGGCACCGATTACGTCGATCTCTACCAGCTGCATCGCTACGACCCGCTGACCCCGATCGATGAAGTGCTGGAAGCGCTCGACACCATCGTGCGCTCGGGCAAGGCGCGGTATGTCGGCGTCTCCAACTGGCCGGCGCACAAGCTGGCCCGCGCCCTGGGCCGGAGCGAGCTGCGCAACCTGGTCCGCTTCGTCTCGGCGCAGCCCCGCTACAACCTGCTGTTCCGCGGCTATGAGCGCGACCTGTTGCCGATGTGCGCGGAAGAAGGGATCGCGGTCATCCCCTACAACCCGCTCGCCGGCGGCATGCTGACCGGCAAGCATGACCGCACGGCGCCGCCGCCCGCGGGGTCCCGCTTCACGCTCGGCAATGCCGGGCCGCGCTACCAGGAGCGCTACTGGAACCAGCGCGAGTTCGAGACCATCGAGGCGCTGCGGCCGGTCGCCGCGGACGCCGGCATGAGCATGGCGACCATGGCGATGGCCTGGGTGCTGGAGAACCCGGCGATCACCGCGCCGATCGTCGGCGCCAGCCGGCCGGAGCAACTCGCCGACAGCCTGGCGGCGCTCGGCAATCGCGGCATGGCCCCCGATCTGAAGGCCCGGCTGGACGACCTGACGCATGAGTGGCGGGCGGTCGACGCCGAGCGCTGATATCAATCCAGGCGGGCGCCGGACCGCCGGACCGCCTCCGCCCAGCGCCGGGCTTCGTCGTCGAGGAAGCGGACGAAGCCGGCCGGCTCGCCACCGATCGCCTCGACACCGAGCGTGGCCAGGCGGGCGCGCATCTCGGCCGATTGCAGGGCGATCGCCATCTCGGCGCCCAGGCGGTGGATGATGCCCGGATCGGTGCCGGCGGGAGCGAGCGCGCCTTGCCAGACCGTGACGTCGAAGCCGGGCAGCCCGGCCTCGGCGATGGTGGGGATCTCCGGCAGGGATGGCGTGCGGCGCAGGCTGCTGACGGCCAGCGCGCGCAGCTGCCCGGCGGCGATGCCCGGGCTGGATGACAGCACATTGTCGAAGGCGACGGCGACGCGCCCGGCCATCAGATCGGTCAGCAATTGCGGGCTGCCCCGATAGGGCACGTGCACCATCTCGATCCCGGCCTCCGCCTTGACGATCTCCATGGCCAGGTGTCCCGCGGTGCCGTTGCCGGCGGAGCCATAGGCCAGCGGCGCCGGCGCGGCCCGCGCCAGGGCCAGCAGTTCCCCGAAGCCGCGCGCGGGCAGGGCAGGGCCCGCCACCAGCACATAGGGGGCCGCGGTCAGCAGCGCGATCGGCGCGAAGCCGTGCAGCGGATCGAAGGGCAGCTGGTGGAACAGATAGGCGTTGATAACGTGGCTCGGCCCGGTCAGCAGCAGGGTATGGCCGTCGGGCGCCGCCCGGGCGACGGCTTCGGTGCCGATATTGCCGGCGCCGCCCGGCCGGTTGTCGACCACGCAGGACTGGCCCAGCCGTTCGGACAGCAACTGGGCCAGGGCGCGCGCCACGACATCGGCGCCGCCGCCGGCGGCGAAGGGCACGATGATGCGCACCGGGCGCGACGGGTAGACGTCCCCGGGCGAGGCGGCGTGCGCGGATCGCGCGATGAGCGGCGCGGCCAGCAGGCCGCGCAGCAGGCGACGGCGGAGAAGGCTTCGCGGCATCGGCCATCACTCCCCAATCTGCGTCCGCCAAGCGGGGAAACAAACATGAAGTGGTACAGGCTGATCTGGTAGCAGGAGAGCAAGGCGATCGTCGCGTCCCGCGAAACGGAGACGCCTGCGGCATACGCCGCGAGGTTTCATGCGGCACCGAGGGGCTGTGCGATCCGCTTGGCGATACGCGGACCAGGCCCGGCGGTGGTGCATGGCCTGAGTTGCCAGGGGCAAATGCCAGGCGCTATATTTTCTTGGCTATAATGTACGCTTGGCCGTCGCGCGATCTCCCGTGGCGCTTGCCGCACCCTGGCACGATCGACCGGCCGCATCAGACGGAAAAGCACATGCAGCATGAACGCCAGCATTATGTGAACGGCGCCTGGGTCGAGCCGCTGGAGCCGAAGCTCCTCGACATCGTCGACCCCTCCACCGAGGAGGCCTTCACCCAGATCGCGGTCGGCGGTCCCGCCGATGTGGACCGCGCCGTCGCCGCGGCCCGCGCGGCCTTCCCGGCTTTCGCCCGCACCACCCGCCAGGAACGGCTGGACCTGCTGCGCGCCATCCTGGCCGAATACGAGAAGCGCCGCGCCGATATCGCGGCGGCGATGTCGCAGGAGATGGGCGCGCCGCTGAAGCTGGCCCAGGAAGCGCAGACGGCGACCGGCACCGGTCACCTGACCCGCATGATCAAGGTGCTGGAGGACTACCAGTTCGAGGAAGTGCAGGGCACGACCCTGATCGCGCGGGAGCCGATCGGCGTGGTCGGGCTGATCACCCCCTGGAACTGGCCGATCAACCAGATCGTCTGCAAGGTGGCGCCGGCGCTCGCCGCCGGCTGCACCATGGTGCTGAAGCCGTCCGAGATCTCGCCGCTGAACGCCATCCTCTGGTCCGAGGTGCTGCATGCCGCCGGCGTGCCGGCCGGCGTCTACAACATGGTGCAGGGCGAGGGCGGCGTGGTCGGCGCGGCGATGTCGGCCCATCCGGATATCGACATGATGTCCTTCACCGGCTCGACCCGCGCCGGGATCCTGGTGGCGCAGGCGGCGGCGACCACGGTCAAGCGGGTGGCGCAGGAGCTTGGCGGCAAGTCGGCCAACATCCTGCTGCCGGATGTCGACTTCCAGAGCGCGGTCACCAAGGGCGTCATCGGCATGATGCGCAACAGCGGCCAGTCCTGCAGCGCGCCGACCCGCATGCTGGTCCCCGCGGCGCGGCATGAGGAGGTGAAGGCCATCGCCAAGGCCGCCGCCGAATCGCTGGTGGTGGGCGATGTGGCCGATCCGCGCACCAACCTCGGCCCGGTGGTGAGCGCGGTGCAGTTCGACAAGATCCAGCGGCTGATCCAGGCTGGGATCGACGAAGGCGCGGAGTTGGTGACCGGCGGCCCCGGCCGGCCGGAACATCTGAACCGCGGCTATTTCGTGCGGCCCACCGTCTTCGCCGGCGTCCGCAACGACATGACCATCGCGCGGGAGGAGATCTTCGGGCCGGTGCTGGCGATCCTGCCCTATCGCGACGAGGCGGATGCGATCGCCATGGCGAACGACACCGTCTACGGCCTCGCCGCCTATGTGCAGTCCGCGGACCTGGCGCAGGCGCGCCGGGTGGCCAAGGCGATGCGGGCCGGCGGCGTGCATCTCAACTACCCGCTGGGCGACAATGCCGCGCCCTTCGGCGGCTACAAGCAGTCCGGCAATGGCCGCGAATACGGCAAATGGGCCCTGGACGAGTTCCAGGAGATCAAGGCGGTCATCGGCTACGAGGCCGCCTGAGCATCCGGGCCGCCTGGTGCCGGCAGCGTCAGGGCTGCCGCTGCCAGGAGGGCCTGCGCTTCTCGAGGAAGGCCGAAAGGCCTTCCCGTGCTTCGGGGCCGGCGCGCAGATCGGCGATCATCGCCGCGATCCCGGCGATCCTCGCATCGTCGATCGGCCGGTCGGCGATATCGCGCGCTACCGTCTTCGCGATCGCGCGCGCACCCGGGGCGGCGCCGGCAATCTGCCCCGATAGCCGGTCGATCCGTTCGTCCAGTGCCTCGGCGGCAACCACCTCGTGCAGCAGCCCGATCCGCTCGGCTTCGCGGGCGTCGAAAATCTCCGCCGTCTGGAAATAGCGCCGCGCCGCACGTGTCCCGATCGCCCGCAGCACATAGGGGCTGATCATGCCCGGGACGATGCCGAGCCTGATCTCGGACAGGCAGAATGACGCCTCGGCCGATCCGATGGCGATGTCGCAGGCGGCGACCAGGCCGATGCCGCCGCCATGGACCGGGCCATGCACGCGCGCGATCGTCGTCTGCGGCATGGCGTCCAGCGCCCGCAGCATCCGTCCCAGCGGCATGAGATCGGCGATGTTCTCGTCGCGGCCATAGGCGGCGGCCTTGCGCATCCCGTCGATGTCCGCCCCCGCGCAAAGGCTCCTGCCTTCGCCGGAGAGGATGATCGTCGCGATCGACCTGTCCCTGGCGATGCTCTCGAACGCCGAGCGCAGCGCCTCGATCAGCGCTTCGTCGAGCGCATTCCGCCGGTCCGGGCGGTTGAGCCGGATGCGGGCCACGCCGCGTTCGCGAACCACGCCAAGGAGATCGGTCATGCAAGCCTCCATCGCACCAGTGGAGATCCTCTAGGCAGCAAGAGAGGCCGAGAGGCCATGCGGGACGCGCCGCAGCGGAATGGGGAAATTCCGCATGGCGTCGCGATGCCGCATGGCCTCGGATCGGGCGATCTGGATCGGGTCGCAGTCGGAGGCAGGCTTTGATGGCACCGAAGGAGACGGTTTTCGCGAGGCTCCGGGACGGCGGCGCCGGGCACCCCGTCGCCATCCGCCTCGCCACGCCTGGCGATCGGGCGGGGGTGCGGCAATACTTCGGCGCGATATCGCTGCGCGCGCGCTACAACCGGTTCCTTGGCGCCATGGGAACGCTGCCGGAGCCGGTGCTCGCGTATTTCCTGCAGGCCGCGCGGGCGGATCGGCTGACGATACTCGCGACCACCCGGTGCGACGGGTGCGAGATCGTGGTCGGCGAAGCCTGCTATGCCTTCGATGCGCAGGCGCCGCGCGTCGAGGTCGCTCTCTCGGTCCATGATGGCTGGCAAGGCCGCGGCATCGGCATGGCGCTCCTGGCGCAGCTGGAAACCCGGGCGGCGGCCTCCGGGGCGCTTTGCGTGTTCGGGGACACGCTGCTGTCCAATGACGCGGTGATCGGGCTGGCCCGCGCCGCCGGCTATGCCCCCGCCGGCAGGCCGACCGATTGGGGACAATTGCGGTTCGAGAAGCAGGTGGCCGCCGGACCGCAGCCGGCCTCCGCCGCGGCGGGCCGATAGCGCCTTGCCATGCCGGCCCGGACCGCGCGGTTTCCGGCCCGTATCGGCCGGATCGGGCATCCGTACCGCCCTGGATGGGGGACAGTTCCATCGAATCCCGCCGGACCGTCGCTGGCGGCGCCCGCGCGTCTCCGGAACATACCGGCGGCGCGGGATGCTCGATCCCGCGCCTTGTCGCGAGTGCACATGGGCCGGTCGTTCGAATGGGATCTATTGCGATGCTTCCTGGCGGTCGCGCGGGCCGGCAAGCTCACGGCTGGCGCCAAGGCCCTGCGGATCGACCATTCCACGCTCAGCCGCCGCCTGGCCGTGCTCGAGCAGGCTCTCGCCGCGAAGCTCTTCAACCACAGCGTCACCGGCTATTCGCTGACGCCGCAGGGCGCGCAACTGCTCATCCGCGCCGAGGCGATCGAGAGCGCCGTCTTCTCCCTCGATCGCGAATTCGGCCAGAGCAGCCGTATCTCCGGCACGGTCCGGATCGGCGCGCCCGATGGTTTCGGAACGACGGTCCTGGCCCCGGTGATCGGCAGGCTGGCCGCCGCCCATCCCGATCTTGAAATCGACCTCGTCGCGACGCCGCGCGTCTTCAGCCTCTCCAGGCGGGAAGCCGATATCGCCGTGGCCCTGGCGCGGCCGCCGCGCGGCCGGCTGCATGGCCGCAAGCTTACCGAATTCGAGGTCGGCGCCTATGCGGCGAAGGCGGCGCCCGCCCTCTGGCAGTCGGTCCGCGATCCCGACGATTTCGACGGCCGGCCCTTCATCGGCTACATCGAGGATCTGATCTACACGCCGGAACTCGATTTCCTGGCGGATGTCTCGAAGACGATCGTGCCGCGCATCCGCAGCTCGACGCTGATCGCGCAGTGGCAGGCGGCCGCGGCGGGGGCGGGGCTCTGCATGCTGCCCTGCTTCCTCGCCGATGCGGATGAGCGCCTGGTCCGTGTGCTGCCCGATGCCGTCGTGCTGCGGCGCGACCTGTGGATGATCGTGCATTCCGACATGCGCGACATCGCCCGCATCCAGGTGACCTGCGCCTTCATCGCCGAGGAGATCCGCCGTTCGCGGCACCGCTTCCTGCCCGGCCGCGCGGCACCGGCGCCGGTCAGCGCAGGGCGGGCACCACCAGGAAGGGAATCATCCCCAGCACGACGCTGACCAATGCGAAAGCCAGCAGGGCGTCATAGCTGCCGGTGACGTCATGGATCAGGCCGCCGCTCCAGGCACCGAAGGCGGATCCCAATCCGCTGCCGATCGCGATCGTCCCGTAGATGGTGCCGACCTGCCTGCCGCGGAAAAGCTTCATCGCGGTCGCCGTGAGCAACGGGCCGCGCGAGCCGATCATGCTGCCGAAGCAGATGACGAAGCCGGTCAGCAGCCAGAGAGTGGGATGGTGGCCGAGCAGCCAGAGCTGGGCGATGCCGGCGATCGACACCGCATAGCTGAACAGCACCGATCGGCGCCGGCCGATCCTTCGGTCGAGCCAGGTGATGGACAGCATGCCGAACAGCAGGACCACGCCGCTGAAGCCCCAGGCGGTCGCCGCCTGGAATGGCGGGAAGCCGGCATCGATCAGATAGGCCACGATCTGCGCGGCGATGGCGTACATGCCGATCGCGGTGAAGAAGAACGTCGCGAACAGCGCCCAGAAGGCGTGGTGCCGGATCGCGGCGGACAGGGTCCAGCCATCGTCGATGAGGCCGGTCGCCGCGGGATTGACCACCTGCGGCGCCCCCGCGGCAAGCCGCTTCCAGGGCAGCACCAGCAGCAACGGCAGCGCCAGCAGCAGCAGGCCCGACCCGTAGGCCCGGTAGGCGGCGCGCCAGCCGAGGCCATCGATCAGCATCTGCGATATCGGCAGCATGAGCAGCACGCCGGCCCCGGTCGCCGAATACACCACGGCCATCGCGGTCGGCAGCCGGGGGCCGAACCAGCGCCCGAGCAGGATCGAGCCCGGCACCGTGCCGGTGCAGGCGACGCCCAGTCCGACGCAGAGACCCAGCGCGAACTGGAATTGCCAGAGCCGGCCCGCGCCGGCCGCGATGAAGTAGGCGCCGCCCAGGCCGAGCAGGCCGATGGCAAACACGACACGCGGGCCGAACCGGTCGAACAGCCGGCCGACGAAGGGCGACGCCAATCCGCTGGTCAGCGCCGCCATCGAATAGACCGACACGACCTCGCCGCGGTCCCAGCCGAACTCACCCGAGATCGGCAACAGGAAGACGGTGAAGCTTTCGCTCAGCCCGCGCCCCAGCGCCGCCAGGACGAAGCAGATCGCGAGCACGGCGAGGGCGACGGCCGCCGCATGGGTCAGCCGTCGCGAAGCGGGCTTTGTGGTGTGGGCATCCATGCGGGACCAGGCCTCGACAGCTGGGCGTAGAGCACGCGGCCATGCATCGGGCACCGGCCATCCTACGATCGGCCACGACCTTAATAGCGGATCCGGCGTCCGGCCTAATCGCCATCTCCGCGCATCGGAATTCGGAAATTCCGCATAGGGTGCCGGCACTGATCCCGGCCAGATGGCGGCATCCTGTGAGGAGCTGATCAGTGCCGGAAGACATCACCAGGCCGAGGCGGAGCATGCTCGGGGCCTCGGCGCTAGGCATCGTCGCGGCGCAGCTCGGCGTCGCGGCGCCAGCCCTCGCCCGGAATGACGCATCCCGACGCCCGGCGGCCGCGTTCGGGCCGCTGAAGACGGTCGACGCCGGGGTACTGCGCATCGCCTATGCGGAGGCCGGCCCCGCGGAAGGGCCGCCGGTGCTGCTGCTGCATGGCTGGCCCTACGACATCCATGCCTTCGTCGATGTCGCCCCGATCCTCGCGCAGGCCGGCTACCGCGTGCTCATCCCCTATCTGCGCGGCTATGGCGAGACGCGCTTCCTCTCGGCGGAGACGCCGCGCAATGCCCAGCCGGCCGCGGTCGCGACCGATGCCATCGCCTTCCTGGACGCGCTCCGGATTCCAAGGATCCTGGTCGCGGGCTTCGACTGGGGCGGCCGGACCGCGAACCTGATGGCATTCCTCTGGCCCGAACGCTGCAAGGCCCTGGTCTCGGTGAGTGGTTACCTGGTCGGCAGCCAGGCCGCGCTCGCCGATCCGCTGCCGCCAGGCGCGGAGCTTCCCTGGTGGTATCTGTTCTATTTCGCCACCGATCGCGGCAAGGCAGGCTATGCGCGCTACACCAGGGACTTCAATCGCCTGATCTGGCAACTGGCCTCGCCGCGATGGGCATTCGACGAGGCGACCTTCGAACGCAGCGCGCGGGCCTTCGAGAACCCGGATTTCGTCGCGATCTCGCTGCACAACTACCGCTGGTACATGCGCCTCGAGCAGGGGGAGGCGCGATACGATGCGCTCGAAGCCAGGATCGCGACCTTCCCGGCCATCGCCTTGCCGACGATCACGCTGGAAGGCGATGCGAATGGCGCGCCGCATGGCGACCCGGCGATCTACGCCAGGAAATACACCGGCAGGCACGAACATCGCACCATCACCGGCGGTATCGGGCACAACCTGCCGCAGGAAGCGCCGGACGCCTTCGCGCAGGCCGTCATCGACGTCGACAGGGCCTGAGGCGCGCCGCCGTCAGGCCGCGGCTTCGACGCGGCCGGATCCGGCCGGGGATCGCATCACCTCGGCCAGCACGTCGAAGACGCGCCGGTCGCCGCATTGCGCGACATTGAAGCGGAGATAGCGGCCCGCAGTCTGCGCGATGCTGAAGACATTGCCCGGCGCGAGGACGAGGCCGCGCTGCAGCGCCCGCACGGCGATGTCGGATGAATCGAGCCCGTCCGGCAATGCCGCCCACAGGAACATGCCGAATTCCGGCCGGGTCCAGAGCGTGAAGCCGAGCCGGTCGAGATGCTCCGCGGTTCCCGCCATCGCCCGGGCAAGGCGCGGGCGCAGCGCATCGAGATGGCGCCGGTAGCTGCCATCGGTCAGCAGGCGATGCGTGACCTGCGCGGCCAGGTCGCTGGCGCCGAAGCTGGTGGCGAGGGCGAGGTCGGTCAGCCCCTCCATCCAATCATCCCGTGCGGCGATGAAGCCGCTGCGGAGTGCGCCGGTGAGGGTTTTCGAGAAGCTCCCGACCAGGATCACCCGCTCGAACCGGTCGAGCGCCGCCAGGCCGGGCGAGGGGCGGGCTTCCAGGTCGGCGTAGATGCAGTCCTCGACGAGGATGAGGTCATGCGCCTCCGCGAGTTTCAGCAGCCGATGCGCGGTGCCCGGGCTGACATTGGCGCCGGTCGGGTTATGCAGCACCGCCGTGGTCAGATAGAGCTTCGGGCGATGCTCGACGCAGGCGGCGGCGAAGCGGTCGAGATCGGGGCCGGTCCGGGTATAGGGCACGCCGACGACGTTGACCCGCTGGGCCTGCATCATCGCCTGGAAGTTGAAATAGCCGGGATCGTCCATCAGCACGGTATCGCCCGGGCGCAGCAGGAAGCGGCAGACGATGTCGATCGCGCGGGTGGCTGAATCCGTCAGCAGGATGCTGTCCGGCGTGGCCGCGATGTCGCGGTCGTTGAGGCGCCGCGCCAGCTGCTCGCGCAGCGGCAGGTAGCCCTGCGGCGTGCCATAGGCTGTCAGGTTGGTCCCTTCCTCGCGCGCCATGCCGCGGAAGATGCGGCGGAGCATGTCGCCGGCCAGCCATTGATCGGGCAGCCAGCCGCAGCCGGGCTGCAGCGCCACGTCGCGGGCGGCCAGGGACTGCCGCATGATCCAGAGGGGGTCGATGGCGCGGTCGAGCTGTGGTCCGGCCTGCGTCCGGCTGAAGGGGCGGGCGCGGGTCGTGGCGAAGAAGCCCGAACCGGCCCTTGCCTCGACCGCTCCCTCGGCCACCAGGCGGTCATAGGCCTCCACCACCGTCGTCTTGGACAGGCTCAGCTGCTCGGCGAGCCGGCGGATCGACGGCAGCCGGGCCCCCGGCGCGGCGGCGGTCCGCACGCGGATCGCGGCCATGGCCGTTTCGATGCGAGTCGGCTGCCTCACGCTGTCGCGCATCCGTATCCCTTTCGTGACGGGCTGGTGTGTCCCTTCCCGGTCAATCTATCCCGCCAGGCTGCGCATGCAATCCGGACGGACGGATCATGGCTAGCCTGAGACGGGCGAAGGTATTGTACCTGAGAAATGCAGGTACAGATCGTTCGTATTGTACCCGTCCGTGCCTGGCGATCGAGCGATCGCGGGCGATACCGATGCGGGATCCGGGCATCGCGGATGGCCCGGCCCCCGACGGTATCGAAGGACCCTCGCAGTGAGACATGAGGATGGGACGCGCGTGACCGGCGGCGCGCCGCCATGCGCCTGGGCGGTGGCCATCACCGGCGTGGTCTGCATGGCGCAGGGCGTGACCCTGGGCCGCTTCGTCTTCACCCCGATGCTGCCGATGATGCTGGACGATGGGTCGGTGACCCTGGTCCAGGGCGGCGCCCTGGCGACGGCGAATTATGTCGGCTACCTGCTCGGCGCGCTGCTGTGCCTGTGCATCCGCCCCGAACCGACGCGCATGGTGCGGGCGGCCCTGGCACTGGCCGTCCTGCTGACGCTGGCGATGGCGCTGCCGGGCGGCATCGCTGTCTGGGGCCTCTGGCGTGCCCTCGCCGGCGCCTGCGTCGCTTTCGTGATGGTCTACACCACGGCCTGGAGCCAGCAGCGGCTCACGGAGCTGGGCCGGCCGCGGCTGGCCGGGCTGATGTTCTGTGGTCCCGGAATCGGCATCCTGCTGACCAGCCTGCCCGCTTCCGCCATGCTGGCGGCGCAGTGGCCGGCGCGCTGGGGCTGGCTGGCCTTCTCGGCCCTCGGGGCCGGCATGGTCCTGCCGGTCTGGCACGTCCTGCGCCCGTCCGCGCAGGCCGCGGCGGGTGGCATGGATCCCGGGGCCCATCCGGCGCCCGCGCCGTCGAAACTCGATCCCGAGGCATGGGCGATGGCAGCCATCTTCGGTCTCGCCGGCTTCGGCTACATCATCGTCGCGACATTCCTGCCTGTCATCGCTCGGCACGCCCTGCCGGGAAGCCTGTGGGTCGACCTGTTCTGGCCGATCTTCGGCGCCGGCGTGATCCTGGGCGCTTGCCTGGTCACGCGCGTCGGTCTGCATCACGACAACAGGCGCCTGCTGACGCTTCTCTACGTCGTGCAGGCCTGCGGCATCGGGATCGTCGCGGCATGGCCGACGGTGGCCGGATTCGCGTTGGGCAGCCTCTGCGTCGGAACGCCGTTCCTGGCCATCACGTCGATCGCGATGCGGGAGGCGCGCCGGCTGCGGGGCGCCGACGCGACCGGGCTGATCGGCCTGATGACCGTATCCTATGCCATGGGCCAGATCGCCGGGCCCTGGCTGGCGACGGCCCTGCTCGAGCGCACCGGCGGCTTCGGCGCATCGCTCGGCATGGCCGCGATGGCATTGCTGATCGGCGCGCTGGGCTGCGTCGTGCTGCCGCGCGCCATGCCAGCCGGAGATCCCGCGACGCGGTAGCGCGCGGGTCCCGCGTCAGCTCGCCGCGACCAGCACCGGCGTCGCGCGGAAACGATCGGGGAAGATGCGGCGCAGCTCCGCGATCTTCGGCAGGTCGTTGATGACGATATAGGGGTGGCTCTGGTTCCGGTTCAGGAAGTCCTGGTGATAGGCTTCCGCATCGAAGAAGGGCCGGTCCATCTCGATCCGGGTCACGATCGCCGCGTCGAAGACCCGGGCCTGGTTGAGCTGCGCGATATAGGCGCGGGCGACGCGCTGCTGCTCCGGGCCCTGCGGGAAGATCGCCGAGCGGTACTGGGTGCCGGTATCCGGGCCCTGGCGGTTGAGCTGGGTCGGATCATGCGCGACCGAGAAGAAGATCTGCAGGATGCGGCCATAGCTGATCCGGCGCGGGTCATAGGTGACCTGCACCGATTCGGCATGGCCGGAGGTGCCGCTGGAGACATTGCCATAGGTCGCGGTGGAACGGTCGCCGCCGGCATAGCCGGAGACGGCGCGGCTCACGCCCTCGACATGCTGGTAGACGCCCTGCACGCCCCAGAAGCAGCCGCCGGCCAGCACCGCGGTCTCGGTCGCCGCCGTCGCCTCCGGCATGTCCTGGGCCGGGGCCGGGATCACCCGGCCGGCCTCATGCGCGCCGGACGGGCCGGACCAGAGGCCGAGGCCGGTGGTGGCGAGCAGCCCGGCGCCGCCCAGCAGCCACAGGGTGCGGCGGCGCGGCAGCGATGCGTCCTTGGTGGTCGGAGCCATGGTCTGGTCCCTTTCAAGCTCTCAGCCGAAGGTGAAGGCGAAGGCCTGCACGCCGGGATCGAGGAAGCGGATCTCGAAGGTGCGGTCGCCGATCGCGCCGGTCTGGCGCAACAACTGGTAAAGCCGCTGGCCATCGACAACGCCGTTGCCCTCGGCATCGGTGTCGGTGCCGTGGTTTTCACCGGGCGGCTGGCCGTCGATGGTCACGCGGAAGCGCACCGGGCGGCCATCGGCGGCGGGACCCAGCACCAGATGCAGGTCGCGGGCATGGAAGCGGTAGGTGATGCCGCCATCCGCGGCATCGAGCTGCGCGTGCTCGGCGCCGACCGTCCAGTCGCCGGAGAGGCCCCATTCGTTCAGCCGCGGCGTGCCGGCCGTGTAGTTGCGCGGCTGGTTCTCGGCGGCGCCGCCCGGGGAGACGAAATTCTCCGCCCGCTCGTAGCCGATATAGGTCTCGGGCGAGCGGACATTGCCTTCGTCGGAGGCGGCTTCGGCACCGGCGGCGGTGACGGTGACGAGGCCGGTGGGCGCCGGCCTGCCATTGGCCTCGGCCAGCAGCGCCTGGATCACCCTTTCGGATTCGGCGTAGCCGCCCTCGCCGAAATGGTGGTGGCGGATATGTCCCTGGGCGTCGATGAAGTAGTGCGCCGGCCAGTAGCGGTTGGCGAAGGCGCGCCAGATTCCGTAGTCGTTGTCGATGGCCACGGGATAGGTGATGCCGAGCCCGGCGGCGGCGCGCCGCACATTGTCCGCATTACGCTCGAAGGCGAATTCCGGCGTGTGCACGCCGATCACGACAAGCCCCTGGTCGCGGTAGCGCTCCGCCCAGGCGCGGACATAGGGAATGGCGCGCAGGCAGTTGATGCAGGAATAGGTCCAGAAATCGATCAGCACGACCTTGCCGCGCAGCCCCTCGCGGGTCAGCGGCGGGGTGTTGAGCCATTCGACGGCGCCGGCGAGGGAGGGGAAATCGGCTTCGACCGGCAGCACCGCCGCCGGCGCGGCCCCGCCCGGCGCCATCGCCGGGTTGGTGCCGGTCATGGCGGGATTGGCGCCCGTCATCGCCGGGTTGCCGGACATCATGGCGGGATTGGCCGCCATCATCGCCGGTGCGCCGGTCATCGCCGCCGGCGGCTGCGGCGCCGCGGCGTCCGGATGCAGCCGGTCGAGCAGGCCCTGTTCCAAGGACGCGGTGCTGGCGGTCGACAGCTGGGTCAGCACCCCGGTATCGAGGCCGAGCGCGATGGCCGCGACAGCGGCGATCACCGCGGCCCCCAGCACGCGCCGCAGCCAGGCGCCGGCGCCGAGCGAGCGCTTCATCAGCGTGAAGAGCCGGCCGCCCACCAGGATCGCCAGCGCCAGGGATGTCGCGGCCCCGGCCGCATAGGCCAGCAGCAGCGTGCTGGTCTGCCAGTTGGCGCCGAGCGTGGCGGCACCGGTCAGCACCAGCCCCAGGATCGGCCCGGCGCAGGGCGCCCAGAGCAGCCCGGTCGCGACCCCGAGCAGGGCGGAGGGCAGCACGCCGCCGCCATCGCCGATCCGCTGCGACAGGCGGCCGCCGAGCGCCACCACCGGCCGGGTCAGCCGGTCGGCGATGGCGGGGAACAGCAGCGTGACGCCGAAACCCGCCAGCAGCACCATCGCGGCCAGGCGGCCATATTCATTGGCGGCGACCGCCCAGCCGCCGACCACGGCGGCGAGCGTCGCGACCGCGGCGAAGGTGACCGCCATGCCGAGCAGCATCGGCAGGCCGCTGCGCAGGAAAGGCCGGTCGGCTCGGGCGAAGATGAAGGGCAGCACCGGCAGGATGCAGGGGCTGACGATGGTCAGCACGCCGCCGAGATAGGCCAGCAGCAGCAGGGTCGCGCTCATGGTCCCGGTTCCGATCAGGTTTCGGCCGGCCGGAAGGTCATCGCCACGCCGTTCATGCAGTAGCGCAGGCCGGTCGGCCGCGGGCCGTCATCGAAGACATGGCCGATATGACCGCCGCAGCGGCCGCAATGCACCGCGGTCCGGATCATCCCATAGGACGCGTCGCGCGTCGTGCCGATGGCGCCGTCGACCGGCGCCCAGAAGCTCGGCCAGCCGGTGCCGCTTTCGAACTTGGTGCTGGACGGGAACAGCTCCCGCGCGCAGCCGGCGCAGGCGAAGCTGCCGCGCCGGTGCTCCTCGTTCAGCGGGCTGGAATAGGGCCGTTCGGTCCCGCTCTGGCGCAGCACCGCGAATTGGGCGGGGCTGAGCAGCCGGCGCCATTCGGCGTCCGGCCGCTCGACCTCGAAGGGCCCGGCCGCGGCCTGGGTCGGGGTCGTGAACCAGCGGGTGAGGGCCAGCACGGCAAGGCCGGCGGCGCCCCCGGTCAGGGCACGGCGTGTCGTCAGCATCGCGGGTCTCCGGACAGCATCCTGACGACACTTCGTGCCGTGGCGCTCAGGGTTACGCTATATCAAAGAAAATATAGCGCAGACCCTGGGTGTGTCACGGGAAGGTGAGGATGGCGGCGTCAGCCGCCCGGGGCGGCGGCGCGGTCCAGCTCGGCGAAGACCTCCATCGCCGCCCGCACCGCGGCGACCGCGGTCGGCACGCCGGCATAGATGCCGACATGCAGGAAGATCTCCTTCAGTTCGTCCCGCGTCAGCCCGTTGGTGAGGCCCATGCGGATATGCGACTTCAGCTCCTCCGCGCGGCCAAGGGCGCAGAGCACGGAGATGGTGATCATGCTGCGGTCGGCGCGTTCCAGCCCGGGCCGCGCCCAGACCGCGGAAAAGCAATGCTCGAACAGATATTGCCGCAGGTCGCGCGTCATCGGGTGCTGCGCGGCGTCTTCCATGGCGGCTTCCGCCGCCTTGGCGCCCCGCATTTCGAACCAGACCTCGCGGCCGGCCTTGAAGGCCTCGTTCTCGTCGAAAGGGAATTTATGGGTCATGGCGTTTTCCTCGGGTGATGGACACCCGAAGCTCACCACGCCGGCGCCGGCCTATCCAGTGACAGCCCGGCGCTTTCGCGTCAGTCCGGCGTGAAGTCCATGGCGACGCCGTTGATGCAGTAGCGCAGGCCGCTGGGCGGCGGGCCGTCGTCGAAGACATGGCCCAGGTGGCTGCCGCAATTGGAACAATGCACCTCGGTCCGGACCATGCCGAAGGACCGGTCGACGGTGCTGCCGACCGCGCCCGCGATCGGCTCGTCGAAGCTCGGCCAGCCGGTGCCGCTCTCGAACTTGCCGCCGGATTCGAACAGGGCCTGGCCGCAGCCGGCGCAGGCGAAGCGGCCCTGGCGCTTCTCCCGCAGCAGGGCGCAGCTGCCGGGTGCCTCGGTGCCATGGGCGCGCATCACCCGGTACTGCTCGGGCGTCAGCAGGCGGTGCCATTCGGCATCGCTATGGGTCACGGGGAAAACCGTGGGGATGGTGTCAGCCATGATCGGTGCCTCCTGTGGCCGAGGATAGCAGCAAGCGCTCGTGGAAGCCGCCCCAGTCTCGCGCCTGGTTCACCAGGTGCACCTCCAGGATCCAGTATTTCCGTCGCCCGGCGGCGTCCGGGTCGCGCATACGGGTCGGATTGGCCGGGCTGATGCGGTAGAGATCCTTCTCGCCCGGGATGCGCGCATGCGGGAATTCACCGACGATATGCCCGGCGATGGCCCCGCCCCAGAGCCAGCCGCGCGCCGCCGCCAGCCGCTCCGCCTCGGCGAAGAGCCCGGCGCCGGTGACGTCGTCATGGGCCACGAAATACTGCTCCAGCGCATCGAAGACCTGGGGCAGGTCGGCACGGAGCCGGTGCTTTTCCGGATCGCCGCCCATCACATAGGTGCGGCCGACATCCGCCTCCCACTCGTCGAAGACCGGGCCGAGATCGATGAAGACGGTGTCGTCCGCCGCGATCTCCCGCACCGGCGGGTTGTCGGCCGCGATGGTCAGCGTGTTGATGCCGGCCCGGCAGATGCGCTTGTGCCAGTGCTTGGTCACGCCGAAATCGCGTTCGGCCAGCGCGTAGATATCCTGTTCCACCATGCGCTCGGTGCGGCCGGGCGCGATCAGGCCACCGGCCTCGATCGCATCGAACAGCCGCTGCGCCTGGGCTTCCGCCTCGATCAGCGCGGCGAGGCGGGCGCTTTCCCGCAAGGGTGTCGTGCTGTCCATGTCGCGCCTCAGCCCTGCCGCGCCGGATCATCCCCGGCCTTGAGGAAGGCCGCGAAGGCGTCGGCATGGTCCGGGTGCCAGCGCGACAGGGCCGGGCGGTTCTGCGTGATGTCCTGCGCGGCCCAGAGGATGCGGCGATGGTCGATCGCCGGCGTCACCTCATTATCCGGGCAGAGGATGTAGAAATCGCCCGCTTCCATCCCCGCGACCAGCAGGTCCACCACCTGCTCCGGCGTCCAGGCGCCGGCCGGCTTCTCGGTCCGGCCGCGGCTGGTCATGCCGGTGAAGGTCGACCCCGGGATCAGCAGATGCGCGCTGATCCGGCCGCCCTCGGTATTGCGCAGGCTATGCGCCAGGCCTTCGGTCAGCACCTTCACGCCGGCCTTGCTGACATTATAGGCGGTATCGCCCGGCGGGCTGGTGATGCCCTGCTTGGAGCCGGTATTGACGATGGCGCAGCCGGTGCCTTGCGCCAGCATGGCCGGGGTGAAGACCTGCACCCCATGGATGACACCCCAGAGATTGACCTCCAGCACCCGGCGCCAGCGGTCGATATGCTCGAAGGGGCCGCCGCCGGGTGACGTGCCGGCATTGTTCATCAGCAGCCCGACCTCCCCGAAGGCGGCATAGGCCGCATCCTTCAGCGCCTGGACCTGCTCCAGCCGGCTGACATCGGTGGGCACCGCGAGCACGCCCGCCCGGCCGAGCGGTGACACCGCGGCGATGCGCGCCGCCACCGCCTCCAGCGCCTCGGCGGAGAGATCGGCGAGGCAGAGCCTGAGGCCCATGGCGGCGAAGCGCTCGGCCGCCGCCAGGCCGATGCCGCCGGCGGCGCCGGTGATGACCGCGACGCGGCCGGCTTGCAGGGCTGGGTGGTGCTGCATCCGCGGTTCCTTCAGAGGGCCGGGCCCGGCGGCCGGCCCCGGGCGTTATGTCCCGCGGATCATAGCGTAGATCGGCGGCGATGCACGCCGCCGCCGTTCACGACCGGCCGTAGGTATCCTCGAACCGCACGATGTCGTCCTCGCCCAGGTAGCTGCCGGACTGCACTTCGATCAGCACCAGCGGGATCATGCCGGGGTTCTCCATCCGGTGGATGCAGCCGAGCGGCAGGTAGACGCTTTCATTCTCGCGCAGCAGGATTTCCTCGGCGTCGCGGCGGACGATCGCGGTGCCGCTGACCACCACCCAATGTTCGGCGCGGTGGAAGTGCTTCTGCAGGGACAGCTTGGCGCCGGGGCGGACGGTGATGCGCTTCACCTGGAAGCGGTCGCCGCGGATGACACCTTCATAATGCCCCCAGGGGCGATAGGCGCGGCGGTGCTCGGTCGCTTCGGTATAGCCGCGGCGCTTCAGGCGCTCGACCAGGGTCTTCACGTTCTGCGCCTGGTCGCGGTGCATGGCGAGCACGGCGTCGTCGGTCACCACCACGACCGCGTCCTTCAGCCCGACCACGCCGGTGACGATGCCTTCGCTGCGCACCAGGCAGCGCTCGGCATCGACCAGCTCGACCGGGCCATCGGCGACATTGCCGGCTGCATCCTTCGGATGCGCTTCCCACAGCGCGGCCCAGGAGCCGATATCGGACCAGCCGATATCGGCCGGCACCACGGCGGCGTGCTGCGTGCGCTCCATCACCGCATAGTCGATGGAGATGGACGGGGCGGCCTTGAAGGCCTCCGCGTCCAGCCGGATGAAGTCGAGATCCCGCTTGTCGCGGGCGACGGCGTCGCGGACCGCGGCCAGCAGTTCCGGCGCATGGATCGACAGTTCCGCGATCAGGGTCGCGGCGGTCGCGACGAACATGCCGGAATTCCAGAGATGCCGGCCACCGGCCAGGAAGCCGGCGGCGGTCTGGGCGTCGGGCTTCTCGACGAAGCGGGCGATCGCCTGCACGCCGTCCAGCCCCGGCAGCGCGGCGCCGGATTCGATATAGCCGTAGCCGGTCTCGGGCGCGGTCGGGCGCATGCCGAAGGTGACGATCAGCCCGGTGCGGGCGGCGGCGGCGGCGTGTTCCAGCGCGGCATGCAGGGCGGGGACGTCCGCGATCGCCGAATCGGCGGCCATCAGCCAGAGCAGGGTATCGGCGCCGCTGTCCTGCTCGGCGATCAGGGCGGCGGCGGCGATGGCCGGGGCGCTGTTGCGCGGCGCCGGTTCCAGCACGATGCGGGCGCCGGGCACGCTGCGCAGCTGCTCGGCGACCAGGAAGCGGTGCGCCTCGTTGCAGATGACCAGCGGCGGCAGGAAGTCCGGGCCGGCGGCGCGCAGCGCCGTCTCCTCCAGCATCGGGCGGTCGGAGACCAGCGGCCAGAACTGCTTCGGATAGCTTTCCCGCGACAGCGGCCACAGGCGTGAGCCGGAGCCGCCCGAGAGGATGACCGGAAGGATCGGATGGGCCGGCTGCGCCATGGTGGATTCCGCCTTGTCGTTAATGGGCCGGAAGATGCTTGCAGAGCCGGGCGAAGGGAAGGGGCCATGGCAGCCGGGCGGCAAGCGAAGAAAAAACCGCCCCGCACGGTTGTGCGGGGCGGTTCCGGTTCGCGTCGGCGCCGCCGGGATATCCCGGCGGCGACGGGGTTACTCGGCCAGGGCTTTGTCCTTGCCCTTGCGCAGGCTGGGCAGTGCCATGGCCAGCATGGCGATGGCGCCGATCGCGAGCATCGTGGCGCTGATCGGGCGCTCGATGAACACCATGGCGTCGCCGCGGGAGAGCAGCATGGCGCGACGCAGATGTTCTTCCATCATCGGGCCAAGCACGAAGCCGATCAGCAGTGGCGCCGGTTCCATCTTCAGCTTGCTGAAGATGTAGCCGATGACGCCGAACAGCACCGTCTGGTAGACGTCGAAGACGTTGTTGTTCAGCGAATAGACGCCGATCGCGCAGAACACCAGGATCGACGGATAGAGGTACTTGTAGGGGACCTGCAGCAGCTTCACCCACATGCCGATCATCGGCAGGTTGATGACCAGCAGCATCAGGTTGCCGATCCACATCGAGGCGATCAGGCCCCAGAACAGGTCGGGCTGCGCTTCGACCATGCGCGGGCCCGGCTGGATGCCCTGGATGATCAGCGCGCCGACCATCAGCGCCATCACGGCGTTGGAGGGAATGCCGAGGGTGAGCAGCGGGATGAAGGAGGTCTGGGACGCGGCGTTGTTCGCCGATTCCGGACCCGCCACGCCCTCGATCGCGCCATTGCCGAACTGGGCCCGGCCGCGCGACATCTTCCGCTCCATCATGTAGGAGCCGAAGGAGGCCAGCGCGGCGCCGCCGCCCGGCAGGATGCCGAGCAGGGAGCCGACGACGGTGCCGCGCAGAACCGCCGGGACGGCGCGCTGGAATTCCTCGCGGGTCAGGAACAGGCTGCCGACCTTCTGGGTCAGCACGCTGCGGGCTTCCGGCCGCTCCAGGTTCAGGATGATCTCGGCGACGCCGAACATGCCCATGGCGATGGAGACGAAGCCGATGCCGTCCGACAGTTCCGGCACGCCGAAGGTGAAGCGCTGCTGGCCGGTCTGCACGTCGGTGCCGACCAGGCCGAGCGCCACGCCGAACACCACCATGGCGATCGACTTCAGCACCGAGCCCTGCGCCAGCACCGCCGAGATGATCAGGCCGAGCAGCATCAGGGAGAAGTAGTCGGCCGGGCCGAAGGACAGCGCCACCGAGGTGAGCAGCGGGCCCGAGGCGGCAACCAGGACGGTCGAGACCGTGCCGGCGAAGAAGGAGCCGAGGGCCGCGATGGTGAGCGCCGCGCCGGCGCGCCCGTTGCGCGCCATCTTGTAGCCTTCGAGCGTGGTGACGACCGAACTGACCTCACCGGGCAGGTTCAGCAGGATGGCCGTGGTCGAGCCGCCATACTGCGCGCCGTAATAGATGCCGGCGAGCATGATGATGGCGGTGGTGGCCGGCTGGCCGAAGGTGATCGGCAGCAGCAGGGAGATGGTGGCCACCGGGCCGATGCCCGGCAGCACGCCGATCGCCGTACCGATGAGGCAGCCGAGCAGCGCGAAGAGGAGGTTGTCGAGGGTGAGGGCCACGGCGAAGCCGTGGCCCAGGTTCTGGATCAGCAATTCCATGGGGCTTTGTCCTTACCTGCGGCGCGGATCAGAGGAACTGCGGCCAGACGGGAACGCGGATATCGAGTTCCTTGATGAACACCCACCAGCAGAGGGCGCAGAGGAACACGATCATCCCGATCACGCCCTTGGGGCGATGATCGGTATCGGCGAGGGAGGCGACGACGATGCAGCCGACCAGGGCCAGCATCAGCCCGAACTGTTCCAGCATCAGGCCGAACAGCGTGAAGCCCGCATGGACCAGCCCCAGCGGTCGCCATCCTTTTGCGACGGCCAGCACCAGGCAACTGATGAACATGGCCAGGCCAAGCTCGTAGTAGTTGCCGGTGAAGATCTTCGTCGCATCGAGGACGAAGTAGCTGATGAAGAAGGCGGCGATCGCCAGCGGCACCGCCAGCACCTCCAGCTTCGTCCATTCCTCGAGCGGATTCGGGCCGCTGAACAGCGCGATCAGCAGCACCGCGAGGCCGAGCACGGCCAGAATATAGAAGGTCAGCTGCGGCATGTAGCCAGGCCCCATGCGGCGGGCGGTGCCCAGCGCATGTTCCTGATTGAGCCACAGGCCCACCACTGCCAGCGTAACCAGGATCACGCCCGAAAGCAGATCCTTCGTGTTGATCTTCATGCCAGTCCCCTCATCACGAGACGTACTCCGCCCCTGCCTTGAAGCTTGTTGTGATCACCCGGGCTCGGC
The DNA here is from genome assembly GCA_036499545.1 of Roseomonas sp. Taxonomy (GTDB): domain Bacteria; phylum Pseudomonadota; class Alphaproteobacteria; order Acetobacterales; family Acetobacteraceae; genus Plastoroseomonas. The sequence goes on along the minus strand of DASYDR010000368.1, from coordinate 8,028 downwards.
GCCGGAGGCCTGGACCACCGGCGCCCAGCGGGCGAATTCCTGCGCGACGAAACGGCCATAGGCCGCCGCGTCCATGTCCCCCGGCGTGCCGCCGAAATCGGCGAAGCGCGCCCTGACGTCCGGCGCCGTCAGGACGGCGCGGATTTCGGTGTTCAGCCGCGTGACCACCGGTGCGGGCATCCCGGCCGGACCCGAGATCCCGAACCAGGACGTGCTGACGATATCGATCCCCTGTTCGCGGAAGGTCGCGACCTCGGGGAAGGCGGGGTGGCGCGCCTCGGACGACATCCCGATGGCGCGCACGGAGCCCTGCCGGATATGCGATGCGGCGGAGGGCAGGCTGTCCGATATCGCCGGCACCTGGCCCGCGATCACCGCGGTCATCGCCGGGCCGGCGCCACGGAAAGGGATGTGGTTCAGCGTGACGCCCGCGACCCGCGCCAGCTGGACGATGAGCAGGTGGTTGGAGGAGCCGGCGCCGGAGCTCGCGACATCGAGCCCGCCCGGCTGCGTCCGCGCCCGGGCCAGCAGCCCGGCCAGGTCGGTGATGCCGGATCCCTGGTGGCTGACCCAGACCGAGGGGTTGGAGGTGATCAGCGCCACATGGGTGAAGTCGCGCACCGGGTCGTAGCGCACGCTGCCGGCCGGGTAGAGGCTCGGGCTGATCGCGTGGCTCGCGATGTTCGACATGACAAGCGTGTAGCCATCGGGCGCCGCGCGTGCGACCAGCTCGCTGCCCAGCATCGCCCCCGCGCCGGGCCGGTTTTCCACCACGACAGTCTGGCCGAGACGTTCGCCAAGCCCCTGCGCCACCAGGCGGGCGGCGAGGTCGGTGGTGCCGGCGGGGGCGAAAGGCACCACCAGGCGCAGCGGCTGCGCCGGAAAAGCGGCCTGCGCCCATGCGGCGGAGGGCAGGACGGCAGGCATGCCGAGCAGGGCGGCGCCCATGCCGGCGATGACCTCCCTGCGCTGCCTCAGTCCGCCCAAAGCCTTCACGAACGCAATCCCCCCTCTGGATACGAGTGCTAAGTCGGGGGGTATTGCATGGCGTTTCGTACGCGATCAAGACATCTGCATTGTCATGGAGTCATCTTCACTTAAGCTGGCTGCACGAAAGTTGCGCGGCGCCCCCGAAAGGCGCCGATCGTCGGTCGGCGCGCCAGAGCCCGCCCATGGCGAAGCCGCGGCCGCCCTGCGCCGCGCCGGTTGCGTTGCGCCGCAGCACGCGCAACCCGGACGGAACCGGCCTTTCATGGGAGCCGGGCGCCGGGCATCGCCGTCGGATGGCGGACCGGCTTCGCATCTCGCGCGGCACCGGGATGCAGGAAGCGGCGCAGCCCTGGCCATCGCCGGTCGACGTTCAGGGCCGGCCCCGGCGCTTCGCAGGCACATGGATTCGATTTCGATCCAATGCCGCAAGGCTGTCCTTCTCGTCAGACATTGCCGCGCGGATACATGCTTGCAGGCAGGACATCCGGGCGGTCCCGGGTCGGCCGGGCGCATTGCATCGGCCTCGGCCTGCGGGCAGTGTCACGCATCGCCCTGGAGCAGTTGGCATGAACGCGCCGAACACCACGCATCGCATTGCGGAGGCGCGCGCGCCGGAGGTGGCCGCGCGGCTTGCCGCTGGGGCCGCGGTGCTGCTGCCGATGGGCAGCACGGAAACGCATGGTCCGGCCCTGCCGATGGGCGACTACCGCATCGCCGACATCATCGCGGACCGCATCGCCGCCGCGGCGGTGGCGGCCGGGGATGACGCGCTGGTGGCGGCGCCCATTCCCTATGGCGGGGAGGATTTCTTCGCCGGCGTGCCGGGCGGCATCTCGCTGAGCGGGGATGTGCTGCAGGCGATCGTGACGCAGATGGCGGAAGCCTTCCTGCGCAACGGCAGCCGCCGCATCCTGGTGGTGAACGGGCATGGTGGCAGCATCGCGGCGATCGAAGCGGCGTCGCGCGCGCTGCGCGCGCGGCACGGCGTCGTCATCCCGACGCTGCATCTCTGGAAGGTCGCGGGGCCCTGGCAGGCGGCGCTCGGCGGCGATGCGGCGGCGCTCGGCCATGGCGGCGATCCGATCGCATCCGTCGCGCTGCATTTGCTGCCCGAACTCTGCCGGCCGGATGCGGCGCGGCCGCGCAGCGCGGCCCAGCCTTTCCTGGGCCTGCCGGTGACCGGCTTCGGCACCATCGCCTGTGGCGGCGCCGAATTCGCGGTGCCGATCGAAGTGGCGGAGATCGCCGAGGGCGGCGTGCAGGCGGCGGATCCGCGCGGCGCCAATGCCGCGCATGGCGCGCGCATCGTCGAACGCCTGGTCGGTGCGGGTGCCGCGATGCTCGCCGCGATGCGGGGTGCGCCCCTGGCGTGAGTCTGACGCCGACGTCATCATGGCGGCACCAAAGCAAGGGAGCTGTCCATGAGCCGTCGTCGTTTCCTGCGCGCCGCCATCGCGCCGGTGCTGCTGGCACCCATCGTCGCCGCCTGCCGGCAGGCGCCGCTGGTCGCGGTCAGCGGCGCTGAATTCGCCAGCAGCGGCAGCCTCGTGCAGCGTGCCGAGCAGATCCGCCGTGCCGGACTGGGCCTCGGCTGGACGATGCAGGAAGCGCGGCCCGGCATGATCCGCGGCACGCTCAATCTGCGCAGCCATCAGGCGGTGGTCGATATCGCCTATGATACGCAGCGCTTCACCATCGCCTATGTCGACAGCACCAACCTCAACCACTCTGGCGACATGATCCATCCGAACTACAATGGCTGGGTGCAGCGGCTGCAGAACGCGATCGTCGCGCAGTCAAGCTGAGCATCCGATGATCGGAGGGCCGAAAGGCCTGGAGATCTGAATCGGATGCTCCACCTAACTCCAAGCATCCGATGATCGGAAGGCCGGAAGGCCCGGAGGTCTGAATCGGATGCTCCATCTCCAAGGAATTCACCCGATGCGTATCTGCGTCTATGGGGCCGGCGCCATCGGCGGCCATCTCGCGGGGCGGCTCGCCAAGGGCGGCGCCGATGTCTCCGTGATCGGACGCGGTGCGCATCTGGAGGCGATCCGCGACCGCGGCCTGACCGTGCGCGCCCGCGATGGCGAGTTGTTCAGCCGCCCGCGCGCGGCGACCGGCGCGGCGGAACTCGGGCCGCAGGATGCGGTGATCGTCACGGTGAAGGCCCCGGCGCTGGGCGCGGTCGCGGCCGGCATCGCGCCCCTGCTGGGGCCGGACACCGCGGTCGCCTTCGTCATGAACGGCATCCCCTGGTGGTATTTCGACCACCATGGCGGCCCGCTGGAAGGGCGCCGCCTGCCGGCGATCGATCCGGGCGATGCGGTGCGCCGCGCCGTCGGCATCGAACGCACCATCGGCGGCGTGGTCTATTCCGCCTGCCATGTGGAAAGCCCGGGCGTCGTCGTCTCCGAGCATGAGGATATCCGCGTCATCCTGGGCGAACCCGATGGCAGCCTCTCCGCCCGCGCGCAGGCGATCGCGGCACCGATGGCCGCCGGCGGCATGCCCTGCCCGGTGGTGGCGGATATCCGCCACCGGGTCTGGGCCAAGCTGATGGGCAACCTGACCACCGGCCCGCTCTGCCTGCTGTCGCGGCAGGACATGAAGGCGACCTTCGCCGATCCGGCGCTTTATGCTGCCGCGGTGCGGTTGGCCGATGAGGGGGCGGCGATCGCCGCGGCACTCGGCCAGGATCTCGGCAATGCCTCGGAACAGCGCGTGGCGCGGCTGGCCCGCACCGCGCACAAGCCGTCCATCCTGCAGGATCTGGAACTCGGCCGGCCGATGGAGATGGAAGCGCTGCTGCTGGAGCCGTTGCGGCTGGCGCGCGAACTCGGCGTGCCGACACCCACGCTCGAACTCCTGGTGCACATCGCCGCCCAGGCGGCGGAAGCGGCGGGCTGCTACCAGCCCGCTGCCTGAACCGGAATCAAGACCCGCGGCCGCAGGCTGCCAATAGCGCCTGCGGCGCGCGGCGAAGCCGATGCTCCGGGGCCGCGAATGCGGCCCCGCGCGCGACCGGGCTTATCAGTCGGGCGTCCGATTCAGACCTTCGGGCCATTCGGCCTTCCGGTCATCGGACGCCCCGCTGCCGGCGCCTGAGGTTCAGGCAAAATCATTCAAACACATTCTGATAGGCGAAGAGCCCGGCCTGGCCGCCGGTGTGCACGAACACGATGGTCTGGCCCTTCTTGAAGATGCCCTTGCGGCAATAGTCGATCAGGCCGGCCATGCCCTTGCCGGAATAGACCGGGTCGAGCAGCACCGCCTCGGTCTCCGCCACCAGGCGCACCGCCTCGATCATGCCGGGGGTGGGCAGGCCGTAGCCGGCGCCGACATAATTGCAATCGGCCACCACATCCTCGCGCGGCACCGCGCCGGGGATGCCGAGCAGGTCGCAGACCGCGCTGGTCAGCTTGTAGACATTCGCTTCCTGCGTCTCCTTCGGCGCGCGCACGCCGAAGCCGAGCACGGGAATGCCGGAGCGGAAGCCGCGGAAGCCGGCGACCAGCCCGGCCTGGGTGCCGGCGGAGCCGGTGGCGTGCACGACGCTGTCGATGTGCAGCCCCATCTCATTGCCCTGGGTCGCGATCTCGATCGCGCAGGTGACATAGCCCAGCGCGCCGACCGGGTTGGAGCCGCCGCCCGGAATGACATAGACGCGCTTGCCCTGCTGGGTCAGTTCCTCGGCGACCTGCTGCAGCTGCGCGTTCATGTCGGTGCCGCCCGGATAGTGGCGGGTCTTGGCGCGGTAGAGGTTGTCGAGGAAGACATTGCCGCCGGTGAGGTAGTTCTGGTCGGCGTCCTGCACCCGGTTCTCGAACAGCAGTTCGCAGGCCATGCCGAGCTTGGCGGCGGCGGCGGCGGTCTGCCGGGCGTGGTTGGACTGCACGGCGCCCTGGGTCAGCACCGTGTCGGCGCCCTGGGCGACGGCTTCCGCCATCAGGAATTCCAGCTTGCGGGTCTTGTTGCCGCCGGTCGCCAGGCCCGTGCAGTCATCGCGCTTGATCCAGATGTCCGGCCCGCCGAGCGCCTTGGTCAGGCGCGGCATGAATTCCAGCGGCGTATTGGAATGGCCGAGGCGGATGCGGGGGAAGCGGGCGATGTGCATTGGTCTTGGTTCCGTGTGAAGGCGCCCCAGGTTCGCGCCGTCCGGCGCGGCAGTCAAAGGGGGCGGGGCAGGGCGGACTGGCCCAGCACCCAGCCTTCGATCCGCCGCACCGCCGGATCCTCCGGAATGAAGTCGGGCCGCAACCCATCCAGCACCCCGATCAGGCCGAGCAGCCCGATCAGGGAATCGAACCGGTCCTCGCCGGCGGCATCGGCGCCGAAGCCCGTGCGCACCGCCCCGGCCAGCACCGGGGAGGGCACCACCCGCCGGGTCGCCATGGCGGCGAAGACCGCCTCCGCCACCGCCGCGCGATCGGCCGTCACGCGCTTGCTGCCGCGCAGCCGGATGCCGCAATGGCGCAGCGCCTCTGCGGGATAGACCTCGGCGAGTGCCGCGCTGCCGGGCGCGAGCAGCCCCGCGATTGGCCCTTCGAAGGGCCAGAGGCGCAGCGGCGCGCCGGCGGCCAGCGCCGGCGCCAGCCAGTCCCGCCAGGCGGCGATGGCGGCCTTGCCCGACTGGTTGGCGCCGAGGGTCCAGAACACCGGCGCGCCGGCCGGCCGTTCCGCCGTCGCCCGGTCGCAGAGGCGGGAGAGGGCGGCGGCACCGCCCGCGAGGCCCAGCGCCGCGGCATGGGAGGCCCGGGTCATGCCCTTGATGCCGCGCGCCGGATAGAAGGGGCGGTCGAGCGCCACCGCCTCCAGCCCCGCGCTGACATGAAAGAAGCCGGGCCGCGCCGCCAGGCCGCGCAGGAAATCCGGGAAGAAGCCGATGCCGGCGGCGGCGGCATAGACGCGTGGGACGCCGAGCGGCAGATCGAGCCCGAAGGCCAGCGGCCTGCCTTCCGCCAGCAAGGCCGCCACCAGCGCCAGCGGATCGCCGACCGGCCGCGGGGCCTCCGCCCGCCAGCCACCGGTGCCGCTCCGGGCGATGCTGACCCAGCGCTTGCGCGGGTCGGTGCTCCAATCCGCATGCGCGGCGATCATCGCGGTACCATTCCCATCGGCCGTGCCCGTACCATGTCTGGGGCCAGAGGCCCGAACCAGGAGACACCGCATGGATGCCAGCCTGCCCGCGCCGGTGGTGGCACGCACCGATGCCCTGCACCCGGATGGCCAATACGGGACGCTCGCGAAGCTCTTTCATTGGACGACGGTGCTGCTGATCGCGGTGGCGCTGCCGGTCGGCTTCGTCATCAAGCACATCAAGGACGACGACCAGATGGCCTTCTACGCCATCCATGAATCGGCCGGCCTGACCGTGTTCTTCGTCGTCATCCTGCGCCTGCTCTGGCGCCGCCTCAGCCCGCCGCCGGCACTGCCCGGGCATGTGCCGGCGGTGATGCGGGCGGTGGCGAACGGGGTGCATCACGCGCTCTATGCCCTGCTGATCCTGCAGCCGCTCCTCGGCTTCTTCGCGACCAATGCCCAAGGCTATCCGCTGCAGGGCGAGACCGCCTATTTCCGCCTGATCGACCTGCCGAAGTTCATGGAAGCCAATGCCTGGCTGGGGGGCTGGCTGCAGGGCATCCATACCGTCTTCGGCTGGGCGTTGCTGGTGCTGCTCGCGGCCCATATCGGCGGCGCGCTGTTCCACCACCTGATCCGCCGCGACGGCTCGCTGCTGCGCATGTTGTAGGAGACCGTGGCGCCGACCTCCTGGCGATCATGATGACCAAAAACGACAATCGGAGGCTGTGTTTCGCTTCCGGGACCTGGGCAGGCTCTGACGCGGGTGATCATCGCCCAGACAGCGCAGGGAACCGTCCATGCTCGCCAGATCCGCCCTCCATGCCGGCCTTGCCGCCGTGCTTCTCGGCCTGCCGGCCCTCGCTCAGGCGCAGGCGCTGCCTGACCTCAGCCGCGCGCTTGCCGCGGTGACGGTGGTGGGCGGTGCGGCCAATGGCGCGCTCGCCGCCGCCGCACCCCCGCTGAACACGGCCACGACCCTGGTCGGCGGCCTCACCCGCCAGGCGGGGGCGGTGACCAACATCCTCAGCCCCGCCATCGGGCAGGTCGGGGCGGTGACAGGCCTGGTCAGCACCGTGGCCGCGCCGGTGACCGGTCTGGCGACGACGCTGGCCGCCCGGCCCGCCGTGCTGCCCGGGCTGGTCACGGCGGTCACCGCGCCGGTCGCGACGATCGCCGCCATGCCGCCGGCGACCGTGAGTGCCGCGGTGCCGGCGGTACAGGGTGTGGCCGGATTGGCGCAGGTGCTGCCGGCGACCGTGACGGCGGTGACCGGGCCGGTGCTCGGCCCCAACGGGCTGGTACCCGGGCTGCTCAACACCGTGACCGGGCTGGTCGGCGGTCTCACGGCGGGCGTTGCCCGCCGCTGAAGCATCTCATGCCCCCGGCCATCAGGCATGACCGGTGACATGGGCTGGGATCTTGCGCGCCGCCGCCGGCCAACCCGGCGCGCGATACCAGTGGGCGGAAGCGATGGAAGTGCCATCATCTCCGGCCGTTGGCATCAGATCGGCTTGTTGGCCTTTTCCAGCAGGCGGGAGAAGAAGCCGGGCTTCTTCGGCACGGCGGCGTCCGCCTGTTCGCGCGCGGCCTTGGCGACCGCGGCGGCTTCCGCCTTCTCCCGCTTCTCCTTGTCGGCCAGCCACTTGTCCAGGCTCATGCCGGCCTTGGCGGCGCGCTTGGCCTCATAGGCGCGCTGGCCGTCAGTCAGTTTCTTCTCCGCCATGGCGCCCTCGATTGCGTCGGAACATGCTCCAGGGGCGCTATCAAGCCGATGGCCGCGGCGCCCGCAAGGGGGGTTGCGCCGGCCGCCGATCCTGCGAGTGTCCGGCCCCATGGAAGCGCGTGTGAAGGCAGGGCTCTGGGTTTCGATGGCGACCCGGATGTCCGACATGGTGGGCCGCCCGGCGGCGGTTCTGCGCAAGGGCGACCCCGATGCGGGTGGCATCCTCTGCG